>NZ_JAULLN010000023.1:0-140447 GCF_041357655.1 Bradyrhizobium sp. DN3 | reverse complement strand
AATCACTGATATCTCTGCGTCGCAACAGCCGTCTTTTTCAACAGAATCGGCCCTTCTGCGACATTCGACCTGACCTCCATAATCTCTGCCTTCGAGGGGCTAAGCGGACATAGCGCCAGGGCAGCGCGGTCCCGCGCCAACCTCGCAGGCGTCACCATCGCGACACGGGGACGGGCGAACGGCGCGAGTTCGTAGGAAGGCCGTACAGCGCGCCGGAAGCGGCAGGGCTAACAGCAACGCCCGGACCGCAGCGGCGGCGGCAAGGTCGCAGAGTGGCCGTTACAGCGACGGCGCAGAGAGGAACGAAAGGTCACCAGATCGGGCCGCGCCAGCGCATAGGGTGAAATAGGGCCTAATAGGGCCCGGCGGGTTTCGGGCGGGCTCTCCGTTTTCCAGCCACGACCGAGAAGTTCCTTTGTTTACAGGGGCTTAGGCCGATTTCCACAGCCCCGAAAAGCTGCTTGCAGAAAGGACCACACGGTTTTGCCGTACGCACGGTTCGCTATTCGCAGCAGTTTTTCCAACCCTGTCGACGGAGCCGGAAACTTGCTGGCGAGACGAACCTGACAGCGCCGTTCGTCTACACGAAGCCTTGGGGCTCACGGAGAGCAATCCGCCCTGCCCGAAGCTTTCGCGCCCGACGCTGCCGCGTCCACCGCAACCCGGCCCGCGTTTCGAACGACTCGCGAACCGCCCCTCTTCCTCAGGCCGGGCTGTTTCGACGTATGCCGCAATTCCGAATTTCGGTAAAGTGGAATATTTTTGCGGGAAGGGGTTGACGAACGAGCGACACAGCAAAGCTCGTAGGGTGGGTTAGCCTCAGCGTAACCCACCTCTTTCGTTTCCACACTGACAGAAATGGTGGGTTACGCCAGCGGACTGCGCTTTGCGCAGCCGCCCGCTAACCCACGCTACGCTGCTGTGCCCACCGCAATCTCCGGGATCCGCGCGGCTTCCATCGGCTGCTTGCCGCGGATGAGGTCGGAGGCGCGGTCGGCGATCATCATGGTTGACGCATTCAGGTTCGCCGAGATCATGCGCGGCATGACGGAGGCATCGATGACGCGGAGGCCCTCCAACCCGTGGACGCGGAGCTGGTCGTCGACGACGGCCCACGTGCTCTCCGCCGGACCCATGCGGCAGGTGCAGCCGGGGTGGAAGGTGGTGGTGCCGCGCTGGGTGGCGGCGTGAAGGAATTCGTCGTCGGTGTTGACGTTCGGGCCGGGGAAATCCTCGTAGGCGTAATAGGGCGACAGCGGCGCGGACTTCAAAAGGCGTCGCGCCAGCTTCATGCCGCCGACGATGACGCGACGGTCGAGCTCGGCGTCGAGATAGTTGGTCTGGATGATCGGCGGCGCGAACGGATCATTGGAGCGGATGCGGACATAGCCGCGGCTCTCGGGGCGCTGCTGCCAGGACGCCACGGTCATGCCGGGTTCGTCCTCGAGCTGGCCCTGCACGCCTTCCTTGTAGCTCGCCGGCGTGAAGGTGAGCTGCAGGTCGGAACTCTCCGCGCTCTCTCCGGAGTGCCAGAAGCAATAGACCATGGTCGGTGACAGCGAGAGCAGGCCGCGGCGCGCGGTCGCCCATTTCAGCGCCTCGATCCACAGAGAGAAGCCGCGGCGAAGCTCGTTGATGGTCTTGATGTCCTTCACCCGCGCCACCGTGCGCGGCGCGTAATGGTCCTGCAGGCCTTCGCCGACCGGCAGCGCGTGGCGCACCTGGATGCCGTGGGCCTGCAACAGATCGGGCGAGCCGATGCCGGAGAGCTGCAACAGCTGCGGCGAATTATAGGTGCCGCCGGAGAGGATCACTTCCTTGTTGGCGCGCACCTCGACGGGATGACCGCCGCGGCCGCCCTTCATGTAGCGCACGCCGACGGCGCGCTTGCCCTCGAAGACGATCTCGGTCGCATGTGCGTGGGTGTGCACATGGACGTTGGGACGCTTCATCGCGGGCCTGAGGAAGGCGGTGGCGCCGGAGACGCGCAGGCCGTTATTGATGGTGCGCTGGCAGTAGGAGACGCCTTCCTGGGTCTTGCCGTTGTAGTCGGGGTTGCGGGGGATGCCGAGCGAGACCGCGCCTTCCATGAAGGCCTCGCAGAGCGGATCGCGCCACTCCATCGTGGTGACGGTGAGGCTGCCCTCGCGGCCGCGATAGAGCGCCTCGCCCTCGCCGACGCGCTTCTCCAGCCGCCGGAAGTAAGGCAGCACGTCGGCATAGCCCCAGCCGCGATTGCCCATCTGCGCCCAGGTGTCGAAATCCATGCGCTGGCCGCGATTGTAGATATGGCCGTTGATCGAGGACGAGCCGCCGAGCGTCTTGCCGCGCGGCGCGTAGATGCTGCGCCCGCCGGTCCAGGGCCCCGGCTCCTGCTGGTAGGCCCAGTTGATGCTCTTCATGTGGAAGGTCTTGATGAAACCCGCCGGCAGGTGGATGTAGGGGTGCCAGTCGGAAGGGCCTGCCTCCAGCACGCAGACGCTGGTCGCGGGGTCTTCGCTGAGCCGGCTGGCGAGCACGCAGCCGGCAGAGCCCGCGCCGACGATCACATAGTCAAATCTGTCCATGGTGGCAGCGTCCTTAGCGCGCAATGAGTCTCAGTTGAATTGGTGCCGGAAGCGGGCGCTCCTCACCTCTCCAGGCGGGAGCGGTGACCGAGCGAGCAGCAAATCTGGAGCACATTATAGCTAGCGCGGCTTGTCGTTGAGTTGAAATTCGAGATGCGCCTGGACCGTCGGCCATTCGGCGGCGGTGATGCTGTAGACCACGGTGTCGCGCAACGTGCCGTTCGGCCCGACCTGGTGGCTGCGCAAAATGCCGTCCTGCTTGGCGCCGAGGCGCTCGATGGCGCGGCGGCTCTGGTGGTTGAAGAAATGCGTGCGGAACTCGACCGCGATGCAGTTCAGGGTTTCGAAGGCGTGCCGCAGCAGCAGGAGCTTGCACTGCGTGTTGAGCGGGCCGCGCTGCGCGCTCTTGCCGTACCAGGTCGAGCCGATCTCGACCCGGCGGTTGGCGGCATCGATGTTCATGTAGGTGGTCATGCCGACGATCCTGCCGGCGGCATCGAACACGGTGAACGGCAGCATCGAGCCTGCGGCCTGAAGGCTGAGACGGCGATCGATCTCCTTGCCCATGTTCTCCGGCAGCGGGATCGCGGTGTACCAGAGTTTTGACAGATCGCCGTCCTTGACGGCCTCGACCAGCCCCTCCCGATGCTGATGCGACAGCGGCTCGAGACGGGCGTGCTGTCCGCGCAGGGTGATGGGGTCGGGCCAGGGCATTGAAAGTCTCTCCTTGCGTCATTGCGAGCGAAGCGAAGCAATCCAGAGTCTTACGGCGGAGGCAGCCTGGATTGCTTCGTCGCCAGCGCAAAATTGCTTCGCAATTTTGTCGCGGGCTCCTCGCAATGACGGCTTGGCTCACTTGTTCAAGAAATTCAACGGCAAACCGCCGCGCGGCCAGTCCATGGCGATCAGTTCGCCCTTGCCTGACAGGGTGATGTAGGCGGTCTTCAGCTCGGGGCCGCCGAAGGCGATGTTGGTGGTGACGCGGTCGCCGGTCGGAACCTGCTCCACCAGGGTGCCGTCAGGCGCGATCACCGAGATGCAGCCGGAGACGAGGGTGGCGACGCAGACATTGCCGTTCGCCTCCACCGCGAGCGAGTCGAACATCTGGTAGCCGCCGAGGCCGCAGATCGGCTTGCCCCGCTCGCCGCGATAGATCACCTCGCGCGGCTTCAGCGTGCCCGGCGCGGAGAGCTCATAGGCCCAGAGCCGGCCCGTCGGCGTCTCTGCGATATAGACCGTGTTCTCGTCCGGCGAGAGCCCGATGCCGTTCGCGGGCAGCACGCCATGCACGATCTCGACGATCTCGGTCATGCCGGGCTTGAGATAGTAGATGCCGCCGACATCCATTTCGCGCGCGCGGCGTTTTCCAAGGTCGGAGAACCAGAGGCCGCCCTGCTTGTCGAACACCAGATCATTGGGCCCGCGCAGATCGTGCTCGCCGCATCTGGTCACGACGGTCTCGACCTTGCCGGATTGCAGATCGACGCGCTGGATCGAGCCGCCGCGGTAATCGTCCGGCTGCGGGCCCGGCATGATCATCTTGCCGGCCGGAAGCCAGGAGAAGCCGCCATTGTTGCAGATGTAGATCTTGCCGTCGGGCCCGAGCGCGGCGCCATTGGGGCCGCCCGGCACCTTCGCGACGATCTCCTTGCGGCCGTCGGGATGAACACGGGTCAGGCGCTGGCCGCGGATCTCCACCAGCACGACCGAACCATCCGGCATCACGACCGGCCCTTCTGGAAATTCGAGGTCGGTGGCGAGAACGCGGACGTTGGACATGTTGGGACCCTCCCGGCTGCTTGTTATGACTTGCACGGGATGTCCGGCACGGGCCCACACGCAAGATTTGCCTGCGGTTATGACAAAGTCGCCGGGGCTTGCCAAGCAAGCGGGACGGTATGCCAGCGTTGCGGAAGCCCCCTACTCCCTCACCGGCATCCAGATCTCGAAGCCGCCATTTCCGGTTGTTGGATCGAACTTCTCGTCATAACGCTCGAAGTTCGGTGCGTCCGCGGCTTTAAGGCCGGAGGCCGGCAGCCACTGATTCCAGATCGTGTTGACCGTGCGGCGGATCGAGGCGACGTGATCGGCGTGGGTAAAGACGGCGTAGCGCTGCTCGGGGATGCGAATGCGACCGAAGCGACGCGGCAGGTCCGAGAAATCGGCGACCTCGACGCCGGCGATGTAGTCGAAATTGCCGGCATCATCGCCGTTGCAGCAAACGCCGTAGGCGACGTTACCGACGCGCGCGGGAATGTCGGCGACCTCCTGGTGAAAGCGGTGCCATAGACCGGGGATCATGGCGCCATTGTCGCAGGAGATGCGCTCGGCGGGACCGGCGACCAGGAAGGCCTTTGCGGTTTCGAAACGCGGCGGGGCAAGATGGTCGAGCATGGTGGAGTCCATGAGGATCGCCTCCTGAAGCTTGAGGTGGCGCACACACGTTGCCGCCCTTACCGCTTCGGGCGTGGTGCCGAAGTGGTCGCGGAACGCGCGGGTGAATGCTTCGTGCGAGCCGTAGTCCGCCTCCAGCGCCAGTGACAGGATGTCCGGCGCACCGTTCGCAAGACTACGCGCGGCTTCCGTCAGCCGCCGCGCGCGCACGTAACGCATCACCGGAAGACCGGTGGCTGCGGCAAACGCGCGCACGATGTGGAACCGCGACACGCCTGAGATCGCAGCGATCTCGTCGAGCGTCATCGGCTCGGCCAGATGGCTCTCGATATACCAGAGCGCGCGCTGGGCTGGGTTCACGGTGGTTCGTCCTCGTTCGAAGCGCGGCCATGATGCGCAGCAATGCCGCCGGCCCGCTTGATCGGCATTGCGGTCCTGACATGAGGATAGCCGGGCAACGGCTACTGGCAACATCCGGGCGTTCGTGGCTACACTCCCGGCGTCTCTGAAACCGCTCACCAGAAAGCACGGAGGAACCGCGTCATGGAAGTTACAGATGTGCGGGCGCACCATATCCGCATCCCCTATGACGCCGGTGTCGCCAGCTTTCGCCAGGGCGCTTCCGCAATTACCGCGCTCGACATGGTGCTGGTCGAGGTCACGACCGATGCCGGGCTGACCGGCTGGGGCGATGCCTTCGCCTATGTCTGCCCCCGCACCACGCGCAGCGCCGTCGAGGAGATGATCGCGCCGCAGGCGCGTGGGCTGAAGGTACCTGATGCGGCCGGCATCCCAGGGGTCATGGAGCAGATCCAGCGCAATCTGCATCTGTTCGGCCGCTACGGCGTCACCATGTTCGCGATCTCCGGACTCGACATCGCGCTATGGGACCTTGCCGCGAAGATCGAGGGCGTGCCGGTCCACCGCTTGCTCGGCGAGACCAGGCGCACGGCCATTCCCGCTTACGCGAGCCTGCTGCGGATCGGCTCGCCCGACAGCATCGCCACCGAATGCAGCAAGACGCTCGCGCTCGGCTATGGCGCCATCAAGCTGCACGAGACCACGACACCGGCGGTGTTCGCCGCACGCGAGGCGATCGGGCCGACCATTCCGCTGATGGTCGACATGAACTGCCCGCTCACCGGCGAGCAGGCGATCGCGTTTGCGAAGACATGTGCGGACGCGAAACCGATGTTCCTGGAGGAGCCGGTCTGGCCGCCGGAAGACTTTGCTGCGCTCGCCGACGTCCGCAGCAAGGGCGGGCTCGACATTGCCGCCGGCGAGAATGCCTGCACGGAATATCAATTCCGCCAGATGATGAATGCGGGCGCGGTGAGCCACGCCCAGCCCTCGGTGATCAAGGTCGGCGGCATCACGGAGTTCCTGAAGGTCGCGGCGCTGGCCGATCAGTTCGGCGTCAAGATCGTGCCGCACTCCCCCTATTTCGGTCCGGGCCTGCTGGCGACGCTGCATCTCTTGTCACTGCGCGAGGACGGGCTCGTCGAGATGTTCTATTTGAAACGCGAGGCCTGCCTCTGGGGCGGCCGCGCCGATGCCGATGCGACCGGCCATGTCGCGGTGCCGAGTGGCCCTGGACTTGGCTACGATCCCGATCGCGGCGTGATGGAGCGATATCGCGTCGCGTGATCGCCGCGCCTTATTTCGTAGCGTCCTTCGCCGCCGCCGGCGCGTCCTGCTTCTTCTTCGCATCGTCGCCCGTCTTCACTTGGGCGGCCTGGAGATCGGCGAGCGTCTTCTGCAAGCCGGCGAGGCTCGTCTTCAGCGTGTCGATCTGGCGATTGGCCGCGTCCAGCTTCTGCTGATGATCGAGCGTGAGCTTGGTGATAGACTTCTGCAGGAAGTCGACATTGCTCTGCAGGCAGCTCGTGCGCCGCTCCATGGTCTTCTCGACGGTGCAGATCTCGATGCCGGGCACGTCCTGCGCGCGGAGCGGCAGCGGCGCCAGCGCTGCGAGCAGCAACATTGCGAAACAGACGCCGGCGCTTCGGAGCAGCATGAAAGGTTCCTCGTCAATCGATCACATCAATGTGCGCTTTTTGCGCGCAAGCGGATGAGGCTACCACACTCGTACCGCATTCTCGCGTGAGCTTGCGCCTGTTCCCTGGGACGGGGAGCGATGATCGGCACGCGGAAAGAAGTGGGCGTTCTTTCCGCGGCTTTGTTTAGGGGAGATTTTTGGAATGGCAACGCGCGATAGACGTCTGGCGGAATTCGATGGCACCGGAGAACCACCACCCGGCCTTGCGGTCGAAGTGTTGTGCGAGGACCACAGCGGAACGTATCAGCTGCCGTTCGCCTGCCGTTATGTGGAGGGACGCTGGCGCAACCACGAGGCCGGCATCGCGGTCGAAGCAACCGTCATCGGCTGGCGTCTGCCGCGCGTGAAGCAGCGCGGCGCCGCCTGACGGCGATCTGTGTTTCAAAATGCGACGGGGCCGCGCTCCCGCTTTAACCTTCGGAACGCGGCCTGAACGAATCACGTCCGAATCGGCCGTAGGGCTTCGTACGCATCTGTTCACGGCTAGATGTCGCCAGCCGGCCGCCCGCGCGCACAATATCTGCGCAGCGCAGGATTGGATTTGGGCCGGGTATTGGCGGCAAAAGTTAACCGCATCAAGGACATGGCGAGGGCACGCCACGTGCCTGCCGAGCGACGGTCGCCAGCTCTCGAAACGGGCAGGACGGCGCGAGACCTGCCTAATATTCGACCTCGAGCTCCTCGATCTCGGCCGGCTCTTCCCGCGCCGCCGCGATCCATTCCTGCATCTCGGGCATGGCCATAATGGTGTCGGCATAGGCCTTCAGCGGCGGCGCAAGCTTGACGTCATAGGTGACGAAGCGCGTTACCACAGGAGCGTACATCGCATCCGCCATGGTGCGCCGCTCGCCGAACAGGAAGGGGCCGCCCGATTTCTCCAGGCAGTCGCGCCAGATCAACCAGACACGGTCGATGTCGGCCTGTGCGCGCGACCAGATCTTGAAGCCGGGAAAGTGTCCCTTCAGGTTGACCGGCAGCGAGGCGCGCAGCGTGGTGAAGCCGGAATGGATTTCGCCCGAGATCGAGCGGCAATGCGCGCGCTGGATGCGATCACCAGGCAGCAGCCCGGCGTCCGGCATCACCTCGTTGAGATATTCGGCGATCGCCAGCGTATCCCACACCACGGCGCCCTCGTGCCGCAGGCACGGCACCAGGATCGAGGACGACAGCAAGAGGATTTCGGCGCGCGCGGACGGATCGTCTGGCGCGGTGACGATCTCCTCGAAATCGAGCCCGGAAAATTTCGTCAGCAGCCAGCCACGCAGCGACCAGGACGAGTAGTTCTTGCTGCTGATGGTCAGTGTCGCCTTCGCCATTTGGCCCTTCCCTGCGCCTGATCTCGACACCCGCTCGCCCCGCGGGCGTGCCCATGAGCCGTGCTCCCCGCGACATGAGGAGCAAGCGATGTGCCAGTTTCGAGGGCGGTCCCGCTCCCGTCTGGCTTCGATATTGCATAATGGCCCGGGGACAGGTGGGCGTTTCAGTATGATGTCGATGTATTATCAGGCCTTCCAGAACCATATGGACCTGACCGCGCCATGGCGGGCGGGGGCTTCGTCCGCGCTCAAATTCCTCAACCTGGTACCGCAGGGCGTGTCGCATCAGGTGGTCGGCCGGCTCTCGGCGGCGCTGGAGCTGATCTCGCGCTCCACCCTCACCTATGATCGCCCGGCCTACGGCATCGACAGCGTGATGGTGGGCAATCGCGAAATCGGCGTCACCGAGGAGATCGCCTACGCGACGCCGTTTGGCTCGCTGCTGCACTTTCGCAAGGACGGCGTGGGCGAGCAGCCGCGCATGCTGCTGGTGGCGCCGATGTCGGGCCACTTCGCAACACTGCTGCGCGGCACCGTGAAGACGCTGCTCCAGGACCACGACGTCTACATCACCGACTGGCACAATCCGCGGGACATTCCCCGCAGCGAGGGCCGCTTCGGGCTCGACGACTACACCGAGCATCTCATCGATTTCCTCGGCCAGCTCGGCCCGCGCCCGCACATGGTGGCGATCTGCCAGCCATCGGTCTCCGCGCTCGCGGCCGCCGCGATCATGTGCGAGGACAACCACCCCTCGCGGCCGGCGACGCTGACGCTGATGGCCGGGCCGATCGACACCCGCATCCAGCCGACCAAGGTCAACGACTTCGCCAAGAGCAAACCGATCGAATGGTTCGAGCGCAACCTGATCAATTACGTGCCGATGCAATGCCGCGGCGCCTTGCGCAAAGTCTATCCCGGCTTCGTGCAGCTCACCGCTTTCGTCTCGATGAATCTCGAGCGCCACATCAAGCAGCATCTCGACCTCGCCAACCACATCGCCAAGGGCGAGAAGGACAAGGCCGCCAGCATCAAGACCTTCTACGACGAATATTTCGCGGTGATGGACCTTCCGGCGGAGTTCTACATCGAGACCGTGCGCGACGTGTTCCAGGAGCACCTGTTGCCGCAGGGCAGACTGATGCATCGGGGACGCCCGGTGAACACCAAGGCCGTCAGCCGCATGGGGCTGATGACGGTCGAGGGCGAGAAGGACGACATCTGCTCGATCGGCCAGACCCTCGCCGCGCAGGACCTCTGCACCGGCGTGCGCGCCTATCGCCGCGTCCACCACATGCAGGCCGGCGTCGGCCATTACGGCGTGTTCTCGGGCAAGCGCTGGAACAACGAGATCTATCCGCTCTTGCGGGATTTCGTGCACGTCAATTCGTGACCGTCATCGCCTGGCCCCAGGCGCCGGCTTGGGTCACGGGACGTGCCTTAATGCTCTTGCTTGAGCAGCTCTTTCGCTTCTGTGACTTCGGGAAGATTTCGCTCCGCATCGAATTCGGCGAGCACGGGAACGAGCAGTTCGGATGCCGCGCCCGCTCGACCATTCCTCTTGTGCAGGCGCGCAAGTCCAAGGGCGCTGCGCAGCTCGAAAGTCTTCGTCTGCTGGCTTCGTGCGATGTCCAGCGCTCGCGTGAGGGCATTCTCGGCACCGGAATCGTCCGGAGGGTCATGGCGCAACAAAAGCTCGCCGCGGACGCGGTGCAGCTCGGCATCAAGCCAACGCTGACCGGATTGCTCCGCCCATGCAATCAGCTCACTCAAGATTTCGAGCCCGGTTTCGACTTGGCCCACCTCTGCGTCCGCCATGGCGACATGCATTCCCCAAAACGGTTCACAGAGGTAGCAGTCATTCTCGTGCAGCAAGGTCCAGCCGCGGCGCATTTCTGCCAGTCCGGCCATTCGCTCGCCGGCACGCCATCTGGCCAGTCCGTTCAGGTAGGTGCCGGCGGCCACATAGAGCGGCATCGTGTGGTCGCGCGCGAGACCGAGCGCCAGGATCGTCTCGGTTTGCTGCAACAAGCCCCCGCACAGTCCGTCGAACACAGCGCGATGAACAAGCGCATTGGCCTGGGAAAGCGCCCGTTGTTCTCCGGAAGCACGCACCGCTTCGGCGGCGAGCTGGCGTGCGCGGCCGATCCTGCCCAGCGGCCAGAGTACCAAGGCAAGAAACCTCATGATCACGAACGGAAGATCCAGCGCCGAAGCCCTGAACATCGCCGGATCCGGCTCGGCACCATAGATGTCCAGTGCTTGCTCGAGATGCCTCTGCGCCTTCAAGTAATCACCGCCGAACCAGCAGGTAACCCCGCCTGTCCAATGGGCAACGATGGCGACCACCGGTGAGTCCGGCCGTCGGTCAGCGGCGCTCTTGATGGCATCCGCCAGCTCCCGCATCGGAGCGAGCTCGCCGTGTGTCAGGCAGGCATTGAAGAGGCCCGAATGGACCGGCGCAAGTTCAACGGGATCATTGATGTCGGCTGCGAACTGTCGGGCGCGCGTCCATGCGGCTACCGTTTCGGGAGCGCTGTGCCCGAGGCTGCCGCGCAATGCACGGCCATATGCGATTTGAAGATGCAGCCTGCTCATCATTCGGCGGGGCTCATCAGGCAGTTGATCCGCCGTCGCAACCGCCTTGCCGAGATGCGCGATCGCCTCGGCATAGGCCGAGCGTTTTAGGGCCTGCTGGCCCGCCTTGCGCCACCATTCGAGCGCGACCTCGCTCAGACCCGCCTCGGTGAAGTGATGTGCCAGAACTTCCGGCTCGGTCTCGGCCACGATCGGAAACTTCTCGCGCAGGACATCACCGATGCGCTTGTGAAGCAGCTGCCGCTTGCTCCTGAGCAGGCCCTCATAGGCTGCTTCCTGAACGAGAGCGTGCCTGAAGCTGTAGTTTGCTTCGGGCGGAGCCCCGCGACGCACCAGCAGGTCCGCCTCTTCGAGCTGCGCTAGCGCGGCGCTCAGCGTCAGATCATCGCGTCCCGCCACATATCTCAGTAGCGCGTAGGAAAAGTCGCGGCCGATGGCGGCGCCGATTTGCGCCACCTCCTTGACTGGAGCCAGCCGGTCGAGCCGCGCCATCAGCGAATCCTGCAGCGTCGCGGGAATAGCGAGCGGCGGGAGCGGACTATCGAGGCGATAACGCCCGGCGTCCTCGACGAGCAATCCGGATTCCAGCACCATCTTGGTGAGTTCCTCGACGAATAGCGGGACGCCATCCGTCTTGTCGATGATCTGCTTCATCATCTCCCGTGGCAGCTGGCGGCCGACGGTCACCTGCTCGACCAGCGCACGCGTGTCCTGCGGGTCTAGTCGGTCGAGCCGCAACAGACTGACGTTGGCAAGGCCCGACCATGAGGGCTCGAACTCTGGCCGGGATGTCGTGAGCACGAGTATCGGCAGTCCCCTGATCCGATCAACCGCAAGATCGAGCAATTCAAGTGTCGTGGCATCGGCCCAGTGCATATCCTCGCAGATGATCAGCAGCGGCTGCTCTCGCGCCAGCCCCTCGAGCTGATCGAGCAGGGCGGCAAATGTCTGTCGCCGCTGCTGCGCCGGGCTCAAACCAAGCGGCGGACAATGGTCGCCGGTTGGAATCGAAAGGAGAGCCGCAATCAGCGGTGTCGCTCGGGCGACCTGCTGCGTTCCAAGCGCCAGCATAGCCTCGAGCTTATCGAGCTTTTGCCCGGGCGTGTCGTCCGGGCGGATGCCGGCGGCGCGCTCGAGCTGCGCGACAAAGGGATGAAGCGCACTGTTGGTGTGGTAGGGTGAACACTGATATCGCACCCGGCGGTGCGTCCCCAACGCGGGGCTTTCCGACAGCGTTGCGACCATGCGCGACTTGCCGATGCCCGCTTCGCCCGAAATCAACAGCATCTGGCCTCGCCCCTGCCATGCCAGTTGCTGGCGCGACAGCGCGAATTCGATCTCCTGCTTGCGGCCGACAAAGCCGATCGAGCGTGCAGCACGAACCGCCTCGAAGCGACTCTCCGATGCGGTCGTTCCCTCGACCGCCCAGACCGCAATGGGTTCGGCTATCCCCTTGACCTCGCGGCGGCCGAGATTGCGAAGCGCGAAGAGATCGCCCAGCAGCCGGCGCGTCGACGAGGCAACGACGACCGCTCCCGGCTCCGCCAGGCTCTGGAGCCGGGCAGCGAGGTTCGGTGTATCGCCGATCGTTCCGTGCTCCTCTGACGCATCTCCGCTGACGAGGTCGCCGACCACCACAAGTCCGGTCGCGATTGCGATCCGCAGTTCGACCCTTTCGTCCGCGCCTGTTTTGAGTTGCCCGACCGCAGAGATGATGTCGAGGCCCGCTCGCACTGCCCGCTCCGCATCATCCTCGTGGGCGCGAGGATAGCCGAAATAGACGAGTATTCCGTCACCAACGAACCTGGCTATCCTGCCGTCGTAAGCAGCGATGACGCTCGCGCAGGCGGCGCGGTAGGCGCGGATCACTTCCCACATATCTTCGGGATCGAGCCGCGCCGAGAGCGCAGTCGAGCCGACCAGATCGCAAAACATAACGGTGAGGTGACGCCGCTCAGCGTCTTGAGGAGGAGCGGGCGATGCGATCAGCGCGGCTGGATCGAGGTCGGCAATAGCACGCAGCATTTTGCGGCGATGGCCGAGCAGCACTCCGAGCTTGTCGAAGTCGTCGTCCATCAGTTCGGGAAGGACGCCCATGTCGATCCCATTTTGGGCAAAACGCTCTGCGTATTGCCCAAGCCCCAGCTTCTCGAGCCACTCCGCAATCTGCATTGGCTCCACCGATCGTGCGGTTGGCGGTTAGCAGAATTTTGGACCACGGCACGCGGGAACAATATCCCAACGCCACCATGATCGCACGCCTTGTTTGTTGCGCGACAACTTAGGTTGTTCGGTACGCTTCCAAGCAGGAACGTCGTTCGATGCGAACGTCTGCGCTACTAAAAATCGTCTGCACGTAGCGTCGAACGACAGAGGTTCCGATCGTCAATGACTCCTTCAGATCTGAAGCCGAATCCGGCACCTGGGCTTTTGCCCGCGCCAAGATGCCCGGCATGCGCTTTTTCCGCGAGGACAGTGGTCTTCACTCCTTGTCCATGGTCACTTCGTAGCTGCGCGCCATCGCTCCTGCCGCAACTTGAAGCGAAGAACCGACGATCCAACAGGCCGCAACAAAGACAATCAGGCCATCGGGAAGGCTTTGATCAAGGACAAGGATGCTGACGGACAGAGCTGCTGCAATCGCCGCGCTGAACGTCCCGGCCGCACTCATGATCTCAACCGCCTCGGACCCATTGTATTGCTCCGAGGTGCTCGAAATCGACTTTCGAGCGAACGTACGAGACAAATCAATTCCAATATAGAAGCTGACAGCTCCGTAGATCATCATGAGCAGCACGATCCAGCCGCTTTCAAACAGTCCGCCTTTCTGACGTAACAGGGTTGCACCCACATAGAGGCCGCAAGTGGCCCCAACGGCTGCGAGCCCAATTCTTTCAAGAAGATGAGCCGCCTTGATAAGACTCGAACGGGCGATCCGATAATTGCCGGCGTGTCTTGTCGGCGAAAATGCACTGGAAACTTCGTTGCTGATCTTCATTGGGGGGCTCCTTGGTAAGTAGCAGCCTACCGGCCGACCCCGAACAGAAGCTGCGTAAACACGTTTCGCGATGCCCTGATTCCAATTTTTGAAAAGATCTGTGCTGAGTGTTGGGACTGGCTTGCTCGTGACCAAGACGAGAGCCAATCCAAAGCTGCGAGCATCCGGCTTCGCAGGCATTGCATCTCACCCGTGTCTGTCAGTCAGCTCCGGGTGTGGCAATTTCTTGCGGGAGTAATAGCTCGAAAAGAAAGTGATGGAATATGAGACGGTTCACATGCCGCAGTTCCCTGTCGCTCCATCCGGTCACGATTTCAGGAGCCCGTATCGTCGCGCACTCGGCAGCGCAGGAGCAGGAACTGAAAGGTGCGCTCAGTTAGCCGACCATTCCTCGCCCCAGACCTGCACGACGTGGCCGGGCGACAATTCGCGATATTGCCGGCGAGGCGGCTGGTAATCCGGCGCGCGCACCGGGCTTCTGATCTCGTCGTTGGAAGCCTCGCGCCTGGTGCCGCGGCGCGATGGATCGGGCACCGGCACGGCAGCCATCAGCTTCTTCGTGTAGGGATGCTGCGGATTGCCGAACACGGATGCGCGCGGACCGATTTCGACGATCTCGCCGAGATACATCACCGCGACGCGGTGGCTCATGCGCTCGACCACCGCGATGTCGTGGGAAATGAAGAGATAGGCAAGACCCATGCTGGCCTGAAGATCGAGCATCAGGTTCACGACCTGCGCCTTGACCGAGACGTCGAGCGCCGAGACCGCCTCGTCGGCGACGATCAGCTTCGGCCCCAGCGCAAGCGCACGCGCGATGCAGATGCGCTGGCGCTGGCCGCCGGAGAATTCATGCGGGAAGCGCGCGGCCATGTCGGCAGTCAGGCCGACGCGCATGAGGAGGTCGGCGACCTTGTCGCGCGCCTGCGACGCCGACGCGAGCCCGTTGGCGAGCAATGGAGCCGCGATCGCCGTTCCCACCGACATGCGCGGGTTGAGGCTCGCGAACGGATCCTGGAACACGATCTGCATGTGCTTGCGGAAATCGCGTAAAGCTCGGCCGTTCATGGCGAGCACGTCCTGGCCATCGATCAGGACGGTACCGCTGTCCGGCTCGAGCAGCCTGAGAATCGAGCGGCCTGTCGTCGACTTGCCGCAACCGGATTCGCCGACCAGCGCCAGCGTCTCGCCGGCGCGCAAGGTGAAGGAGATGTTCTCGACCGCGTGGACACGGCCCGAGACCTTTCCGAACAAGCCCGAGCGGATCGGAAAGCGCGTGATGAGATTGGCGACTTCGAGCAACGGACGCTCGGCGGTCGAGACCGTGTCGGGCGTCTCCGTCGGCTCATCCGAGGTGCCCGTGACCTTGTCGACGATGGGAAAACGCATCGGCCGCTCACGTCCGTCCATCGAGCCAAGGCGCGGCACGGCGGCGAGCAGTGCGCGGGTGTAGGGATGCGACGGAGCGGCGAAGATGCGCGACGTCGCGTCGGTTTCGACCGCCTGCCCGCCATACATCACCACGGTACGATCAGCGATCTCGGCGACCACGCCCATGTCGTGGGTGATGAAGAGGATCGACATCCCCTCCTCCTGCTGAAGCTCCTTCAGCAGTTCCAGGATCTGCGCCTGGATGGTGACGTCGAGCGCGGTGGTCGGCTCGTCCGCGATCAGGAGCTTCGGCTTGCAGGCCAGCGCCATCGCGATCATCACGCGCTGGCGCATGCCGCCGGAGAAGCGATGGGGATGCTCGTGAAAGCGCGATGTCGCCGCGGGAATGCGGACGCGATCGAGCAGGCGGATGGTCTCGGCCTCCGCCGCCGCGCGCGACATGCCGCGATGCTGGATCAAGGCCTCGGCGATCTGGAAGCCGATGGTGAGCACCGGATTGAGGCTCGTCATCGGCTCCTGGAAGATCATGGCGACGTCATTGCCGCGAATGTCCTTCATGCCCGCTTCGGGCAGCACGAGGAGATCGCGGCCGGCCAGCATGATACGGCCCTCGACGCGACCGATCTCCTGCGGAATGAGCCGCATGATGGAGAGCGCGGTGACGCTCTTGCCCGAACCGGACTCGCCGACGATCGCGACGGTTTCGCGTGGCGCGATCTCGAACGACAGGTTGCGGACGACAGGGATCCATTGCCGGTCGAGCAGGAAGGATGTGGTGAGGCCGGCAACCGACAGCACCGGTGCCCGCGCTTCGGCAACGAGTTGATCAGGTGAGTTTGCGCCGGTGCTCATGCGAAGCACCAGGAGCTTTGCGAGATGAGACTGGATCGTGCCGCAAAGAAGGTGCGCTCCCTCCCCCGCTTGCGGGGGAGGGCCGGGGAGAGGGTGCTTCCACAACGAAGGACCCCCAAGCGGAGAGACCCCTCACCCGGCGCTTCGCGCCGACCTCTCCCGCATCCGCCTTCGCCAAGGCTTCGGCGGACAAGAGCGGGAGAGGTGAACTGAGCTCGTGGCTGCGCTGATGTTCCCATCACCATCTCAACCTCAATAACCGCGGCTACGGTCGACGAGTCCCGGCAGATCTTCGCCGCGGCGGTGGCGTGCGATGACGTCGAGCACGAAATCGACGGCCGTATCCGGCGTGGTCATGCTGGCATTGTGCGGCGTCAGCAGGATGCGCGGATGGCTCCAGAACGGATGGCCCGCGGGCAGCGGCTCGGGCTCGGCGACGTCGAGCACCGCGCCTGCGAGCGCGCCGCTGTCGAGCGCGGCGAGGAAATCGGCTTCGACGAGATGCGCGCCACGGCCGACATTGACGAGAGAGGCACCGCGCGGCAGGCGCGCGAACAGGTCCGCGTTCAAGATACAGCGGGTCTCGTCGGTCAGCGGCAGCAGGCAGACGAGGATGTCAGTCTGCGACAGAAAGTCCGGCAGCGAGCCCGCGCCCGAATAGCAGGTCACGCCCTCGATCTCGCGCCGCGAGCGATTCCAGCCGAGCAGCGGGAAGCCGAACGCCTTGAGCCGATCGAGCACGGCTTGGCCGAGCTGGCCGAGCCCCATCACGCCGACACGCCGCCGCTTCGCCGGCGTGATCCGGATCTCGCGCCAGACCTGCTCCCTCTGCTGGGCGATGAAGTGGAGGAGATCGCGATGCAGGCCGAGCACGGCCATGGTGACGTATTCGACCATGGTCTCGGCGATGCCGGGCTCCAGCATGCGGACGAGCGGAATATGCGCCGGAAGCTTTGTGGCGTCGAATTGATCGACACCCGCGCCGACCGAGAAGACCAGTTCGAGATTCGGGAACGTCGTGGCGATATCCTCCGGCGGCACCCACGCCACCAGATAACTGATATCAGCGGGATTGCCGATGTCGGGCCAGAGCCGGAACGGCAGATGCGGCGCGCGCTCCGCAAAGAAGCGCGCCCACTCAGCGCCGCGAACCATGTTGGCCTTGTAGAGAACCGTCATGCCGCCTCAGAACGGGCTGACCGGCGCGAGCCGCCGGCCGTCGATCATGCGCTTGTGACTGTAAGCCACCGGGTCGACCAGCGGTGTCGAGCCGGTCACGATATCGGCGGCGAGCTTGCCGGCCGCGGGACCAATGCCGAAGCCATGACCGGAGAAGCCGGTGGCGAGGAAGAAGCCGGGCAAGGCATCGACCGGCGAGATCACGGGGATCGTATCAGGCGTGCAGTCGATGGTGCCGCCCCAGGCTTCCGCGATCTCGATGTCCTTCAATTCCGGATTCGAACGGATCAGCGACGCTAGCGCCGCATTGACCAGCGACATGTCGGGCGCCGGATCACGCACGCGTTCGGCCTCGAACGGCGACGGCTTGTCAAAGCTCCAGCTGGTGCCGCGCACGAGCTGGTCGAAGAACGACTTGCCGAACGACAATTTCAACCCGT
Source organism: Bradyrhizobium sp. DN3 (assembly GCF_041357655.1). Lineage (NCBI taxonomy): Bacteria > Pseudomonadati > Pseudomonadota > Alphaproteobacteria > Hyphomicrobiales > Nitrobacteraceae > Bradyrhizobium > Bradyrhizobium sp. DN3. Next base: position 122,652 of record NZ_JAULLN010000023.1, on the reverse strand, counting down.
TCTTGCGATGCTGATAGGTCGGCCAGAAGGTGCGGGCGTAGCGGAACAGGTCGGGTGACAGCTCGACCGTGCCGCGGTTGCGCAGCGCCAGCGTAAAGCCGCCGTCGAGACGGCGGCGGATGCAGTAGAAATCGGTGCCGAGCGCGCCGGAAGTAATCTCCGGTCCGGGGGTGGTCCGGCATGCCGTGCCGTTGACGAGACCGATCGGCAACTCGATGCCGTGACGGCGGCAGAACAGCGACGACCATGCGCCGCCCGACAGCAGCACGGACTGCGTGCGAACGGTGCCCTTCTCGGTGACGACGGCGCTGACCCGTCCTCCCAGAGTCTCCAGTCCGCGCGCGGCGCAGCCCTGATGGATGGTCACGCCGCGCTTTCGCGCGGCGGTGGCGAGCGCAGGGACGGCCATCGAGGGCTCGGCGCGGCCGTCGCTCGGCGTGTGCAGGCCGCCGACCCATTTGTCGGCATTGCCCGGCATGCGTTCGGCGATCTCGGCCGGCGTCAGGATGGTGGAGTGGACCTGCTGCTCGCGCGCGACCGCGGCCCAACGTTCCCAGCTCGCAAGCTCGTCCTTGCTCTTGGTCAGGAACAGCACGCCGGTGCGGCGGAAGCCAGCATCGACGCCGGCGTCGTTCTGCATGTCCTCCCACAGCCGCAGCGCCTCACGTGCGAGTGGAATCTCCTCGCGCGCGCGGCCCTGCTGGCGGCACCAGCCCCAATTGCGGCTCGACTGTTCGCCGCCGACATGCCCCTTCTCGACCAGCGCGACGGAAAGGCCCTTCTTCGCCAGATGATAGGCCGCAGACACGCCGATCACGCCGCCGCCGATGACGACGACATCCGCCTGTGCCGGCAGGCGTTCATCGCTGTTTATACGGTTGAGCGGCGGGGACATGGGGCACTCCTGGACTTCAGTTCGAACGGACCTGGGCTCGTCATGGGATGTTCATTCGCGGATCGAGCGCATCGCGCAGGCCGTCACCGAGGAAATTGAAGCTGGTGACCGCCAGCGTGATGGCGACGCCCGGCGCGATCGCGAGCCAGGGCGCGCTGGTGAGATAGATCTGGGCGTTGTTGAGCATGTTGCCCCAGCTCGCAGCCGGCGGCTGGATGCCGTAGCCGAGATAGCTGACATAGGATTCGAGCAGGATCGCCTTGGCGACGTTCAGCGTCGCCGCGACCACGATCGGCGCGATCGCGTTGGGCACGAGCTCGCGGAACATGATCCGCAGGTTCGACGAGCCGAAGGCGAGCGCCGCGACCGCAAACTCACGCTCCCGCAGCGAGCGCACCTGCGCCTCGACGACGCGGGCGACGCTCATCCACGCCGTCGCTGCGATCAGCACGGTGGTGGTGACGAGGCCGGGTTCGGTGAGTGCCGCCAGCGCAAGCAGCAGGAAGATGGTCGGGAAGCACAGCACGGCGTCGACGAGCCGCATCAGCACCGCGCCGGCCACGCCGCCGTGGAAACCGGCGAAGGCGCCGACGACGATGCCGACGGCCATCGCGATCACCATCGCCACGATGCCGATCGAGAGCGAGACGCGGCCGCCCATCATCAAGCGCGCGAGCACGTCGCGGCCGAGCTCGTCGGTGCCGAGGATGTGTGCGCCCGACAGCGGGGGCGCGAACCGCTTCATGATGTCGATATAGGTGTCGTCGAACGGCAGCAGATAAGGACCGAACGCCGAGCCGAGCACGAGCACCAGAATGATCACGGCGCCCGCAAGCGCCAGCCGGTGCCGGCGGAAGCGCCGCCAGGCGGCCTGGCCGGGGGCGGGCTGAATTGTGGAAAGGGTCGCGGTCGCCATCGCCTACCCCACCCGGATGCGCGGATCGACGACGGCATAGAAGATGTCGGCGAGCAACGAGCCGATCAGCACCATGGTCGCCGAGAACATCAAGATGCCCATCACCACGGGATAGTCACGATAGCCGATGGAATCGAGGAACAGCCGGCCCATGCCGGGCCAGGTGAACACGGTCTCGGCCACCAGCGCGCCACCGAGCAGGGTCGGAAACTGAAGGCCGGCGACCGTGATCATCGGCAGTAGCGCGTTCCGCAGCGCGTGCACGGTGAGGATGCGCCATTCCGGCATGCCCTTGGCGCGGGCGGTGCGGATGTAGTCCTGGTTGATGACTTCGAGCATCGAGGAACGCATGAAGCGGCCCCACATCGCGGTCTCGACCAGCGCCAGCACCAGCGCCGGCGCGATCAGGTGATGCAACAGGTCGAGGAATGAGCCATCGCCGACGGTCTCGCGGTTACCGGCCGGCAGCCAGCCGAGCTTCACCGAGAACACGTAGATGGTGACGAGGCCGAACCAGAAGGTCGGGATCGACAGTGCGATCATCGCGCCGACGGTTGCGAGCGTGTCGAACAACGAATAACGGCGCAGCGCACCCAGCACGCCGATCCAGCAGCCGAGCAGCACGGCGATGATCGTCGCCGTCGCCATCAATTCGAGGGTTGCGCCGAGATGCGAAGAGATCACCGACAGCACCGCCTCGCCGTCGCGATAGGAGCGGCCCCAATCGCCGCGCACCAGGCGGCCGAACCAGTCGAGATACTGGATCGGCAGCGGGCGATCGAGCCCGAGCTGCTTGGTGACGCGGTCGAGGTCCTCCTGCGTCATCTGCGCGGAGGCCGCGAATTGCGAAAGCGGACCGCCGGGCGCCAGGTGCAGGATGGCGAAGCCGATTCCCGAGACGATCACCAGCAGCATGATCGCCTGGGCCAGGCGGTTGACGACGTAACGGGCCATCTCAGGCTGCCCTGCACACCTTAGATCAGGCCCAGTACCATTCGCGGATGTTCCAGCAGTTGATGGAGGTGTTGATGTTGGGACGGAAGCCTTGCAGCCCCTCCTTCACGCCTTCGGCGATGAAGCCCTGGAACAGCGGCAGGATGGCGAGATCGTTGCGGATCAGCTTTTGCAGGTCGCCATAGGTCGTCTTGCGCTGGGCGATCTCAAACTGCTTGGCGCCGTCGCCGAGGAGACGATCGGCCTCGGGGCTCCTGTATTGATAGGTGTTGTAGCCGCGGCCGCCCTTGGCCGGAATGGCGCCGGAGCCGAAGCGCGGCGTCACATCGGGATCGCTGCCGAGCATGAAGTTCACGGACACCAGCACCGAGTTGAATTTCGACTGCTGCCAGAAGTCGCCCCAGATCACGGCGGCCGGCATGTTGTTGACGCGCATGGCAGCGCCGATCGCACGCCAGTCCTGGATCAGAAGCTGCTGGGTCTGCTCGCGCACCGCATTGCCTGACGTCGTCGAGTTGGTGAACTCGAGCTTGACGCCACCCTTCTCGCGCACGCCACCGGAGCCGCGAACCCATCCTGCGGCATCGAGCAGCGCGTTAGCCTTGGCGGGATCGTATTTATGCTGCGGCAGCCCCTGTTGGAACGACCACGCCTGCTGCGGCACAAAACTCTCGGTCTGTGTCGGCAGGCCGTAATAGAGCGCATCGATGATCGCCTGCTTGTTGATGGCGAGATAGAGCGCCTCGCGTACCGCGCGGTCGGCAAAGGGACCGAACTCCAGATCGGGCGCGATATGCTCCACCGAGGAGGTCGAGGAGACGACGATCTTGCGCCCCTTCAGCGTCTTCGCCTCCTGCACGAAATTCGGCAGGATGCCCTGCAGGCCGGTGTAGTCGACCTGGCCGGTGCGGAACTGGGTGTAGAGGACGGTGAGATCAGGAATGTATTTGAAGACCACGCGCTCCACATAGGGCCCCTTGCCGTGATAGCCGGTGTGGGCATTGAGCAGGATATGGTCGCCGGGCACGCGCTCGCCCCAGCGGAACGGCCCGGTGCCGACAGGCGCATTGTGGAATGGTGAGGCGTTCGGATCGGACACCTTCTCAAGGATGTGCTTGGGCACGATGAAGGTCAGCGATCCCAGGATCGACATGTAGGGCGAATAGGGAGCTTCCATTCGCCAGTGGATTTCGTCGGGCGCGACGACCTTGATGTCCTTGACCAGGCTATGGCCGACGCGGCTCCGCGCGCGAAAATCGGGATTGTTGATCAGCTCGAGCGAGAACTTGACGTCATCGGCCGTGAACGGCGTGCCGTCATGCCACTTCACGTCGCTGCGCAGCTTGATCTTCCAGGTCAGACCGTCGGCCGACAGGCCACCATTCTCGATGGTCGGGACTTCGCGCGCGAGGTCGGGAACGAAATTGCCGGCGGGATCGATGAACCAGAGCAGAGAGAACACCTGCCACCAGACGCCCTGATCGACCTCGATGCCGGGCATCAAGGGATGAAAGACGGTCGGCTCCTGCGACAGCGCTGCGATCACTTGCCCGCGCGGCTTGTCCGGCGGATTGGTCGGGCGCTCGACCTGCGCGAAGGCGTTGCCTGCAAGGGTCCATCCTGCCGCGGCGCCGGCCCCAAGCTGGAAGAACTGACGGCGATTCGGAATGCCGAGATGCACTGCTCCAACGCCGAACTTGCCGGTGCCGTCTGCCATGGCCACTCTCCGTTGTCGCACGCGGCACCGTCCCCCGCGCCCCGAGACCCCGGCGAAGGGACAGGAGTTGGCTTTAGTGCTTCTAAATTTTTCAGCCAAAATTTCATCACGACTAAATACAGCTGTCAATCGCATTGCTAGAATGCGCGACTTTTTCACCCTGACTAAAGCCTCGGACTGATGCGGTGCGGGCTTGAGATGATGCATGGGAGAGCGACATGGATGGTCGCGGCGATACGAAGGATCCGAAGGACGCCCCGGCGATCGAGGCCGACGATGCGGTCGACCAGCGTCTCGGCGAGGCTGTGCGGCTGCTGCGCCAGCGCGCGGGCCTCTCGATCCAGGACGTCGCCAACAAGACCGGCCTCTCCACCGGCATGATCAGCCAGCTCGAACGCGCGCGTGCCATGCCGTCGATCCGCACGCTGCGCCTGCTCAGCATCGCGCTCGACGTTCCGATCTCCTATTTCTTCGAGAGCAGCGATCCCGCCGACGTGCAGCGCTACATCGTGCGCAAGAATAACCGGCGGCTGCTGCGGCTCACCGCCAGCGGCGTGGTCAAGGAAGCGCTCACGCCTGACGGCAAGGGCCAGCTCGAGCTCTACGAGCTCACGCTCAATCCCGGCGCCTCGTCCGGAACCGACTTTCTGCAACACACCGGCGAGAAGGCCGGCTACATCCTCTCGGGCAGCCTCCGGCTGTGGCTCGACAACCAGGCTCATGTGCTGGAGGCCGGCGACAGCTTTCGCTTTCCGAGCATCGTGCCGCACATGTTCGACAACCCGACCCAGCAGGTGGCGCGCGTGATCTGGGTGACGACGCTGCGCCAGACCGATCCGCGGGCGGGATGACACGGTACTCCCTCTCCTGAGGGGGCCCCGCCGCCCGCCACCACCGTAAATTGCCCCTCGACGGAGCCACGCGGAGTCTGTAGCTCACATCAAGCCGGACGGAGCGGCCGGGCGGTCCGCGGTTGGCGTCTTTGGTGTGAGACCATGAAACTCAGGGGGCTTCTGACACTTGCGATGGCCGCCCAGGTCATCGTGACCGCTGCGGCCCTTCTCGCCTCCTATGCCGTGACCGGCAGCGCAGGGTTCGGCACGGCCCAGCTCGTCGCCCTGCTGGTGAGCGCCGCCGTTGCAGCGCTGCTCGCGCGGCTCTGCACACGCGCCATGGAGAACTCAGAGGCAGAACGTGTCTCCGCGCAATCGGCCGCACTGTCGCAAGCGCGCAGCGACAGTGCGCAGATGACGCAAGCCGTCATCAGGACCGCACTCGATGCCTTCATTCAGATCGACGACAGCGGTGTCGTGCTGGAGTGGAGCCTTCAGGCCGAGGCCCTGACCGGATGGACGCGTGAGGAGGCTCTCGGCGCCGATGTCGTCGATCTCATCGTCGCCGAGCCGCTCCGCGCCGCCTTCAGGCAGCGCATGGCGCGACTCGTTCCGGAATTGTCGGCCGCACCAAGCGGCATGCGCTTCGAGGTCAGCCTGATCCACAGGAACGGCGACCGCATCCTGACCGAGGCGTCCAGCACGGTGTTGCGGATAGGAGAGCGCTCCATCATCAATAGCTTCGTCAGGGACATCACCCAGAAGCGTGCTGCCGAGGAGCAATTGATCCAGGCCCAGAAGATGGAGGCGGTCGGCCAGCTCACCGGCGGCATCGCGCACGAATTCAACAACATGCTCACCGTGATCACCGGCACGATCGAGATCCTCGCCGACGCCGTCAAGGACAACCCGCCGCTTGCGACCATCACCAAGCTGATCAGCGAAGCCGCCGACCGCGGCGCCGCGCTGACATCGAGCCTGCTCTCCTTTGCCCGCAAGCAGGCGCTCCAGCCGGCCGAGATCGACGTCAACGAGCTCATCGAGGAACTGGCAAAGCTGCTGCTGGCGACCTTCGACAAGAAGGTCGAGATCGTGACCAGGCTTGGCGGCAACGTCTGGCTCGCCTACGCCGACCGCGGCCAACTGAGCTCGGCGCTGCTCAACCTCGCGATCAACGCCCGCGATGCCATGCTGGACGACGGCAAGCTGACGCTGACGACGCGCAACGTCGTGTTTGGCGTCCGCGAAGCGGTGGCGGTCGGCGCCGGCTATGCCGGCGACTATGTCGAGATCGAGATTGCCGATACCGGCACCGGCATTCCGCAGGCCATCCTCGAGCGCATCTTCGATCCGTTCTTCTCGACCAAGGAGGTCGGCAAGGGTACGGGGCTCGGGCTCAGCATGGTGTTCGGCTTCGTCAAGCAGTCCGGCGGCGGCATCAAGGTCGCATCCGAAGAAGGAAGCGGCACGGTTTTCACGATCTACCTGCCGAAGGCGGAGACGAGCGCGCTTCGCCCGACCGGCTATGACGACCGCAAGATCGTCGGGGGTAAGGAAACCGTCCTTTGCGTCGAGGACGACCGCGACGTCCGCCACTACGTCACCGTCCAGCTCGAGAGCCTCGGCTACAAGGTCATCCCCGCCGCCAATGCGGCCGAAGCGCTCGCCGTTTCGGCCGAAGGCACCGCGTTCGACCTGCTCTTCACCGACATCGTGATGGCCGGCGGCATGAACGGACGGGAGCTCGCCGAGCAAATGGTGGCCGCGCGGCCGTCCCTGCGGGTGCTGTTCACATCCGGATACGCCTACGATTCGCTGCACACGCAGGGACGCGCCACGATGGGCGCGCCGCTGCTGAGAAAGCCCTATCGCAAGGCCGAGCTCGCACGCATGCTGCGCCGCTGCCTCGACACCGCGGTCGATTCCGCCGGCGATGCGATCCCGACGCCCTACTCGGTGCAGGCGGACGTCGAGGCCTTCCTGCGCAGGCAAGCGGCCGAAGACAACGGCCCAACGCGACCGCGGAAGTAGGCCTCGCGCCTAGAGCGGGATGATTTTTTGTTGAGCCGGTGCGAGCCGAGAACTCGTCACCTCTCCCGAAGGGAGAGGTCGGATCGCATCGTAAGAGGCGATCCGGGTGAGGGGTTCAAGTCTCACTGGGTGCTGCGGCCCCTCACCCGGATTGCACTGGACGATGCTTCGCATCGCCAGACGATCCGACCTCTCCCCGCTGGGGAGAGGTGAACACGGACCGCCGCCCGGGCCCAACTTCACCACGGCTAACTCATCCTTCGCCGCAACGTCGCCGAGGGCGTCTCGCCGAATTTCTCGCGGTAGGCACCTGCCATGCGGCCGAGATGGGTGAAGCCGAGATCGAAAGCGATCTCGGTGATGGAGGCATCGGGCGAAGCCTGCGCGAGGCGGGCGTTCAGGCCGGCAAGGCGCATGTCGAGCAGCATCTGCGAGATCGAGAGGCCGAAGTGACGGCGGAAGCCGAGCTGGAGCGCGCGGATGCCGATGCCGGAGGCGCAGGCGAGCTGCGCGAGGTCGAGCGGCTCGCCGGCATTGTCCGAAAGATGATCCCGCGCGGCGCGGAGCGCGCGCGGCAGACGCTCGGCCCGGCCCGAAAACGTCCTGATCGCATCCGACAGGTCATGCCGCTGGCCATTCAGGAGGTGATCCAGCAGAACCTCGCGCCAATCGGCCATCGCGACCGGTGACAGCCTGCCGGCGGGACCGAGACGTTCGGCAAGCGTCATCAGCTCGGCAAGGCTGGCCCGCAACGCCCGCCCCGACGCCGCGTCCAGGTCGATCACAGGATCGAACTCGACCGTGCCGGCCGCCCTGCCCGACAGCGCCGCGACGCGCTGCTCGACCATGCGACGATCGAGCAGCAGGATCGCTTGCGCGCAGTCGGCCCAGGTCATGCGCGTCGGGATCGTCGGCGACAGCAGTGACGCCGTCCGGTCCGGCACGGCATCGAGCTCGCAGGCGCCGGCACGAATGCGGGCGGTGCCCGTGAGCGGGACTTGGACCAGGAAGAAGCGTTCGAGGCAGCCGGGATCGATGCTGACCGATCCGCCATAGGCGACATAGTTGATGGAAAAGCCTGCGAATGCCGCGCAATTGTGCCGAGCGGAGAAGCCGGCGGCGCGCGCACGCGTCGGCTTGAGATCGTGCGGACAGAAGATGCGTCCGATCTGCTCGGCTGCTTCGTCGACGTCGTCCGTGGTGACGCGGGCGAAATCCGCAAGCCGTTCGGCTGCGGTTGGTCTCGCGCTCATTTCCAGCACGGCTGCGGACATCGTCGACCACGCTTCGCGTCACGGAATTACTTTAAGCCTATAATAGTTCCGTGACAGCGAAAAGGGCCGCATCCACAAAATCGTCGTGCTGCATGGCAACAGCCGTTGCAGATTCGTTTAGCGGATAGACAGGCGGGCCACGACTGGCCGATGCTCCGTCCCCGCCGGAATCCATGAGGAGGCGAGCATGACTGCACTCGAAAAGGGCATTACCGCAAACGGCACGGGCTATGGCGGCAAGAGCTGGAACATCCTGGGCCAGGTCTATTTCCCAAAGGCCGTGACCGACTCCACCTTCGCGTTCGAGACCAACAGCGATCCCGGCCAGTTCGTGCCGGTGCACGTCCATCCGACCCAGGACGAGTTCATCCTGGTGCAGGAAGGCACGCTCGACCTCAAGCTGGACGGCCAATGGGTCAAGGCCCATGCCGGCGATCTCGTGCGCATGCCGCGCGGCATCCCGCACGGCTATTTCAACAAGTCCGACAAGCCGTGCCGCGCGCTGTTCTGGGTCTCGCCGATGCAGAAGCTGGAGGCGCTGTTCAATCAGCTGCACAACCTGACCGACCCGGCCGAAGTGGTGCGCATCTCGGCGCTGCACGAGGTCGATTTCTTGCCGCCCGAGGCCAACGAGTAGGCAGCCTCCTCGTCCACTTTCATCTGCTTGCAGCTCCGCCGGCCGCGCCTTGCGGCCGAACGTAGCCGCTTGCGCGCGAAACACACTGATTGCGAGCAAACCCATGATCACTCCGAAGCATGTCTGCGTGATCGGCGCCGGCGTCTCCGGCCTTGCCGCCGCAAAGGCGTTCTCCATCCGCGGTCACCGCGTCACCATCATCGAGCGCAGCGGCGATCTCGGCGGCGTCTGGGAGCCGGCGCGCTCCTATCCCGAAGTGCAGACCCAGAGCCCGAAGGAGCTCTACCGCTACACCGACCGCGCCATGCCGGACGCCTATCCGGAATGGCCGACCGGGCCGCAGGTCCACGCCTATCTCGCCGACTACGCGAAGAGTTTTGGCCTCGACCGCATACTGCGCCTCAACACCGAGATCGCGGGAATGGCGCGGCGCGCCGACGGCAAACCGGGCTGGGCGCTCGCACTGAGCGGCAAGGACGGCGCGACCTCGCAGGAGGACTTCGATTTCGTCGCGGTGTGCACCGGTCAGTTCAACGAACCGCGCGAGCTGCATTGCCCGGGCGAGGACGGCTTTCTGGCACAGGGCGGCCAGATCCTGCATTCGTCGAAATACAATGATGCCGCCCTGGCAAAGGGACGCCGCGTCGTCGTGCTCGGCGGCTCCAAATCCGCGACCGACATCGCCGTGAACGCAGTCAAGGCAGGCGCGCGCGAGGTGACGATCGTGATGCGCGAGCCGGTCTGGCGCATCCCCTATTTCATCGGCGGGCTCGTGAACTTCAAGCGCATCCTCTACATCCGCGCGCAGGAGGAGATGTTTCCGGGCTGGGGCATCAGCACGATGGCCCGGCTCGCGCACCGCCTCGCCGCGCCGCTGGTTTGGGCGAACTGGCGCGGGCTGGAGAGCCTGTTGAAGGCGCAGCTCAAGCTCAACCGGTGCAACATGGTCCCGAAGGAGCGGATCGAGGACGGCGTCAACTGCTCTGTGCCGATCGCAACGCCGGGCTTCTATCCCATGGTCGCCGACGGCCGCATCAAGGCCGTGTTCGGCACGTTCGATCATTATGACGGCGACAGCATCGTGATGAGCGGCGGCGAGCGCATTGGTGCCGATATCGCCGTGCTCGCGATCGGCTACAAGCTCGGCGTGCCGTTCCTGCCCTCGGCCTGCCAGCAGAAGCTGGTCGATGCCGACGGACAGTACCGGCTCTATCGCCTGATCGCCAATCCTGATCTGCCGGAGCTCGGCTTCGTCGGCTTCAACTCGTCATTCTGCACCGTGCTTTGCGCCGATCTCGCCGCCAACTGGCTGGTGCGCTATGCCGACGGCCAGCTCGCCAACCAGCCGACCGCGCAAGCCATGCGCGACAACATCGAGATGATGCTGCACTTCAAACGTGTAGAACGACCGGCCGCGGGCGTCTATGGCGGCCTGTGTGTCGCGCCGTATCACTATCGCCATTTCGACGAGCTGATGGCCGACATCGGCGCGAAGAACCAGAAGCGCGGCGGGCTCGCCGGGCGGTTCTCGCCGCCGGACGCAGATGCCTATGCCAAGTTCCTGGCCACGGCGCCGGACTATCGCGCGGCGTAAGGCGTGTCGGACTTCGGCAGCACCGTCTCGAGATCCGAATCGATCACATCCGCCGTGCGCTGATAGTGCTGCTGCAGCAGCGCGACGGCATCGTCGGTCTTCCGGTCGAGCACAGCCTGGAGGATCTGTGCATGCTCGGTTCCGATCTTCCGGACCGGGTAGGCCTTCGCGATCGACATCATGCGATAGCGGTAGAGCCGGTCGGCAAGCTGCTCGCAGAAGCCGAGCAGCGGGCGCGAGCCGCACAGGCCAATCAGCGTCGCGTGAAACGCGCGGTGCGCCTTCTCCCACTCCGGATTGTCCGCGAACTTTTCCGGATCGAGCGAACGCGGCGTGCGGTCGAGGCGGTGATGCGTCACCAGAAGTGCCTCCTCCCATTCTTGCGTCGCGTTCTGCATGGATTCGCGCAAGGCCAGCCCTTCGACCCAGCAGCGCGTCTTGGTCAATTCCCGGAGCTCGTCCTTGCTGACCGGCTTCACGTAGAAGCCGCGCTGCTCCATGCCGACGACGAACTTCTCGGTGGTGAGACGGTTGAGCGCCTCGCGGAGCGGGGTCTGCCCGACATTGTAATGCTCCATCAGGAAGCGCGACTGGAGCTTGCGTCCGGGCGCAAGGCGCGTGGTCAGGATGTCGGCCTTGAGGCGGGCATAGATGCTCGTCGCCAGCGTCGCCGGCGCGTCGGTCTTCGGGCTCGACAGGTCTGAGCTCATGGCGTCCCACTGATTCATCGAGATTTTTTGTACAACAGGCTGCAAGCACCAATAATTTATAAATTTCGTCTTTACGGATAGATTTATATAGATTAATCGTTCGCCGACAACAACCGGCTTGGTGGGCGATCCGCGGCTATTCGGGTGCGGCCCTCTGCCTTGACGAGGAAGCCCGATGTCCGATTTTCCGGTGGTCGCGTTGCGCAGCGTCGAGATTGCGACGCCACGCCTTGGCGTCTCCGCCGACTTCTATACGAAGGTCTGGGGCCTCGATGTCGCGGCCGAAGCCGAGGGCACGATCTATCTCGCCGCGACGGGCGCGGATTTCCACGTTCTCGAACTCTCGCAAGGTGAACGAGCTGCGCTGTGCAAGATGACTTTTCGCGTCCGCTCGCGCGACGATCTCGACCGCCTGTTCGCGCGCGCACGCGAGGCGGACTGCGAGATCATCACGCCGCCCGGGCAATCGCACGCGCCATCGGGCGGCACGCATTTCGTGATCCGCGAGCCGCAGGGCTGCTGCATGGAGTTCGTCCACGGCGATCGCACCAAGACGGCGCGCATCGTGGCTGACCGTCCCGAGCGGCTCGCCCACGTCAACATCAACAGCGCCGACATCGAAAAGCTCTCGGCGTTCTATCAGCAGGTGCTCGGCTTTCGCCTGACCGACCGCTCGAAGCTGATGGCATTCCTGTGCTGCAACAGCGATCACCACGCCGTCGTGCTCGCGGAAGCACCAAGCAACGGCCTCAACCACATCGCTTTCCTGATGCCGGATCTGGAATCGGTGATGCGCGGCTCCGGCCGCATGATTGATCACGGCTTTCCGATCGGCTGGGGCGTCGGCCGGCATGGGCCTGGCGACAACGTGTTCGCCTATTTCGTCGATCCGGACGGGGTCGTCGTCGAATACACCGCCGAAGTCCTCCAGGTCGACGACAGCTATCGCGCGAAGGGACCGGCGGAATGGGTCTGGCCGCCGGGACGCACCGACCAATGGGGCATTGCGCCGCCCAAGAGCGAGGCCTGCAAGACCGCACAACTCTCCGTGCTCTTCGACACGGATCGCCGCACATGACGATGTCCGCCGCCACCACGGATTACGATGTGCTTATCGTCGGCTTCGGACCGACCGGCGCCGTCGCGGCCGGGCTGCTCGGCCGTCTCGGCCATCGCACGCTCGTCGTCGATCGCCTCGTCGACATCTACGACAAGCCACGGGCGATCGCGCTCGATCACGAGATCTTTCGTCACTTCGACAATATGGGATTGGCCGAAGCGATCGCGCCCCATGTCGAGCCCTTCACCGCCTCCGAGCATTTTGGCGTCGACGGTCAATTGATCCGGCGCGTCCACATGGTCGAAAAGCCCTACCCGCTCGGCTACACGCCCAGCATGGTGTTCAGCCAGCCGCCGGTCGAGGCCGAGTTGCGCCGTCACGCCTTGAGCTTTTCCTGTGTCCGCGCCGAGCTCGGCGTCGAGCTGGTCGATCTCGTGCAGCGGACGGACCGCGTCGGGGCCAAGTTGAAGGATGCGGCAGGACAATCGCGGACGGTGACGGCGCGTTACGTGCTCGGCTGCGATGGTGCCTCGAGCACGGTGCGACAGATCGCCGGCATCGCGCTCGAAGACCTGATCTTCGACGAGCCCTGGCTCGTGGTCGACGTGCGGGTCAATCAAGACGCACTCGCAAAGCTGCCGCAGAACTCAGCGCAGTTCTGCAATCCGGCGCGGCCCGTCAGCTTCCTGATCGGCCCCAACAACCATCGTCGCTGGGAGATCATGCTGCTGCCGGGCGAAGATCCCAGGCAGATGGAGCGGCCGGAAAATGTGTGGAACCTGCTCGCGCCGTGGCTGACGCCGGAGGATGGCGAATTGTGGCGCGCGGCATCCTATCGTTTCCACGCCCTGGTGGCCGCCGATTGGCGCAACGACCGCATCGTCATCGCCGGCGATGCCGCGCATCAACAGCCACCGTTCATCGGCCAGGGCATGTGCCAGGGCCTGCGCGATGCGACCAACCTCGTCTGGAAGCTCGATTCCGTGCTGAGGGGCGTCTCGCCCGACGCCCTGCTCGACAGCTACACGGCCGAGCGCAAGCAGCACGTGATCGAGCTGACCGGCAAGATCAAGGCGATCGGCCAGTCGATCTGCGAGCGTGATCCGGCCGCCGCGCGACGCCGCGATGCGCAGATCCTGATTGCAGGCGGCGGCAAGCCGCTCGAAATCACGCGGCAGGAGATCATCCCGCCGCTCCGCACGGGCTTCCTGGCCGATCAGGATGGAGCCGCCCGCGGCAGCCTGTTTCCGCAGCCGCGGGTTCTGATCGATGGCGCGCCTTGCCTGCTCGACAAGATCACCGGGCCCCGCTTGCGCGTGCTCATCGACGGCCGCCGCAGCGAGGCCCCCTCCCTCATGGCGCTCTGCGTCGCGCATCCGGAGTTGATCGCAACGACAATCGCGCCTGCCGGCGCCGATGCATCCGACGTGCTCCAAGAGAGCGACGGCGTGCTGGCCGGCTGGTTCGACCGCCACGGCGTCCTCGCCACGATCGTACGGCCCGATCATTACGTGTTCGGGGCGGCGCGCAACGCGGCCGAGCTCGGCAGTCTCTTGCACGAGGTCACTTCGCGCCTGCACGGCCATCCCGATCCGGATTTCAAAATGGAGAAGACAGCATGAAACTCGCGACCGTTGCGATCGACGGACGGACGACCTGGGGCCTTGTCGAGGGCGATAATTTCCTCGATGTCGGCGCCGTGCTCGCCACCCGCTATGCCGATCTGAGGGCCGCCTTCGCCGGTGCGCTCGCAGGCGTCGCGGACGCGAAGCCCAAGGCGGCCGCCACGCCGCTAGCGGGGCTCAGCTGGCTGCCGGTCGTTCCAAACCCGGACAAGATCCTGTGCGTCGGCCTGAACTACGAGACGCACCGGAAGGAAACCGGCCGCCCCGAGGTCGAGCACCCCACCATCTTCTCGCGCTATTCCAACAGTCAGACCGGGCATCTGAAGCCCATCATCCGGCCGCGCGTCTCGACCCATCTCGACTTCGAGGGCGAGCTCGCGGTCATCATCGGCAAGGGCGGGCGATACATCTCCCGCAGCGAAGCGATGGGTCACGTTGCCGGCTACGCCTGCTACAACGACGGCAGCATCCGCGATTTCCAACGCCACACCCACCAGTTCACGCCGGGCAAGAATTTTCCCGATACCGGCGCGTTCGGCCCGTGGATGATGACGCCGGACGAGCTCGGCGAGCTCGGCGAGCTCAAGCTCACCACACGCCTCAACGGGCAGGTCGTGCAGGAAGCGCAGATCAGGCACATGATCTTCGATATCCCGCGCCAGATCGAATATTGCTCGACCTTCACCCGGCTCGAGCCCGGCGACGTCATCGTCAGCGGCACGCCCGGCGGTGTCGGCGCCAAGCGCACCCCGCCGCTCTGGATGAAGCCCGGCGACGTCGTCGAGGTCGAGGTCGAGAAGCTCGCAATCCTGCGCAATCCGGTCGTCGACGAGGCGCGGTGAGCGATCCATTCCCTGGCGGCGGCGAGGCCTGCCTCGCTCCGCCGCCAGCCCGGCGCGCCCGATGTGAGACGACATAAGCAAAAGCAGAGAGGGGAAACGTATGAGCAACACTGCCGAGGTCATAACCGGGGCGACCAGTCGCGCCGAGGCGGCGCCAATCACGCCGGCGTTCCGTAAGCTCGTGATCGCATCCTCGCTCGGATCGGTGATCGAACACTATGATTTTTTCATCTATGCCTTCACCGCTCCCATCGTGTTCGACCGCTTCTTCTTTCCGAAGATGGATTCGACGGCGAGCATGCTAGCGGTTTACGCGACGTTTGCAGTCGGCTTCGTCGCCCGCCCGCTCGGCGGCATGGTGTTCGGCCATTACGGCGATCAACTCGGCCGCAAGGCGATGCTGACGATCACCTTCGTGCTGATGGGTGTGGCGAGCTTCCTGATCGGCTGCCTACCGAGCTACGATTCGATCGGGCTCCTGGCGCCGATCGCGCTGGTCGCCTTGCGCTTCGTGCAGGGGTTTGCCTTCGGCGGCGAATACATGAACGCGGTGTCGCTGACGCTGGAGAATGCGCCATCGGCAAGACGCGGCTTCTTCGCTTCCTTTGTCAACGCGTCCGGTCCGATCGGCGTGATCCTGGCCTCCGGCTTCATCGCCTTGCTCGGCTTCGTCTCGACCCCGCAAGACTTTGCGCAATGGGTCTGGCGCGTGCCCTTCGTGCTCAGCCTCGTCCTGGTGGTGCTCGGCACCTACATCCGCCTCCAGGTCGACGAGTCGACCCTTTTCAAGGCGGTCCAGGCTTCGGCCGCGCGGCCGAAGGCACCACTGCTCGACGTGGCGCGGTCGTGGAAGAAATCGGTCCTGTTCGGCTGCCTCGCCAACATGGCGCACAGCACGTTCCAGTACATGAGCACGGTCTTCGTGCTCGGCTATGCCGTCAAGACGCTCGGCATGGCGCAATCCAGCGTCACCTTCGGGACCATGGTCGCCAACGTGCTGGAAATGTGCATGGTGCCGCTGATCGCGGCCTATTCGGACCGCTTGGGCCGCCGTCCGTTCATCGCGATCGGCATCCTGCTGGCGGCGGCGTGGTACCCGATCTACTTCCAGCTCGTCGCGACAAAGGACCCGACACTGCTCGTCATGGGCCTGGTCGTCTCGATCGGAATCATTCACGCCCTGATGTTTGCGCCGGAAGCAGCCTTCACGGCGGAGCAGTTTCCGACAGAGGTTCGCGTCAGCGGCTCCTCGCTCGGCAAGCAGCTCGGCATCATCCTGGGCGGCGGGATCGCGCCCCTGGTCGGCACCGCCCTGATGGGATCGAGCGGCAGCTTCACCCCTGTGATCCTCTATTTCGAGGCGATCGCGGCCTGCGCCTTCATCGGCATCCTGCTCGCCCCGGAAAGTTCGAAACGCGCGCTATAGGTGGAGAGGGCAGCCGTCGGCTCGGGAGAGATTGCATCTCGCCAGCCTCCGCGTCTGATGCTTACGTTCCGTGGCGACGATTCGACAGCTGCCGGGGAACCGCATGGGACCGAGACACCTTGTTGCCGCTGCCTTGACGGCGCTCGCCCTCTTGACGGCACCCGCCGTCGGACAGCAGGGCACGCTCACGGCAAAACAATCCGAGGCGCTCGCCGCCTATGACCGCGCGCTCGCCGACTTCAAGTCGGTCCTGGCCGAGCGGCGGCGCCAGATCGAGGCGAAGCAGCCGCTGCCGAACCTGCCGGGACAGGCGCTGTATCTGGCGCGTGTCGCCGTCATCAGCACCTACAAGGATCTCACCGACGCCATGCCGGCGCGGATCGGCAGGCCCAATAAGTTCGAAATTCCCCCGGCCTATTTCGACGCCGACATCGAGCCTTTGATCGACGAATATTCGAAACTGTTCGACATCATGGAAGCGCCGCCCGCCAATGCGCAGAACTCGCCGACGCCGTTCAAGGACGTCGTCGATCTCGCCACGGCGATCGCGCGTGCCAAGGGGCTTGCACCTGACCACGCGGACGCTGCGGGGCGCATCAGCCTCGGGCTGTTCTTCGCCGAGACCAACGGCAAGCAGAATGTCCGCAACGGACGCTCGAACACCTATATGGGCAGCTTCCAGACCGGCCCCGCCGAGGACCGCAACGGCCGCAGGAAATGGGAGGCCATCAAGGGCGAGATCGCAGCGATCGATCCAGGACTGAGCGCGCGCGACGACAAGGAGGAGGCGCGCGCCCGCGGCACCGATCACCGCTTCAACCATTGGACCAACGTGCGCGACGGCCTGATGAACGCGCATGCCGACGTGTTCCGTGAGATCCCCGCAATCGTGAAGACGCTGCCCGACCCGATCGACCAGATGAAGCTGTTCGAGCTGATCCAGATCGTGCCCACCCCGACCAGATCCGCGCTCAAATCGGGCGATCTCCTGAACTACAGGGTGTCGAGCCCCACGATCATGAAGCACTTGCGCAACAACAGCATCTTCGCGTTCGGACAGGCCGACCGAGCGCGAGCCTCCGCAAGCTTCCGCGAGATCCTTGCCGCGATGTGGCTATTCAACCGAAAATTCGAGCGCGCGATGGCGAAGTACGCGGAGATCAGGGCGCGCTGAGAGATCGGCGCGCCGAAACTGGGTCATACTACTCCGTCCGGATCGGCGAATCCTTCAGGCCGTTGTTGTCGTAGGCCTTGCGCAGCGTGCCGTTCGTCGTGGCCTCCGTCATGAATTTGGTGACGAACGCCAATGCCTGACTGTGGCCGAGCGGGACGGCGACGGCGGTCACCGTCTTCTTGAACGTCTCATCCAGCACACGCGTACCCGGAATCTTCTGCGCCATCTTGTTGAGCTGGTTGCGCGACAGCGCGAAGGCGTCGATCTCGCCGCTCTTGAGCAGGCCGAAGATCTCGTCATAGGTCTGATAGCCCGTGACCTTCGCATTCCTCAAATGCGCGATGGCGCCGCGCATGGTGGTGGTGGCGTTGACGGCCGCGACCTTGACGCCCACCTGGTCGAGCGTGGCGAAGTTGGTGATGTTCGAACCGGGCTTGACGATGTAGGTGGCGTCGGCGACCTCGTAGATCGGGCCGAACATCATCTTGGTCTCGCGATCGGGATCCTTGGGAAGCCAGGTGACGTCCCATGTGCCTTTCGACGCGGCGTCGGTGATCTGGCCGGAATTCTGGTGCACGACATATTCGACGGGCACGCCAAGTTGCGCCGCCAACTCCCTGCCGAGATCGACGGGAACGCCGGCATAGCCGGCCTCGGCCTTGGTCGACCAGAACGCACCGCCCGCCGGGCTGATCGCGATCGCAACCCGCAGCTTGCCGACCGGCGCGATCTCGTCCTTCAGGCCATCAGCTAGCGCGGGCATGGCGACCACCGCTGCGAGAACGAGGCCGGCAAGGGCCGATTGGAGCGACGTGGGCATGTCATGGTCTCCTCACCTTTTCTTCTTCCGATGCATCACGTCGGTCACATGGCCTTTGACACAATTCTGGTCGATCGTGCGCTCAGTGAAAAGCCATTTGTCATGACAAACCTGTTAAAGGCCACGCCGCCGTTTGCAGTGCAAGGCCGCTGACTGCCATGGCTATGGTGTTCCACGGACGGGCATTTGTTGGTAGCCTGCCTGCACCGACAGACAGCAACCCGGGGGCCACCGAATGACGCGCGCGAATCCCGCATCACGTAAGGAAGCGTGGAGACATGTCGGGCGGGCCTTGGCAACGGCAACTGCCGTGATCGCGCTCGCCGGCTGCGAGGACAAGAACACCTTCGTGGCGCCGCCACCGCCCAAGGTGGACGTGGCAACGCCGGTGCAGCGCGCCGTGACGCGCTATGTCGAGGCCACCGGCAACACCGCGCCGATCAAGAGCGTCGATCTCGTCGCGCGCGTGCAAGGTTTTCTGCAATCGATCGACTATCAGGACGGCACCTTCGTGAAGCAGGGCACTCAGCTCTTCACCATCGAGCCGGAGACCTACAAGCTCAAGGTCGAGCAGGCGAAGGCCGCGGAGGTCGGCGCGCAGGCCACCGTCAAGCAGGCCGAAGCCGATTACAAGCGCCAGGTCGAGCTCGTGCAGCGCCAGGCGGTGTCGCAGTCCACGCTCGACACCTCGACATCCACCCGCGACAACGCTCAGGCCAGTCTGCAGCAGGCCCAGGTCAATACCAGGCTCGCCGAGGTCAATTACAGCTATACCAGGGTGACGGCGCCGTTCGATGGCATCGTCAGCGCGCACTTGGTCTCGGTCGGCGAGCTCGTCGGCGTCTCCTCTCCGACCCAGCTCGCGCAGATCGTCGCGCTGGACCCGATCTGGGTGAACTTCACGGTCAACGAGCAGGACGTGCTGCGCATCCGCGCCGAAGCGGCCCGTCGCGGGCTGACCGTCGCCGACCTCAAACAGTTGCCGATCCAGGTGGGCCTCCAGACCGAGACCGGCTATCCGCATGAAGGCCACCTCGACTACGTCTCGCCGACCCTCAATACATCGACGGGCACGCTCGCGGTGCGCGGCGTCGTGCCCAACGACAAACGGGTGCTGCTGCCCGGCTATTTCGTTCGCGTCCGCGTGCCCTTCGACCAGGAGAAGAGCGCCCTGCTCGTCCCCGACACCGCGCTCGGCAGCGACCAGGGCGGCCGCTATCTGCTGGTGGTCAACAGTGACAATTTCGTCGAGCAGCGCAAGGTGCAGATCGGCCCCGTCGACAACGGCTTGCGCGTGATCGAGAGCGGCCTGAAGCCGGAGGACCGCGTGGTGATCGCAGGATTGCTGCGGGTGATCCCGGGCCAGAAGATCGACCCGCAAGTGACGAAGATCGAGCAGCCGCAGGCCTCTGCCAAGTAGGAGCGCCGGCCATGATCTCAAAATTCTTCATCGAGCGGCCGGTCCTCTCGAACGTCATCGCGCTGCTGATGATTCTGATCGGCGGCGTCGCGCTGTTCAATCTCGCTATCGCGCAATATCCCGATGTGGTGCCGCCGACCGTGCAGGTCACCACGCGCTATCCCGGCGCCAGCGCCAAGACCGTGATCGACACCGTGGCGCTGCCGATCGAGCAGCAGGTCAACGGCGTCGAGGACATGCTCTACATGCAGTCCTACAGCGGCTCCGACGGCACGTATACGCTGACCGTGACCTTCAAGATCGGCACCGACCTCAATTTCGCGCAGGTGCTGGTGCAGAACCGCGTCTCCAGCGCGCTGGCGCAATTACCGCAGGCGGTGCAGAACCAGGGCGTCACCGTGCAGAAGCGGTCGACCTCGATCCTGCTATTCGTGACGCTGACCTCGCCCGACGCGAAGTACGACAGCCTCTATTTGAGCAACTACGCCACCATCAACATCCGCGACGAGCTCTCCCGCCTGCCCGGCGTCGGCAACGTCACGGTGTTCGGCGCCGGCCAGTATTCGATGCGGGTCTGGCTCGATCCCAACAAGCTGCAAGTCCGTGGCCTGGTGCCGCAGGACGTCATCAACGCGATCCAGCAGCAGAGCCAGCAGGTCTCCGCCGGCCAGGTCGGTGCGCCACCGACGCCGCCGGGCCAGGCGTTTCAGTACACGCTCAACGTCAACGGACGACTCGACGACACCAGCCAGTTCGAAAACATCATCGTCAAATCGGGCACGAGCGGCGACGTCACGCGGGTTCGCGACGTCGGCTGGGTGGAACTGGGCGCGCAGACCTACAGCCAGATCTTCTCGCTCAACAAGCAGCCGGCCGTCGGCATCGGCGTATTCCAGTCGCCCGGCGCGAACGCGCTCCAGGTCGAGCAGGCCGTCGAGAGGAAGATGGCGGAGCTCGCCAAGCGCTTCCCCGAAGGCATCAAATACGACACGCCGTTCGACACCACCAAGTTCGTGCAGGCCTCGGTGCACGAGGTCTACATGACGCTGATCGAGGCCGGCCTGTTGGTGCTGGTCGTGATCCTGGTGTTCTTGCAGGACTGGCGCGCCATGCTGGTGCCGGCGACGACCGTGCCGGTGACCATCATCGGCGCGTTCGCCGCCATGGCGGCGCTCGGCTTCACCATCAACATGTCGACGCTGTTCGCGATCGTGCTCGCGATCGGCATCGTGGTCGACGACGCCATCGTCGTGGTCGAGGGCGCCGCTCACAATATCGAGCAGGGCATGAACGGCCACGACGCCGCGATCAGGGCGATGGATCAGTTGTTCGCGCCGATCGTCGGCATCACCCTGGTGCTGATCTCGGTGTTTCTGCCGGCCTCGTTCCTCGCCGGACTGACCGGGCGCATCTATTCGCAATTCGCGCTGGTGATCGCCGCGACCGCGCTTCTGTCCGCCATCAACGCGGCGACCTTGAAGCCGACGCAGTGTGCGCTCTGGCTGCGGCCGGCGGTGCCGCCGGAGCGGCGCAATTTCTTCTACCGCGGCTTCAACGCCGTCTATAACCGGCTCGAGCGCGGTTACACGCGGCTGATCGGCTTCCTGGTCAGGCACGCCACCGTCTCGGTCGCGGTGGCGCTGGTCCTGATCGGAATCGGCGGCTACGGCCTGTCGCGGGTGCCGACCGGCTTCCTGCCGATCGAGGACCAGGGCTATCTGATCGCCGCCGTGCAGCTGCCCGACGGCGCCGCGCTGGAGCGAACCCAGACGGTGCTCGACAGAGCGAGTGAGCTGATCAAGGACACCCCAGGCGTCCAGCAGGTCATCACCATCGCCGGCATCTCCGCGCTCGACAACAGCGCGAGCCTTGCCAATGCCGGCGTCGCCTACATCATCCTGAAGGACTGGGCGGCGCGCAAAGGGCCCGGCGAGGATCTGCGCTCGCTGGTGTACGGGCTCAATGACAAACTGGCGACCATCATGGAGGCGCGCACCATCGTGCTGCCGCCGCCGCCGATCCAGGGCATCGGCAATGCCGCCGGCTTCTCGATGCAAGTCGAGCTGCGCGACGGCAACAGCGATTTCGCCAAGCTGCAGGCCATCACCGGGGCGATGGTCAGTAACGGCCAGAGCCAGAGCGCGCTGCAGCGCGTGCAATCCTCGTTCCGCTCGTCAGTGCCGCAATTCAACGTCGAGATCGATCGCGTCAAGACCCAGACGCTGCACGTCACCACCGATCAGGTGTTCTCGGCGCTATCGACTTATCTGGGCTCATCCTACGTCAACCAGTTCAACAAGTTCGGCCGCGTGT
This sequence comes from Bradyrhizobium sp. DN3, assembly GCF_041357655.1. NCBI lineage: Bacteria > Pseudomonadati > Pseudomonadota > Alphaproteobacteria > Hyphomicrobiales > Nitrobacteraceae > Bradyrhizobium > Bradyrhizobium sp. DN3. Next base: position 100,411 of record NZ_JAULLN010000023.1, on the reverse strand, counting down.
TCCAGGTCTACACCCAGGCCGATCCGGCGTTCCGCGTCACCGAGCACGACATCGCCAACATGCAGGTGCGCAACTCGAACGGCGACATGATCCCGATCGGCACCGTCGCCAAGATCACGCCGGCCAACGGCCCGTCGCTGATCAGCCTCTACAACCTCTATCCATCCTCGACCGTCATCGGCCTGCCGGCGCAGGGCTATTCCTCCGGCCAGTCGCTGCAGCTGATGGAGGAGATCGCGGACAAGACGCTGCCGCCGGGCACCGGCTATGAATGGACCGCGATGTCCTATCAGGAGAAGGCAGTCTCCAACCAGATCTACTGGGTGTTCGGCCTCGCCATGCTGCTGGTCTATCTCGTGCTCGCCGGCCAGTATGAGAGCTGGTACGCGCCGATCTCGGTGATCCTCGCGGTGCCGCTGTCGCTGCTCGGGCCGATGCTGATCCTCAGCGGGCTCAAGATCGACAACAACCTCTATTGCCAGATCGGCTTGATCCTGCTCATTGCGCTGTCGGCCAAGAACGCGATCCTGATCGTCGAGGTCGGGCTCGAGCTGCACGGCCGCGACGGCAAGCCGCTCCTGGATTCCGCGATCGAGGCGGCGCGCGCCCGCTTCCGTCCGATCCTGATGACGTCGTTCGCCTTCATCCTCGGCGTGGTGCCCCTGGTGCTCGCCACCGGCGCCGGCGCCAGCGCGCGCAAGTCGATCGGCATCACCGTGTTCTCGGGCATGCTGGCCTCGACCTGCCTCGCAGTGCTGTTCGTGCCGGCCTTCTTCGTGGTGGTGCAGCGCTTCGAGAACTGGCGCGCGTCGAAGAAGGCGCCGAAGGCGAAGGTGGCGGAGGTGAAGCCTTGAGAGTGTCGGTAGGATCAGCGGCGCGGCGTTCTCGGTGTAACCTCTCCCGCTTGCGGGAGAGGTCGGCGCGTAGCGCCGGGTGAGGGCTCTCTCCTCTGGGGGAGTGTCCCAATGTGGAGACACCCTCTCCCCACCCCTCTCCCGCAAGCGGGAGAGGGAGCGCACCGTCGTCTACGCCTTCTCCGCCGGTGCCTGTCGCGCCTCGCCGCTCGAGACCAGCAGCACGGAGACCTTCGACTGCCTCAGCACGGCGGCAGCGACGCCGCCGAAGGAGAGATGGTCGGCCTGGATCCTGTCGACGCCCATGACCACGAGGTCGACGTCGGTGGTGTCGATCTCGCGCAGGATCGCCGTCTCCGGCGCGCGGTTCACGCGCAGCGTCGTGGTGATGTCGACGTCGTAGCGGGCGGCGAGATCGCTGGTGTCCTTGAGGATGCCCGTCTCCTGGCTCAGTCCGCGAGAGGTGCCGCGCTGCGCACCCTTGTCGCGCGTCGTCGTCACATAGATCACCCGGAGCGAGCCTGAGCCGGCCTGCGCCAGCGCCACCGCGACCTCGGCGCCGCGCTTGGAGACGCCGCTGCCGGAGACCGGAACGAGGATGTTGAGCGCGTCGGGCACCGGTTGCTTCAAGTGCCTGCCCTTGGCCACCACGATCGCGAGCGGCCCCTCGAACTCGGCGGCGATGTCCTCGATCTTCCGGTCGAAGCGATCCTTGGCGGCAGCGACTTTGTCGATGCCGACGACGAGGAGGTCAAAGCCCTTGCGCGCTTCGTCGGCAATGGTCTCGCCGAGCTCCGCGCGCCTGGTCCGGGTGACGACATCGACGCTGCCGGCACCCTCGTCACCATTGGCGGAGACGGTTGCGGCCGCCTTCTTCACCACGGCTTCGTGGCTCTCGCCCTCGCCCTTGTCCTGCTCCCTGGCGCGCTCGCCGATGTGCAGCACGGTGATCGGCAGGCCGCGCATGCCGGCAATCACGCCCGCGACGTGCGCGGCGAAGGTGGCGTTGACGCTCTCGTCCACCGCGAGCAAGGGACGTTCGAGATTGGCGATGAAGCCGCGCTTCTCGAATTCTTCCCGCTCCAGCCGCTCCTTCTCCTCCTCGTTCACCGGCAGCTTTGCCAGCGCCGCGCGCAGCATCGGCGGCATCGCCATCGTGGTCAGGATCGCCATGGTCACGATCATGGTGAACAGGTTCTGGCTGAGCACGCCGATGGAGAGGCCGATGGTTGCGATGATCACCTCGGTCGAGCCGCGCGCATTCATGCCGCTGGCGAGCGCCAGGGACTCCCTCGCATTCAGCCCGCCCAGGGTGCCGCCGACGAACGCGCCGCCGAATTTGCCGACACTGGCGATCACGACCAGCAGGCCGGTGAGCATCAGGAGATTGGGATCGCGAAGCACCGAGAGGTCGGCGCTGAGCCCGGCGAGGCCGAAGAACACCGGCATGAAGAAGCTCGAGATCAGGCCGCGCAGGCGCTCGTCGATCTGCCGCGTCAGGATCGGAGACTCCCCGACCAGGATGCCAGCGACGAAGGCACCTAGCACGGTGTGGACGCCGATCAGATGCGTGATCATAGCCATGACGCTCATCAACAGCAGGATCACCGTGATGACGGCCGCCGCGCTGACGAGATTGTCGTTCGCCCAGCGGATCAGCTGGAACACCAGGCGGCGGCCAATGGTGAAGCTGACGGCCAGGAAGGCGAACGTTCCCAGCATGGCCTTGGCCACGGAGGCGACATCGAGCGTGCCGTGCGAGGCCAGGCTGAAGATGACGGCGATGATGATCCAGCCGATGGTGTCGTCGATGACGGCGGTCGCGACGATGATCTGCCCGACATTGCGGCGCATGAAGTTCATCTCGCGCACGACCACGGCGACGATCTTCACCGAGGAGATCGACAGCGCCGTGCCCATGAACAGCGAGGCCACGAGGCGCGCGTGCGGATCGGGCAGCAGCGCATCCGGCAGGAACTCGCCGAGCGCAAAGCCGAAGGCGAAGGGCACGAGGATGCCGGCAATCGAGATCGCGATCGCCGCCTTGCCGACCTTCCGGACCAGCTTGAGGTCGGTCTCCATGCCGGTCAGCAGCAGCAGCAGCAGAATGCCGAACTGGGCGATGCCGTCGATCATCGCCTTCTGCTCGGGCGTCTTCGGGAAGATCGCGTGCTGCGCCTCGGGCCAGATCCAGCCGAACAGCGACGGCCCCAGGATGATGCCGGCGAGCAGTTCGCCCATCACCGAGGGCTGGCCGATGCGCTGCATGATCTCGCCGAGACCGCGGCCGACCCCGATCAGCAAGACGATCTGCGCCACCAGGAGGAATTCGGACGGGCCGGCCGATTTGCCGCCCTCAGCACTCGCCGCAATGGTGGTGAGGACAAGCGCCGCGGGGACAAGGCCGACCGGTCGGAGCAGGCTCCACTGCATGCGGGTGTCATTCCCCCTTCATCTGCCCGACGAAGCGCCGGGGCGACGGGGGTAGAACCCGCGGGAGGCGGAGGGAGTTCCGGCTTTCCGCTGCCGGTCCTTGGGGGGCTTCAACAATAAGTGCGAAAACAACCCCATGCACAGTAGAACAGCGTTGTTGGCGTTGAGGTTTTCCGGCGGCAACCGGCGTTTGACACGTCGGGCAAAACACCGGCAGAATGGCATCATCGGCAGGCACTACGCGACGTGCCGCCACATCCCCCCGTCATTGCGACTGTTCCCCGTCATTGCGAGGAGCTCTTGCGACGAAGCAATCCAGAGTCCCTCCACGGAAAGATTCTGGATTGCTTCGCTGCGCTCGCAATGACGGTGTGGCGTGAGCAGCGCACCTCACGATGGCGCTTCACGCCGCCTGCGGCGTCCGGATCTCGCGCGGCAGGATCAGTGCGGCGGCGATCGCGAGCAGGCAGAGGGCGGCGAAGGCGTGCAGCATGGTGACGAAGCCGCCCTGCTCGTAGAGCCAGGCGACCAGGCCGACCGAGGCACCGGCCGCGGTGAAGCCGACGAAATAGCGCACGGCATAGGCGCGCGAGCGCCACTCTTCCGTGGTGTACTTGCCGACCATGGCATCGTTCACCGTGACCTGCCCGAACGCGCCCATGACGATGCCGATCGAAACCACGATCAGCGGCAGATTGGACAGGCTTGCGGCCAGATACAGGAACGGCGCCAGCATGAAGGACAGCGGCAGCGCCACCGTCTTCAGCGAATAGCGGTCGAGTAGCCGCCCGATCGTGTACTGCGTCATCGCGCCGAACACGTAGACACCGGCCGCGATGACGCCGAGCAGCGCCGGGCTCTTGGTCAGGTCCGCGAGCCGCTCGGCGAACAGCTTTGGCAGCGCCACGGTCACGGCGTTGAAGGTGGTGGAGATCGCGACCACGACGATCAGCAGCGACAACACCACGCGCCACATGTCCTGCTTGGCGACGCGCGCCTGCGCCGCTGCCTGCTTGGAGCCCTTGCGATCCTCATGGACGACCGTCAGCGCAAACGCGATGCCGATCAGGATGGTGACGATGCCGGGAACGATGAAAGCAAACCGCCAGCCGAGATACTGGCCGATCACGCCGGTGACCAGCGCCGAGGAGGCAACACCGAGATTGCCCCAGACGCCGTTGAGCCCCATCTCGCGGCCGAGCTTGTCGGCATAGGACACGATCATCGCGGTGCCGACGGGATGATAGATCGAGGCAAACATGCCGATCGCGAGCAGCGCCGCGCCGAGCTGCGCCGGGGTCTGCACGAAGCCGACCGCGATCATGGAGGCGCCGATGCCGACGAAGAAGATCAGCATCATGTGGCGGCGGCTCCAGCGGTCCCCGAGCCAGCCGGTCAGCAGCGAGCCCGCGCCGAAGGCGACGAAGCCCGGCGTCGCGTAAGGCAAGAGTTCCGAATAGGCCATGCCGAGCGCCGGTCCCATGATGATGACGGCGGCGGCAAAGATCAGCATCGAATAATGGTCGATGAAATGGCCGGCATTGACGAAACTGATGACCCGGCTGGGGCTGTTCATACGAATCCTCTCCTGCTCCGAAATGAGTTATATGTCCTGGGCATGACGGGATGCTGCCAATGACTGTCGTCGAAACGCCAATCCTCCGGGAGGTCCGGGGCAACCACCGCTCGACCGCGGGCGTGCACCTGGTCGCGCGCGACTATCCCAAGGGGTTGCGGATCGACCCGCACTTGCACCGCGAGGCGCAGCTGATCTATGCCGCCAAGGGCACCATGCAGGTGACGACGCCCGGAGGGCGCTGGCTGGTGCCGCCGGACCGCGCGGTCTGGGTGCCCGCCGGGCTCGAGCACGCTATCGACCTGCTCGCCGACATCGAGATGCGCACGCTGTATTTCGACCTGCCCTGGCTGAAGCGCGAGCAACAATATGAGGGACTGACCAAGGAGTTCGTGGTCCGGGTGTCGCCGCTGCTGCACCAGGCGATCCTGGCGCTGTTCGACGCGGGCAATACCGAGGCGCGGACCGAGCTGCTGGTTCGTCTCGTGATGCTGGAATTGCACCAGGCCGAGGATTCCACGACCTTCGTGCCGCTGCCGCGCGAAGTGCGCTGCCGCCGCGCCGCGATGATCATGCTCGACGATCCCACCGGCCTGCACGACATCGACACGCTGGCGCGCGCGGTCGGAACCTCCGCGCGCACGCTGTCGCGGCTGTTCTCGACGGAAACGCAGCTGAGCTTCAAGAGCTGGTGCCAGCGCGCAAGGATTGCGGCGGCGATCCAGCGGCTATCGACGGATGCGAACGTGTCGGTGAAGCAGCTTGCGACGCAGCTGGGCTATGCCAGCGTGCCGGCGTTCTCGGCGGCGTTCCGGCAGGTGACGGGGCGGACGCCGACGGAGTTTGCCACACACTCAGTGTCATCGCCCGCGAAGGCGGGCGATCCAGTATTCCAGAGGCGGCGCGGCTAGAACCGAGAAGCCACGGTGTACTGGATGCCCCGGTCAAGCCGGGGCATGACAGTGTACCGTGGGCTGCATGGCACCACTAAAGATACAAAATTCCCCTGCTTGATTGTGATCGGCTTCCGCCTAAATCCCATGTAAGCTTCCGCATCGCACAAACCGGAATCGAAAAGTCCAGATGGCCAACGCCTTCTTCTCCGATCTGCTCGCCACCATCTCCGAGCGCGGCCGCACGCTGCTTCGCCGCGGCGACGGCTCGGACACCAAACCAGACGCCGCCGGGCTGATGGCGCTTTGCGACGCGCTGCTCTCGGGCCGGGGCGAAGCCTCGGGCACCGCGATGGCGCGCGAGGTGCTCGATCTCTACCAGGAGCTGGATGCGGCCGGACGCCGCGCTTTCTTCGAGGCGCTGGTGCGCGATTTCGGCCCCGATCGGGAGCGGCTGTCCAAGGCGATCGAGAAATGGCGCGCCCAGCCCACCGACGAGGACGCGAGCTCGCTGCATTTCGCTTCCGAGCCGCGACGGCAGGAGCTGATCCGCCGCCTCAACCGCGCGCCGGGCGGTACCGGCGATCTCGTCAGCATGCGGGCCGATCTGCTCGGCATGATGAACGGGCACACCGATCTCGCCGCGCTCGATCGCGACGTCTCACATCTTCTCTCTTCGTGGTTCAACAGGGGGTTTCTCGTGCTGCGCAGGATCGACTGGTCGACCCCGGCCAACATCCTCGAAAAGATCATCCGTTACGAAGCCGTGCATGAGATCTCCGACTGGGACGATCTGCGCCGCCGCATCGATCCGGTCGACCGCCGCTGCTACGCCTTCTTCCACCCTGCGATGGTCGACGAGCCCTTGATCTTCGTCGAGGTGGCGCTGACCGAGGCCATCCCCGGTGCGATTGCGCCGCTGCTCGCGGTGGACCGCCAGCATCTATCGATCGAGCGCGCGCGCACTGCCGTGTTCTATTCGATCTCCAACACCCAGCGTGGCCTTGGCGGCATCTCGTTCGGCAACTTCCTGATCAAGCAGGTGGTCGAGGAGCTGCGCCGCGAGCTGCCGAAGCTCGACACCTTCGTGACGCTCTCGCCGGTTCCGGGCTTCATGCAATGGGTGAAGCAGGACAAGGACCTGCCGCTGTCGGACGAGGACTGCGAGACGCTGAAGCGTCTCGACGATCCCACATGGTTCGAGCATCCCGAGACGACAGCGCTGCTGCGCAGCATTCTGGAGCCGCTCGCGGCGCACTTCTTCCTGAAGGCACGTACGCCGAAGGGCAAGCTGATCGACTCCGTCGCCCGCTTCCATCTCGGCAACGGCGCCCGGCTCGAGCGCATCAACTGGCTAGGGGATCTCTCACCAAAGGGCATGCGCGAGTCCGCCGGCGTCATGGTCAACTACCTCTACCGCCTCGACGACATCGAGAAGAACCACGAAGCCTACGCCAACGACGGCGAGGTCGTGGCGTCCAGCGCGGTGAAGAAGCTGCTGAAGGGCGAAGGCCGGCGGCTCTTGGATATGCGGTTGTCGTAAGGGACGCTCGCTCGCGCCACCGTCATTGCGAGGAGCTCGCGACAAAATTGCGCAGCAATTTTGCGCTGATGCGACGAAGCGACCCAGACTGCCTCCGCAGAAAGCCTCTGGATTGCTTCGCTGCGCTCGCAATGACGAAGTGTGTTGCAGCAGCTCGTGTATCTCAACCTGCCGTTCGCCGCGGACCAAGGCGTCCGCAATCGCGCTCGATCTTTCCATCGTCATTGCGAGGAGCTCTTGCGACGAAGCAATCCAGACTGCCTCCGCGGAACGACTCTGGATTGCTTCGCTGCGCTCGCAATGACGGAGTGTGTGGCGGCAGGCCGGCTACTCCGCCAGCGCCTTCATTTCCTTGTAGAGATCCGACTTGCCTTCGAACCCGATGCCTGCCAGCTCCGGCATGGTGATGTGGCCGTTCTCGACGCTGATACCGTCGGGGAAGCCGCCATAGGGCTGGAACAGGTCGGGGTAGCTTTCGTTGCCGCCTAAGCCCAGGCCGGCGGCGATGTTGAGCGACATCTGGTGGCCGCCATGCGGGATGCAGCGGCTGGGGGACCAGCCATAAGTCTTCAGCACCTCCAGCGTGCGCTGATATTCGCACAGGCCGTACGACAGTGCGCAGTCGAATTGCAGCCAGTCGCGATCGGGGCGCATGCCGCCGTAGCGGATCAGGTTGCGGGCGTCCTGGTGGCTGAACAGGTTTTCGCCGGTTGCCATCGGGCCCGGATAGAACTCGGCGAGCGCGGCTTGCAGCGCATAGTCGAGGGGATCGCCGACCTCCTCGTACCAGAACAAGGGATAATCGCGCAGCATTTTTGCGTAGGCGATGCCGGTCTCGAGGTTGAAGCGGCCGTTGGCGTCGACGGCGAGCTGCGCGTCCTTGCCGATCTCCTTCAGCACCGCCTCGATGCGGGTGCGGTCCTCGTCGATCGGGGCGCCGCCGATCTTCATCTTCACGACGTTGTAGCCGCGGTCGAGATAGCCGCGCATCTCGCCGCGCAGCATCGAGAGGTCCTTGCCGGGATAGTAATAGCCGCCGGCGGCATAGACGAACACGCGCGGATTGGCGGTCACGCCGTGACGCTCGGCAAGCAGGCGAAACAGCGGCTTGCCCGCGATCTTCGCCACCGCGTCCCACACCGCCATATCGATGGTGCCGACCGCGACCGAGCGCTCGCCATGGCCGCCCGGCTTCTCGTTGGTCATCATCGCGGCCCAGACCTTGTCAGGGTCGAGATTGTCGCCGGCGGCATTGAGCAGCGAGTTCGGATCAGCTTCGAGAATGCGCGCGGCAAAGCGCTCGCGGATCAGGCCGCCCTGCCCGTAACGGCCATTGGAGTTGAAGCCGTAGCCGACGACGCGCTTGCCATCGCGCACCACGTCGGTGACGACGGCGACCAGGCTCGTCGTCATCCTGGTGAAGTCGATATAGGCGTTGCGGATCGGCGAGGAGATCGGTTTTGTAATTTCGCGGACGTCGACGATGCGGACGGACATGGGGTTTGGCCTTTGGTGGTTATTGTCGTCATTGCGAGGAGCTCGCGACAAAATTGCGTAGCAATTTTGCGCTGATGCGACGAAGCAATCCAGATCGTCACTGCGGAAAGATTTCTGGATTGCTTCGCTTCGCTCGCAATGACGAGGAAAGAGTGTGCGCCGCGCGCTTACTTCTTATCCCTGAAATACGGCTCGACGGGACCATGCACCTTGATGGTCAGCGGGTTGCCGTAGCGGTCCTTGGCGTTGCCGGCGGTGACGCGGACCCAGCCTTCGCTGATGCAGTATTCCTCGACATTGGTCTTCTCGATGCCCTTGAAGCGGATGCCGACGTCGCGCGCCAGGATGTCCGCGTTGTAATAGGGGCTGTTCGGATCGACCGACAGGCGGTCCGGAAATTCGTCGCTCATGATTGTCTCGCTCACAGCAGTGTTTCGATTTGATTGCGCAATCCTTCGGGCCGCGCGGTCGGCGCGTAGCGCGCGACCACCTTGCCGGCACGATCCACCAGGAATTTGGTGAAATTCCATTTGATGGAGGCGCCGAGAAGCCCGGATTGCTGCCGTTTCAGGTACTCATACAGAGGGTGTGCGTTGGCGCCATTGACGTCGATCTTCTCGAACAGCGGGAAGGTGACGTCGTAATTGGTCGAACAGAACGCCTGGATCTCGTCCGCCTGCCCCGGCTCCTGCGCGCCGAACTGGTTGCAGGGAAAGCCGAGCACCGAGAAGCCGCGCGGCGACAGATCGCGATAGAGATCCTCCAATCCGCGATATTGCGGCGTGAAGCCGCATTTGCTCGCGGTGTTGACGATCAGCAGCACCTGTCCCTCGAAACGGCGCATCGGCACCTCCTCGCCGGCGAGCGAGTTGGCCCTGAAGTCGTAGATAGCAGTCATCGCTAGCCCACGGGATCGATCGGCGACGGCGGCACGCCGCCGGCCTCGATCGCTTCGCCCGCGAGCAGGCACAGATCCTCGCGGTAGCGGCCGGAGACGATGTGCACGCCGACGGGCGCCTTGCCGACGAGACCGGTGGAGACCACGAGGCCCGGCAAGCCCATGAAGGGAATCGCGATCTGCGGCAGCTGCGCTTCCCAGACGCGCTTGAAAGACTCGTCATCCTTGAGGTCGAGATGATCGGGGAACGGCAGTTCGCCGGAGACCGGCGTCAGCAGCACGGCATATTTTTCGAAGAACAGCATCCATTCGCGGGTTAGCGTCGCGCGGCGGGTCAGCGCCTTCGCGTAATTCGCCTGGTCCATCGGCGTAACCCTGCTGCGGTTACCGCGCAGGCAGGCCAGCGCACCGGGATCGCCCTCGCGCTCGGCCGCCTCTAGCTGCGCCTCGTAGCCATCGCCGAGCCAGAGCTTGATCTGCCACTCGACCGCGTCGCGCGTCGGCGGCGTATCCGCGATGACGTCGACGGTCCAGCCCGCGCGCTCCAGCCGCTTGCCGGCATCGCTCACCGCCGCCTTCACCTCCGGCGTGGTGGCAAGGCCGCCCGGATTGAGACAGAGCGCGGCACGCTTCGGCCGTGCGGGACCTTCCAGCGGCACCGGCACGAACCAGGGATCGCGGATGTCGCGGGCCGACATCGCGGCGAGTGAAATCCGCAAGTCGTTGACGGTGCGCGCCAGCGGGCCGGAGACCGCCATGATCTGCGGCCCGATCGGGCGCTCCGGCAGTGCGGGATTGAAAGCGGGAATGCGGCCGAGCGTCGGGCGCAGGCCGTGCACGCCGCAGGCATAGGCGGGATAGCGGATCGAGCCGGCAATGTCGGTGCCGTGGGCGATGTGGCCGATGCCGGCCGCGACCGCCGAGCCGGCGCCGCCGGAGGAGCCGCCGGGGGTCAGCGAAGCATCGCGGGGGTTCTTGGTGTCGCCATGGATCAGATTGGTGGTGAACCAGCGGTAGGAAAAGGCCGGACAATTGGTGCGGCCGAGCAGGATGGCGCCGGCTTTGCGGAAATTGGCGACCACCGGATTGTCCTCGCGCGCGATCAAGTCGCGCTGGAGTTTCAGCCCGTTGGTGGTGGCAAAGCCTTCCTGGTCGACATTGGCCTTGGTGGTGACGGGCACGCCCGCGAGCACGCCGGGGTCCTCGCCCCGCGCGATGGCGGCATCAACGGCGTCAGCCTGCTTGAACACGTCGTCCGGCCGGTGGTCGATCACCGCGTTGAGCGCGGGATTGACGGCGTCCAGGCGGGCGAGACCGGCCTTGGCGGCCTCCCTGGCGGACACCTTTTTGGACTTGACGAGGGCGGCGAGGTCGGCGGCCGACAGGCGCCAGAGATCTTGCATGGCTTGCTCCGTATGACCGGCGTCTTTTAGCGCCGGGAAGGCGGCAAAGCCATGCGGATTTCGCAGGGGCGAAGGGCGGGTTTGGCGGCGGGTGGTGCCTCATTCTCCGTCATTGCGAGCGCAGCGAAGCAATCCAGAATCCCTCCACAGAGACAGTCTGGATTGCTTCGTCGCAAGAGCTCCTCGCAATGACGGTGGAGGGAGTTGCGCGCCCCTTACCCGACCCGTGGGCCCCTAATGCCTGGTTGCGGACTGGTCCGGCATGTCCAGGAGCGCCTCGGTGAAGGGAAACTCCAGCACGATCTCCCCGTCGTCATCGGTCACCTCGATGACGGCCTCGAGCAGGGCCGGCTGGGCGCCCTCCGACTTCACCACCTCCAGGATCATCTGGCGCGCGACCTCCCAGGCGCGATCGGGGTTGCGCAGATCCTCGCCGTCAGGATCCACGATCAGTTCGTCGCCGATACGGGTGTTGAAGAAATATCTGGGCATGCCTGATCCAATGGGGTCGCTGTAGCCGATTGGAAGCCGTTCTATACTCACAACTCGTTTATCCCGACAGGGATCACGACCTATCGGCGTTTTTGCGCATGCCATTCGCTCATCTTTACGGCCGTAATGCGCTCTCTTTGCGGTGCAACAATTCCGCCGGCCTACTACCTTGGTCGGGAAAATTTCACTGGCGAACTTTTCCGCCCGCATTAACTTAAGCGCGGGCGGATACGTCCGGTTTCGCGAAAATAAAATGGAGAGCCAAATGGCCTGGAAAGCCCCGAAGATCGTCGAAGTGCCCTGCGGCATGGAAATCAACATGTATGTGAGCGCCACCCGCAAGTAAGCGGCGGGCGGTCTGCGTTCAGCGCAGGTGGATCTTTCGATCACAATAGGTTGCCGGAAGACATGATCTTTGTCGGCACTCCGTGTCGACCCGAGATCCACCTCGCAGCGTTCCCTCCAGGAGACGGATCATGCTTCGCGTCGTCGTCCTGGGCGCCGCAGCCGGCGGCGGAGTGCCGCAATGGAATTGCGGCTGCGAGGGCTGCCGAGCGGCCCGTGCCAGCGGCCATGACCTCTTGAGAACCCAGGCGTCGGTCGCCTTCAGCGGCGACGGCGAGCACTGGTTCCTGATCAACGCCTCCCCCGACCTTCGCCAGCAATTGAACGCCACGCCGCAGTTGCACCCGAAGGCGGGCGCGCTGCGCCATACGCCGATTGCCGGCGTGATCCTGACCAACGGCGAAGTGGACGCGGTCGCAGGCCTGCTGTCGATGCGGGAAGGCTCGCCCTTCACGGTTTACGCGCATGAGAAGGTGCTGGCGATCCTGAAGAGCAACAGCATCTTCAACGTGCTGAACGAGAAGAACGTGCGGCGTCAGCCGATCGACATCGGCGAGCCGTTCGAGCCGCGACTGCCGGATGGCGCGCGCTCAGGGATCGAGGTGCTGCCGTTCGCGGTGCCGGGCAAATCCGCCTGGTATCTGGAAGGCAAGGCGCATCCGGGCGGGGAGACCGGCGATGGCGATACGCTGGGCCTGAAGATCACGGACAAGACAAGCGGCAAGTGCTTCTATTTCATCGCGGCCTGCGCCGAGGTCACCGACGCGCTCAAGGCCGAGATCGAAGGCGCCGCGCTGGTGTTCTTCGACGGCACGGTCTGGCGCGACGACGAGATGATCAGGGCCGGGCTCGGCCACAAGACCGGCAAGAGCATGGGCCATGTCGCGATGTCCGGCGGCGACGGCGCGATCGCGCGGCTGGCCGACCTCGCTATCGACAGGAAGATTTTTCTGCATATCAATAACTCGAATCCGGCGCTGCTGCCCGCTTCACCCGAGCGGAAAGCCACTGAACAGGCGGGCTGGCAGATACCCGCGGATGGAACGGAGATCGTGCTGTGAATGCCGCGTCACTGACAGGAATGACCGCGCTCTCGATCGGCAAGGACATCAAGCTCACTAGCGCCGAGGAGCTCGAGGCGACGCTGCGCCATATCGGGGCGACGCGCTATCACAGCCTGCATCCGTTCCATAAGCTGCTGCATGGCGGCAAGCTGAACAAGGGTCAGGTGCAGGCCTGGGCGCTGAACCGCTACTATTACCAGAGCACGATCCCGATCAAGGACGCGGTCGTCATCTCGCGCTTCCGCGACCGCGCTACGCGCCTGGAATGGCGCCACCGCATCGAGGACCATGACGGCGACGTCGGCAGCGAGGGCGGCATCGAGCGCTGGCTGAAGCTGACCGAGGGCCTGGGCCTCGACACGGCTTACGTGGAATCGACCGAAGGCATTTTGCCGGCGACGCGCTTCGCGGTCGAGGCCTATGTCCACTATTGCCGCGAGAAGAGCCCGCTGGAGGCGATCGCCTCCTCGCTGACCGAATTGTTCGCGCCGAACCTGCACGAAGAGCGCATCTCCGGCATGCTGGCGCATTACGACTTCGTCAACCCCGACATCATGAGCTACTTCAAGCGACGTCTGACCCAGGCGCCGCGCGATGCCGGCTTTGCGCTCGACTATGTCAAGGCGCATGCCACGACGCCGGAGCAGCGCGCGCAGGTGTGCAATGCGCTGATCTTCAAGACCAACGTGCTGTGGGTGCAACTGGACGCACTCCAACACGCCTATGTCGAGGGCCACATTCCGCCGGGCGCCTTCGTGCCCAAGGCGAGCTGAGGATTAAAGCGATGGCCGGGCCGCGGAACATCAGCGTCAGCGAGGCAAGCCGCCCCGTGCTGCCGCGGCATGCCAAGCTGAAATACGACGAGACGCGACAGGTCTGGGTGATCCTGGCACCGGAACGGGTGCTGGCCCCGGACGAGATCGCGGTCGAGGTCTTGCAGCTCTGCGACGGCCAGCGCAATGTCGGCGACGTCGCCGATCGGCTGGCCGCGAAATACGCCGCGCCGCGCGAGGCGATCCTCACTGACGTCATCGTCATGCTGCAGGATCTCGCCGACAAGGGCTTTCTCACGGAGGCCCGGGAGAAGACGTCATGAGCGATGTGCTCGGCAATCCCACCATCCCGTCAGATGTTAGCGACAGCCTCGCGGTGCTGGAGAAGCAGCGCTCGACGGCGGAGACGTTCGGCATTCCGCTCGCCGTGCTGCTCGAAATCACCCATCGCTGCCCGCTGCAATGCCCCTATTGCTCCAACCCGGTCGAGCTCGACCGCTCGAGCAAGGAGCTGACGACAGAGGAATGGAAGAAGGTATTGAGCGAGCTCGCCGAGATCGGCGTGCTCCAGGTGCATTTCTCCGGCGGCGAGCCGACGGCGCGGAAGGACCTGGTCGAGCTGGTCAAGCACGCCAGCGACGCCGGGCTCTATACCAACCTGATCACCTCGGCCGTGCTGCTGACGCGCGAGCGGCTGAGCGATCTTGCGGATGCCGGGCTCTGCCACATCCAGATCAGTTTCCAGGGCGTTGAAGAGGGCCTTGCCGATCGCGTCGCCGGCTACAAAAACGGTCACCGCAAGAAGCTCGAAGTCGCCAGATGGACGCGGGAGCTCGATCTGCCGCTCACCGTGAACGCGGTGATGCATCGGCAGAACCTGCACCAGCTCCCCGACATCATCCAGATGGCGGTCGATCTCGACGCCGACCGGCTCGAGGTCGCCAATGTGCAATATTACGGCTGGGCGCTGAAGAACCGCGCCGCGCTGATGCCGACGGTGGCGCAGCTCGACGAGTGCACCCGCCTCGTCGAGGAGGCGCGCGAACGCCTGAAGGGCACACTCGCGATCGACTACGTCGTTCCCGACTATTACGCGCTGCGGCCGAAGAAGTGCATGGGCGGCTGGGGCCGGCAGTTCTTCAACATCTCGCCCGCCGGCAAGGTGCTGCCGTGCCACGCCGCCGAGAGCATCACCGGGCTCGAGTTCGAATCCGTGCGCTCCAATCACTCGATCGCCTGGATCTGGCAGAATTCCGACGCCTTCAACCGCTATCGCGGCACCGGCTGGATGAAGGAGCCCTGCAAGTCTTGCGAATTCCGCGAGATCGATTTCGGCGGCTGCCGCTGCCAGGCCTTCGCGCTGACGGGCGATGCCGCCAACACCGATCCGGCCTGCGCGCTGTCGCCGCTGCACGAGACCATCTTCAAGCAGGCCGAGCGCGAGGCCGAGGGCGAGACCAACCGCTTCCTCTATCGCAACTTCGCCGGCGGCACGCTGGAATCCGAGAATGGGACCTGACGCCGACGCGGCCAGCTCGATCAGGCGGGCCGATCCGTTTGCGCCGCTGACCTCTGACATGCTCGATGTCGGCGACGGCTTTGAGCTCTATGTCGAGAGCATCGGCCGCGCCGACGGCATCCCCGCGATCTATCTGCATGGCGGGCCCGGCAGCGGCTGCCAGCCCGACCATCGCCGCCTGTTCGATCCTGATCGCTTCTGCGCCGTGCTGTTCGACCAGCGCGGCTGCGGCCGCAGCCGTCCCAAGGGCTCGCGCGAGCACAACACCACGGTGCATCTGATCGCGGACATGGAGAAGATCCGCGACAAGTTTGGCTTCCAGCGCTGGATGGTGGTCGGTGGCTCCTGGGGCGCGACGCTGGCGCTGGCTTATGCAGAGGCGCATCCCGAGCGCGTCTGTGGCATCGCGCTGCGCGCGACGTTTCTCGGCACGCGGGCGGAGGTCGAGACGGCGTTCACCTCGCGCCTGTCGCAATTCTATCCCGCGCTCTACGAGGATTTTCTCAGCGTGCTACCGCTCGAAGAGCGCGCGCGGCCGGTGGAGGCCTATTGGCGCCGCATCCTCGATGCCGATCCCACCGTGCACGGCCCCGCCGCGCGGGCCTGGCACGACACCGAGCGCACCTTGTCCGAGCACAAGCCCGCCAAGACGCGGCTGGACCTGGCCTCACTGAACGTGTGGCGCACGCTGCCCGCGACGCCGTTCATGGAGGCGCATTATTTCGTCAACGACAGCTTCATGAGCGAGAGCCAGCTGTTGCGGAATGCAGGGCGGCTCGCCGGCATCCCCGGCATCATCGTCCAGGGCCGCTACGATCTGTTGTGCCTGCCCGAGACGTCGCAGGCGCTCGCGAAGGTTTGGCCGGATTCCGAGCTTCGCATCGTGGAAGAAGCCGGACATTCGCTCTATGATGCCGGCGTGCGGGACGCCGTCATGAAGTCGATCGCGGACCTCGCGTCGAAAGCCGCGCGATAATAGGATAAGAAGAATGCCGCTCGCCGGGAAAGGCATGCTGCTGACGTCGATGAACATCGACGCGGCCGATGAGGCCGATTTCAACCGCTGGTACGATCGCGAGCATCTGGAAGAACGCGTCGCGATCGACGGATTCCTGGAGGCGCGGCGCTATGTCGCGCATGCCGCCAATCCCAAATATCTCTGCCTGTATTCGACGGCCACGCTCGACGTGCTCGACAGTCCCGCCTACCGGGCGCGGCTCGCGAATCCGACCGACTGGTCGCGGCAATGCATGGCACGTTTCAAGGACATGCTCCGCGTCGTCGCGCGCATCACCATCAGCAACGGCACCGGACGTGGCACCGCGCTCGGCGTGGTGCGGCTGCGGCCGACACCCGACCACGCAACGCGATGGCGTGATGCTCTGCATGACAAGCTGGCGCCGGACCAGCGCGACGGTATCATCTCCATGCATCTTCTGGAGAGCGAGCCCGAATTGTCGGGTGCAACGGCGGACATTCCGGCGGTGCGCAATGAAGGCGCGCACGACTGGTTCGTGCTGATCGACGGCACGCATGTCGGCGCAGTCTCGGCCGTCATCGCCGAGCGCTTCACCGGCCCCGCCGCCGCGCCCTTGCCGCTTCCCATCTCCGTCGGCACCTACTGCCTGATATGGGATTTGACCAAGAGCGACATCCTGCGCGGTTAGAGCATGATGAAGTGAGACTAGATCGGTTGGCGGGGCTTCACCTCTCCCCGGAGGGGAGAGGTCGGATTGCTATGGCGCGCAATTGCGCGCCTGAGCAATCCGGGTGAGGGGCCGCAGCGTTCAGTGAGACCGTAACCCCTCACGCGGATCGCATCTTTCGATGCGATCCGACCTCTCCCTGCGGGAGAGGTGAACCATCGGCTCTCATCCGATTTTAGCACACTCACAGGCATCGCAATATGCTGCACCGCACGCACATCGTGCGCGGCGTTAATGCTGTGCGCGCGTAGCTCCCATGAAAGGCGGTGATCGCGCAAATTTGCCGTTGTACTTCGGAGCCGTTCTAATAAGCTAACCCAATGATGCCATTCAGAAACCAGATCGAAGCGCATTAAGCGCTCGCCAAGCTCAAGAAAAGGCCGCGGGGTCTTTGGGCCTGCGCGGACAGGGTAGGAATGAAACCGACCGACATTGCGGCCCCCGACTACTTTCACAAAGTGGTCGATTGCCAGTGGGCCTGTCCTGCGCACACCCCGGTTCCCGAATATATCCGACTGATCGCCCAAGGCCGCTACAGCGACGCCTATATGATCAATTGGAAATCGAACGTGTTCCCTGGAATTTTGGGACGCACCTGCGATCGTCCATGCGAGCCGGCATGTCGCCGCGGACGCGTCGAGGACAATCCGGTCGCGATCTGCCGCCTCAAGCGCGTCGCGGCCGACTTCAAGGACGACATCAGGCAGCGCCTGCCGCGCCCAGCCGCGAGGAACGGCAAGCGCGTTGCGCTGGTCGGCGGCGGTCCCGCCTCGCTGACGGTGGCGCGCGATCTCGCGCCGCTCGGCTATCACTGCACCGTGTTCGATGCCGATCCCGAAGCGGGCGGCATGATGCGCTCGCAGATCCCGAAATTCCGCCTGCCCAATTCCGTGATCGACGAGGAGACCGGCTACATCCTGGGCCTCGGCGTCGACTTCAAGGGCGGCCACCGCATCGACAGCATGAAGGCGCTGCTCGCGGAGAAATACGACGCGATCTTCGTCGGCTCCGGCGCGCCGCGCGGCCGCGAGCTCGACATTCCCGGCCGCAAGGAAGCCGCCGCCAACATCCATATCGGCATCGAATGGCTGGCCTCGGTGTCGTTCGGCCATACCGACAGAATAGGCAAGCGCGTGATCGTGCTCGGCGGCGGCAACACTGCGATGGACTGCTGTCGCACCGCGCGCCGGCTCGGCGGCGAAGACGTCAAGGTCGTCGTGCGCTCCGGCTTCGAGGAGATGAAGGCCTCGCCCTGGGAAAAGGAAGACGCGATCCACGAGGACATCCCGATCCTCAACTTCCTCGTCCCCGTCGCCTTCATCCACGACAATGGCAAGCTCACCGGCATCACCTTCCAGAAGGTGAAGGCCGAATACGACGCCAAGGGCCGCCGCAATCTCGTTCCATCAGGCGAGCCCGACCAGACCTTCGAATGCGACGACGTGCTGGTCGCGGTCGGCCAGGAGAACGCCTTTCCGTGGATCGAGCAGGATTGCGGCATCGAGTTCGACAAATGGCATATGCCCAAGGTCGATCCGGAGACCTTCGTCTCGACCAATCCAAAGGTGTTCTTCGGCGGTGACGCTGCGTTCGGCCCCAAGAACATCATCTGGGCGGTCGCGCACGGCCATGACGCCGCGCTGTCGATCCACAAACTGCTCTCGGGCGAGGATGTCAGCGAACGCCCGCTGCCGGAGGTGCAAATCTCCTCGCAGAAGATGGGCATCCACGAATGGAGCTATGACAACGACATCTCGATCGACAAGCGCTTCAAGGTGCCGCATCGCGACAAGGTCGTCGCGCTGAAGGACATCCGCGCCGAGGTCGAGCTCGGCTACGACGTCAAGCTCGCGCTCGGCGAGGCGCATCGCTGCCTGAACTGCGACGTGCAGACCGTGTTCTCGACCTCGCTCTGCATCGAGTGCGATGCTTGCGCCGACATCTGCCCGATGGATTGCATCACCTTCACCGATAACGGCGAGGAAAACGACCTGCGCCATCGCCTGAAGGCGCCCGCGCCGCATCCGGACCAGGATCTCTACGTCTCTTCGGATCTCAAGACCGGGCGCGTGATGGTGAAGGACGAGGACGTCTGCCTGCATTGCGGGCTGTGCGCCGAGCGTTGCCCCACCGGCGCCTGGGACATGCAGAAATATTTCATCGAGATGACCCACGCAGGTTCGACATGCCCGACAAAAAGCCGCTCAGCAGCGTAAACGACTTCGTCGTCCGCTTCGCCAACGTCAACGGCTCGGGCTCGGCCAGCGCCAACGAGATGTTCGCGCGCGCGATCCTGCGCCATGGCGTGCCGGTCTCCCCGCGCAATATCTTTCCCTCCAACATCCAGGGCCTGCCGACCTGGTACGAGGTGCGGGTGACGGAAGACGGCCATCTCGGCGCCCGCGGCGGCGTCGACATGATGGTGGCGATGAACCCGCAGACCTGGGACAAGGACGTCGCCGGCATCGAGCCCGGCGGCTACCTGTTCTACGATTCCACCAAGCCGATGCCGTCGACCAAATTCCGCGACGACATCACCGTGATCGGCGTGCCGCTCACCGCGATCACCAACTCGACCTATACCGATCCGCGCCAGCGCCAACTGTTCAAGAACATCATCTATCTAGGTAGCCTCAGTGCGCTGCTCGACATGGACCCGAAGCTGATCGAGCAGCTGATCGGCGAGCAGTACAAGGGCAAGGAGAAGCTGCTCTCCTCCAACGTCCACGCGCTGCATCTCGGCCGCGACTGGGCGCTGCAAAACCTGAAATGCCCGATCGGGCTGCGGGTGAAGAAGTCCGACAAGGTCGGCGACCGTATCTTCATCGAGGGCAACAGCGCCGCCGCGCTCGGCGCGGTCTATGGCGGCGCCACCGTGTGCGCCTGGTATCCGATCACGCCGTCGTCGTCGGTGGCGGAGGCCTTCACCGCCCACTGCAAGAAGTACCGCCACGATCCCGAAACCGGCAAGGCGAAATACGCGATCGTGCAGGGCGAGGACGAGCTCGCTTCGATCGGCATCGTGATCGGTGCGTCCTGGAACGGCGCCCGCGCCTTCACGGCGACCTCGGGCCCCGGCATCTCGCTGATGACCGAGTTCATCGGCCTCTCATACTTTGCCGAGATTCCGGCCGTGATCATGAACATCCAGCGCGCCGGCCCCTCGACGGGCATGCCGACCCGCACCCAGCAATGCGACATCATCGCCTGCGCCTATGCTTCGCACGGCGACACCAAGCATGTGCTGCTATTCCCCGAAGATCCCGCCGAGGCGTTCGAGTTCGCGGCCGCCGCGTTCGACCTCGCCGAGCGGCTGCAAACCACCATCTTCCTGATGCTCGACCTCGACATCGGCATGAACCATCGGCTCTGCCGCCCACTGAAATGGGACGATGCAAGGCAATATGACCGCGGCAAGATCATGACGGCGGAGATGCTGGAGGAAGGCCGCGACTTCGGCCGCTATCTCGACGTCGATGGCGACGGCATCCCCTACCGCACCTATCCCGGCACGCATCCGACCAAGGGCTCCTACTTCACCCGCGGCACCTCGCGCGACCGCTATGCGCGCTACTCCGAGGAAGGCACGGTCTACGCCGACAACATGCAGCGCCTGGTGCGCAAGTTCGAGACCGCGCAGGACCTCGTACCGCGGCCGCTGCAGGCCAATGCGGAACGGCCGACCAAATATGGCGTGATCTATTTCGGCTCGACCTCGCCGGCGATGGACGAAGCGGTCGGCCTGTTGGAAGCGCGCGGGCATCAGCTCGACCGTCTGCGCATTCGCGCGTTCCCGTTCCACTCCAGCGTGGCGAGCTTCCTCGCCGAGCACGACTTCGTCTACGTGGTCGAGCAGAACCGCGACAGTCAGCTCCGCCAACTCATCGTCAACGAGAACGGCATCGATCCCGTCCGCCTCGTGCCGATCGTGCATTACGACGGCACCCCGATCACCGCCCGCTTCATCGCAAAAGCCATTGGCGACCATCAGGATCACCTCAAGGTGACCCCGCTCCGCAAGGCCGTGTCATGATGATAGAGCGCAGGAATTGGATGCAATCACCTCTCCCCGCGTGCGGGGAGAGGTCGGATTGCGCAGCAATCCGGGTGAGGGGGACTCTCCACGAGTCGAACTCGTCGAAAGAGCCCCTCACCCCAACCCTCTCCCCGCGAAGAGCGGGGAGAGGGAGCAGAGAGAGACTGTCATGACCTATATTGCCAAGCCGAAATTCCATCATCCGGGCCTGAAGAAGAACGAGCTCGGCTATACCCGCCGCGATTACGAAGGCAAGATCTCGACGCTGTGCGCCGGCTGCGGCCACGATTCGATCACGGCCTCGATCATCGAGGCCTGCTATGAGCTCTCGATCGAGCCGCATCGGGTGGCAAAAATCTCCGGCATCGGCTGCTCGTCGAAGACGCCGGACTATTTCCTCGGCAACTCGCACGGCTTCAACTCCGTGCATGGCCGCATGCCCAGCGTGCTGACCGGCGCCAACCTCGCCAACCGCGATTTGATCTATCTCGGCGTCTCCGGCGACGGCGATTCCGCCTCGATCGGCTTCGGCCAGTTCGCGCATTCGATCCGGCGCGCCGTCAACATGACCTATATCGTCGAGAACAACGGCGTCTACGGCCTGACCAAGGGCCAGTTCTCGGCCACCGCCGACCGCGGCTCGAAGAGCAAGAAGGGCGTCACCAACACCGACAACGCCATCGACCTCGTCGCGATCGCGCTGCAACTCGGTGCCACCTTCGTCGCGCGCAGCTTCTCCGGCGACAAGACCCAGCTCGTGCCGCTGATTGCGGCGGCGATCCGGCACAAGGGCGCGTCGTTCATCGACGTCATCAGCCCCTGCATCGCCTTCAACAATCATGCCGGCTCGACCAAGAGCTTTGACTATGTCCGCGAGCACAATGACGCGGTGAACCGGCTCGACGTGCTGGTCGGTCGCGATCCGATCGCGGTGGACTATGCGCCGGGCACGGTGCAGGTGGTTGAGCAGCATGACGGCAGCAAGGTCGCGCTGCGCAAGATCGACGCCGACTACGATCCGCATGACCGTTTGGGCGCGATGACCTTCCTGCAAAAGCACGCCGCCAAGGGGCAGATCGTCACCGGACTGCTCTATGTCGACCCCGACGCGGAAGACCTGCACGAGCATCTCAACACGGTCGAGACGCCGCTCAACACGCTGGAGGCGGATGCGCTGTGCCCGGGCTCGGCGGTGCTGGACAAGATCAACGCCAGCCTGCGGTGATCATTTACTCCGCGCTGAAGCAAGCGGTCTGACGCGTATCGTGATCTTCTCCGACACGACCGGCGGTACGAACGGATAGTGCTTGGCGTCGCCGAGCACCAACTGCAGCGTGTGGGTGCCCGGCGGAAGGTCCAGCATGGTTTCGGTCTGCCCTGCGCCGAAGTGCAGGTGCGCCTTGTCTTGCGGGATCGGCTCCTTGGGATCGATGGGATCGTTGACGTCTACCAGCAGATGGTGGTGACCGGCGTTCTGGTAGTCATCGCCGGCATGCGTCACGCCCATGTTGCGTAGGCCGAACCGGACCCAGAATCCACCGCGAACTTTCTGCCCGTCATGCGGCGTGATGAAATAGAGTTTGGCGTCCTTGTGCGCGCTCTTGCCCTGCGAGTAGGCCGCGCCCGGGAGCAATGCGATCGCGGCCGCCAGGGCGGCGCAGGAAATGATCTTCATCAAATCTACTCCAGCACTTATGGACTGAGCGCGACACGGAATCCATGCGTGGGGTAACGGACATTGGTGTCGTAACCATCGCGGTTTGACGGCCGGACATATCTTGAATCGTTCTTCCAGGAGCCCGACCGCAGGACATGAGAGCTGCAGTCCGCGCTGCTCCACGCCGAGCCGTCGCTCGGCGCGCCCTGATAGGTCCTGTGCCAGCAGTCCTCGACCCACTGATCTATGCCGCCGCCCATGTCGTAGAGCCCGAATGGATTGGGCTTGAAACTGCCGACCTTGGCCGGCTGCTCGGCCGCAAGATCACCGCAATCCTTGCACCCGGCCATGCCTGGCTGAAGCTTGTCGCCCCACCAATATTTGGTCTGCGTTGCGCCGCGCGCCGCATATTCCCATTCGGCTTCGCTCGGAAGCCGGTAGGCCTTCTTTGTCGCTTGCGCGAGCCAGGCGGCATATTGCTGCGCATCGGTCCAGCTCACATTGCCGACCGGGGAATCATCCTTGCCGGTGGCGGTGAATCCGCACGCCTTGGCGGCGGCGCATTCGTTCCATTCCTGCACCGTCACCGGATATTTTGCGATCGAGAACGGCTTGATCGTAACCTGGTGGACAGGCCGTTCGGTCGGATCGTCATTGCTTCCCATCGCGAAGCTGCCGCCGCGAATGCCGATCATCTCGGGTTCGCGAGGTGGCGTCGCCGATGGGCTGGGCACCGGTGACGGCGACGGAGGGGCAGAAGCCAGTGACGGAGATGGTTGCGGCGTCTGCGTCGCCGCCTCGCGCGGCGACGGCTGCGGGATCGGTGACGCGGCCGGGGAAGCGGTTGGCGTGGCGGCCTGCTCGCCCATCCTGCCGGGCTGCGTCAGCACGTACCAAAGCACGTAGCCGGCAATCACCAGCAATGCCGTGATCAGAAGAAATAGCAGGACGCTCTCGCGCCGGCTTCGCGTCCTGCCGACCGCATCGGCATCCGGCAGCACGCGATAGATCCGCACCGGATCGGTGATGTTCTTGACCTTGCGATCCCCGAGCGACTCATAGCCGCACACCACCTTGTGCTTGATCTGCTCGTAGATCGCGCCCGAGATATAGACTTGGCCGGGCTCGGCAATGCCCTCAATGCGCGTGGCGATGTTGACGCCGTCGCCGTAGACGTCGTCCGGCTCTACGATCACGTCGCCGAGATTGACGCCAATCCGGTATTCGAGGCGCGAATGCTTCGGAAGCGAGGCGTTGCGGCCGATGAGGTTCTGCTGGATGACGATGCTGCAGCGAACGGCCTCAACGGGGCTATCGAAAATGGCGATGAAGCCATCGCCCGTCGTCTTCACCAGACTTCCATGGTGCTCGATGATGGTGGGCTGGATGATATCGCGCTCGATGCGCTTGACGCGGACATGCGTCCCCTCCTCGTCGGCCTGCATGATGCGGCTATAGGAGGCGATGTCACCGACGATGATCGCCGCAAGACGGCGAGGCATGGGGCCGTGTGGAGGCGGCTCATCCTGGTTGCCGGATCTGAAGTTGCGAATTTCGCCCATGCGGGGGACTCCACAAGCTTACAAGGCAGTCCCAGCTTACGACTGCCAAAGGCGGTCGTCTGTGAAAGCTATCACATTGACGAACCAAGACAATGTCGCAGCAATCGCCGGCATCGGGTTCCGCAGCATCAAGGCGCTGCACCGCTTGAACCTTCTTGATCCCATCAATGACTAAGACCCGGCGCGAAACCACTGGCCCGAGTCGGCGCCGCGATGGTCGCACGAAGCGACTTCTGAAGCTTGAACGCGATGCACCTCGCCTGCGTCTAACGGACAGGAGTTCTGTCCTGCTGCGGCAAGGTTGTCACGCGCTCGAGGTCATCATGAAGCTCTCCATCTTTGCTGCCCTCACTTTGGCTGCGCTAACCAGCGTCGCCCACGCCGATGAGGACAAGGTCCGGGAGACCACAAAGGCCGAAGCCGACGCCTTCAATGCGCGGCTCTATGCGGGAGCGCCTGCTGACAAGGTCCATGCCTGCTTCGTCCGCCACTACGATGCCGAGCATCTGGCGCGGCATCCCAAGCAGAAGGTCGCTTCCATGAAGCTGCTGATCTCGGCGGAAACCGACAAGGAGGACAAGCAACTGCACAATTCCTTCCGCCTCGGTTTTCGCTATCGCCATCGCTCGGGCGATTTCGACTCCAGCGGCTCGTGCGGCAGTCATGCGGTGCTTCTCAGTCAGGGGGACGAGGTCCGCATGGGCTGCGGCGTCGACTGCGAGGGCGGCGGGATCGAGGTGGCGCTCTCCAAGGACAACAAGTCCGCGATCATCCGGCTCGAACAGGTCAGGGTCTGGCAGAACAACAAGCCGGATGACGAGGCGGAGCAATCGCTGGTCGCCGGCGCCGACGACAAGATCTTCCGCCTCGACCGCACCGACACCAGCGAGTGCGCTTCGCTCGTGACCGACCGCAAGGAGCTCGCCGCGCTGCGTCACAAATGATATGTGTCCGGCAAAGTCTTGGTCGAGGGAGATCGCCATGAATCGCCGGAACATGTTGTGGAGCGCCGTCTCCGCTTTGGGCGCGGCGTTTGGCGCCTCGCGTGCACAAGCCGCCACTGAGGCAAGCGCGGGCAACAAGCTCAAGGTGGCCTATCACCTCAGCGACGCCGAGAAGGTCAATTTCGTGCTCGGCAACATCCAGAACCACATCGACGGCGTCGGTGGCCCCGACCATGTCACGATCGCGCTGGTGATCCACGGACCGGCGCTGAAGGCGTTTCACGCGGCGCAGGCCAACCCCGACATCAGCAAGCGTGTCGGTGATTTCTCCAAGGACGGCGTCGAGCTCGCCGCCTGCGGCAACACGATGAAGGCGCAGAACGTCTCACTGAAGGAGTTGTTGCCGGGCTTCGTCAGCGCGGAGAAAGGCGGCGTGGTCCGCCTCGCCGAGCTTCAGGCGCAGGGGTATTTGTATCTGCGGCCGTAAGGCTGCGCGGCGCCGCCACGTTTTCCGTCATTGCGAGGAGCCCTTGCGACGAATCAATCCAGGCTGTCTCTGAGGAGGAATTCTGGGTTGCTTCGCTACGCTCGCAATGACGGCGGAGCGCGTTGCGCGAGCGAGAGCCACATCCTCGCGCTTGACTTATCCATAACCCTGTGGTTATGAGTTAATCCATAACTTACCGGTTATGGATCTCGTATGTCCGCCACTCACGACCTCCTGTTCAGGACACTCGCCGATCCGACCCGGCGGGCGATCTTCGAACGGCTGTGCCGGGAGGGCGAGCAGACGGTCGGGGCACTGACGGCGCGGTCGGGCGTGTCCCAGCCGGCGGTCTCGAAGCATCTCGGCGCCTTGAAGCAGGCCGGCCTCGTGCGCGACCGCCATGAAGGACGCCAGACTCATTACAGCGCGCAGCCCGGTGCGCTCAATCCGCTGATCGACTGGACCAGCCAGATGGCCGGCTTCTGGCAGAACCGGCTCGACGCGCTCGACGATCTCCTGAAGAGGATGGACCAATGAACGAAACACGCTCCGTAGTCGTCGAACGCGAATTTGCCTTTCCGGCGGAGCGGCTCTGGCGCGCGCTGACGCAGCCGCATCTGATCGAGGAATGGCTGATGAAGAACGACTTCAAGCCGGTCGTCGGCCATCGCTTCAATCTGCGCGGCGAATGGGGCGGCGTGCTCGACTGCGAGGTGCTCACCATCGAGCCGCAAAAGACGCTCGCCTACACCTGGAATTTCTCGCATGAGGATGCGGCGTTCGACCTGAAAAGCATCGTGACCTTCACGCTGACGCCGACCGGCGCCGGCACGCATCTGCGCGTCGAGCAAGCGGGCTTCAGCCCGACGCAGAAGCAGGCCTATGGCGGCGCGCATGCCGGCTGGAAGCAGTTCTTTGCCAAGCTTGATGACCTGCTGGCGCGGACAGGCTAGCTCCGCCGGCCGTCCATTCCGATCAATGTAGAAGGAGGTCCCAATGAGCACGCAGATGTGGATTCGGCAGATTCATCGCTGGCTGTCGATGGCTTTCACGCTCGCCGTCATCGCCAACATCGTGGCGATGATCATTCAGATCCAGGCCGTCTGGATCGGCTTCCTGGCGCTCGTCCCACTCATTCCGTTGCTCGCGACCGGGTTATATCTGTTCGCGCGGCCCTATGTCAGCCGCAGCAACGCGTAACGAGGCGAGATGATGAAGAAGACTGTGACGGCGAAGAAGGCTGGCGCGAAGGAAGCGAATGGGGCTTCCCCCTCCAAGCTGATCGACGGCAGGATCAAGGAGCTCGGCGACTGGCGCGGCGAGATGCTGGGGCGGATCCGTGGCCTGATCAAGGAAGCCGACCCTGATATCGTCGAGGAATGGAAATGGCGCGGCGTTCCCGTGTGGGAGCACGACGGCATCATCTGCACCGGCGAGACCTACAAGGAAGTGGTGAAGATGACCTTTGCCAAGGGCGCTGCGCTGGAGGATCCGGCGGGGCTATTCAATTCCAGCCTCGACGGCAACGTGCGGCGCGCGATCGATATTCGCGAGGGCGAGAAAATCAACGAGAAGGCGTTGAAGGCGCTTATTCGCGCGGCGGCGGAGTTGAATGCGTCCAAGGCCAAGAAGAAGCCGGCCAAGAACCGATCGACCTAGGATACGATGATCACCGCGGAGCACACCTCTCCCCACCGGGGAGAGGTGAAACTGCGTCCTTGGCTTGCGTCGATTCAACAAAGCTCAGCCGGCGTAGTCGCGGCCTCAGGCTACTGCCGCCGGGATCGGGCGCGGGCTTACGACGTATTCGCGCAGGACCTTGTCGTTGGCGTCGACCTCGATCAGCGAGACGTCGTAGGTCCAGAGATCGGCCAGGTGCTGAAGCACGCGCTTGGCGTCGGTCTCGTTGAGCTGCGAGCCCTTGATGACGTGGTGATGCAGGATCAGCCGGCGGTCGCCGGAGAGATCGACGTCGACCACCTCGATGTTCGCGTCGATGAAGCCGACGTCATGCTGCCGGGCCAGCTCGCGGCGGACGCGGCGGAAGCCGCGTTCGTCGTGGATGGCGTCGACCCGGATTCCCGCGCGCTCCTCGGGATCGTCATGCAGGTGGAACATGCGGAAGTGCCGCATCAGCCTGGGGCTTAAGAACTGGCCGATAAAACTTTCATCGCGGTAATTGGCCCAGACGTCGCGCAGCACGCCCATCACGTCGCCCCTGCCGGCGATGTCCGGGAACCATTCACGGTCCTCGTCTTCCGGTTTGGTGACGATGCGCTCGATGTCCTGCATCACGGCAAAGCCGAGCGCATAGGGATTGAAGCCGGAGAAGCGTGGATCGTCGAACTCGGGCTGGAACACCACGTTGGTGTGCGATCCCAGGAATTCGAGGAAGTTGCCGTCGGTGATGCGGCCTCGCTCGTGCAGCATGGTCATGATGCGGTAGTGGACGTAGGTCGCCGTCCCTTCGTTCATGACCTTGGTCTGGCTCTGCGGATAGAAATATTGCGCGATGTGGCGCACGATGCGCAGCAGCTCGCGCTGCCACGGCGCCAGCCGCGGTGCGCTCTTCTCCAGGAAATAGAGCAAATTCTCCTGCGGCAAGCCGAGCAGCTTGCGGCGGCGTTCGATGCTGAGCGCGGACCGGCTCTTGGCGGCGCCCTTCGGGACTGTGCGCCAGAGGTCGTTGAAGACCTCCTCCTCATGCTGACGGCGGCGCCCTGCCCGCTTCTCCTCGGCGCGCAAATCGAGCTTCTTCTTGCCGGGATAGCGGTCGATGCCGTGCGACATCAGCGCGTGTGCAGCGTCGAGCGTGCGCTCGACCTCGATGCGGCCGTAGCGCTCCTCGCAGCTCGCGACATAATTCTTGGCGAAGTCGAGATAATCCAGGATGCCGTCGGCATCGGTCCACTGCTTGAATAGATAGTTGTTCTTGAAGAAGTGGTTGTGGCCGAAGGCGGCGTGCGCGATCACCAGCGTCTGCATCGTCGCCGTGTTCTCCTCCATCAGGTAGGAGATGCAGGGCGAGGAGTTGATCACGATCTCATAGGCAAGGCCCATCAGTCCCTTGCGATAGGACGCCTCGTGAAACGCAAAATGCTTGCCGAACGACCAGTGCTTGTAGAACAAGGGCATGCCGACCGACGAGTACGCGTCCAGCATCTGCTCGGCGGTGATGACCTCGATCTGGTTCGGATAGACGTCGAGACCGAGATCCTTCAACGCGACCTCCTCGCAGGCATCGGTGATGCGCTGCAAGGTGCGAAAATCCCAATCCGCGCCTTCGAACAAGCGTTCCGTCATGGAGCGGCCTTCTCCTGGCTGGTTTCGCGGCGCTGGAACAGGTCGTGGAACACCGGAAAGATCTCGCTGCGTTCCGACACCTTGCGCATCGAGAGCGGTGCGCCGCTGCCGCGCAGGCGCTCATAGAGGGTCCAGAGTGAGGAGTCAGAGAGATCGAAGGCGCTCCCCCCGGACTCGCCGACCTCGAGATAGGCAAAGAACTGGCAGACCGGCAGGATCTTGTCGGTCAGCAGCAGGCCCGTGAGCTCGCCGTCGGAATAGGAATTGTCGCCGTCAGAGGCTTGTGCGGCATAGATGTTCCAGTCCGCCGGATTGAAGCGCTCGCGCACGATCTCGTGCATCGCCTGGAGCGCGCTGGAGACCAGCGTGCCGCCCGAGGCCGGGCCGTAGAAGAAGGTCTGCTCGTCGACCTCCTCGGCGCGGTCGGTGTGGCGGATGAAGACGATCTCGACATGCTTGTAGCGGCGCTTCAGGAACACGTAGAGCAGCATGTAGAAGCGCTTGGCCAGATCCTTCATGTGCTCGGACATCGAGCCCGAGACGTCCATCAGGCAGAACATCACGGCCTGCGCCACCGGCCGCGGCACGGTCTCGAAGCGGCGGTAGCGGATATCGAGCGGGTCGATGAAGGGGATGCGCTTGGATTTCGCCTTGAGCTTTTCGAGCTTGGCCAGCAGCTCGGCTCGCACGTCCTCGTCGGTGCAGGCGGCAATCTCGGCTTCCAGCTCATCGATCTCGCTCTTGCGGGGACGGCGGAGCGCGATGCGGCGGGCGAGCGCGAGCTGCACCGTCCGGCTCACAGAGATGTTGGCGGGCGAGCCCGAGGTGGTGTAGCCGGCGCGCTGGATGCCCTCGCTCTCGGTCTGCGCGATCTTGCGCTTGGCAAGATCCGGCAGCTCGAGGTCGTCGAGGAAGAGGTCGACGAACTCGTCGCGGCTCAGCACGAAGCGGAACGCGTCCTCGCTGTCGCCTTCGCCGGGGCCGGAATCCTTGGCGCTGCCCTGGCCGGAGCGCTGGAGATAGTCGCCCTCGACGAACTTCTTGTTTCCGGGCAGTACCATGTCGCGCGTGCCGCCCTCGCGGCGGAAGCGCGGCTCGTGCATGCCGTCGAGCGGGATCGTGACCTCGCCACCCTCCAGGACATCCTTGATGTCGCGTTCCTGCGAGGTCTTCTTGACGGCGCCCTGCACCAGGGATTTGGCCCGACGCAAGAACCGCTGCCGGTTCTCAAGACTCTTGCCGCCTGGATTCAGGCGCCTGTCAATAATGTGAATGGCCACTGTCCCATCCGCCTTAACCGGCCTGCTTCACGCGCATGTACCATTCGACGAGCCGGCGAACCTGACGCTCGGTGTAGCCGCGCTCCACCATGCGTGCGACGAACTCGCCGTGCTTCTTCTCCGTCTCGCCGTCCTTCTTCGACCCGAAGGAGATGACCGGAAGCAGGTCCTCGACCTGGGAGAATATCCGCTTTTCGATCACGTCGCGAATCTTCTCGTAGGAGGTCCAGGTCGGATTCTTGCCAGCGTTCTGGGCCCGCGAGCGTAACGAGAATTTGACGACCTCGTTGCGGAAGTCCTTCGGGTTGGCAATGCCCGCCGGTTTCTCGATTTTCGTCAGTTCCTGGTTCAACAACTCGCGATCCAGCAGCTGGCCGGTGTCGGGATCCTTGAAGTCCTGATCCTCGATCCAGGCGTCGGCATAGTCGACGTAGCGGTCGAACAGATTCTGGCCGTAATCGGAGTAGGATTCGAGATAGGCCTTCTGGATCTCGTTGCCGATGAACTCGGCATAGCGCGGCGCGAGTTCCGCCTTGATGAATTCGAGATAACGTTTCTCGGTTTCCTCCGGAAGCTGCTCGCGGCGGATCGCCTGCTCCAGCGCGTACATCAGGTGCACGGCGTCGGCGGCGACCTCCTGCGGATCGTGGTTGAAGGTCGCGGCCAGAACCTTGAAGGCGAAGCGGGTGGAGGCACCGTCCATGCCCTCGTCGACGCCAGCGGCATCGCGATATTCCTGGACGCTGCGCGCCTTCGGATCGGACTCTTTGAGGCTCTCGCCGTCATAGACCCGCATCTTGCCGAACAGGGTGGAGTTCTCGTGCTTGCGCAGGCGCGACATCACCGAGAACCGCGCCAGGGTCTCCAGCGTCGAAGGCGCGCAAGGAGCCGAGGCGAGCTCGGAACCCTGGATCAGCTTCTCGTAGATCTTCTGCTCTTCGGTGACCCTGAGGCAGTACGGCACCTTGATGACGCAGATGCGGTCGATGAACGCCTCGTTGTTCTTGTTGGCCTTGAAGCTCGACCACTCGGCTTCGTTGGAGTGCGCAAGGATGATGCCGGTGAAGGGGATCGCGCCGATATTCTCGGTGCCGATGTAGTTGCCTTCCTGCGTCGCGGTCAGCAGCGGATGCAGCATCTTGATCGGCGCCTTGAACATCTCGACGAATTCGAGGATGCCCTGGTTGGCGCGGTTGAGGCCGCCGGAATAGCTGTAGGCGTCGGGATCGTTCTGCGCGTAGGTCTCGAGCTTGCGGATGTCGACCTTGCCGACCAGCGAGGAGATGTCCTGGTTGTTCTCGTCACCGGGCTCGGTCTTGGCGACCGCGATCTGGCGCAGCCGCGACGGCTGGATCTTGGCAACGCGGAATTGCGAGATGTCGCCGCCGAAGGATTCCAGCCGCTTGTAGCACCACGGGCTCATCAGGCCGGTGAGGCGGCGGCGCGGAATGCCGTACTTCTCCTCCAGCATCGGCCCGAGCTGATCGGGATCGAACAGGCTGAGCGGGCTCTCGAACACGGGCGAGAGCTCGTCGCCGGCCTTCAGCACGTAGATGGGCTGCACTTCCATCAGCGACTTCAACCGCTCGGCGAGCGATGATTTGCCGCCGCCGACAGGGCCGAGCAAATAGAGGATCTGCTTGCGCTCTTCGAGGCCTTGCGCGGCGTGACGGAAGAAGCCGACGATGCGCTCGATGGTTTCTTCCATGCCGTAGAAGCCGGCGAAGGCCGGATAGGTGCGGATCGTGCGGTTCAAAAAAATGCGGCCAAGGCGTGGGTCCTTGGCCGTGTCAATCGTCTGGGGCTCACCAATCGCCGCTAGTAGTCGTTCGGCCGCATTCGCGTATTTCATGGGATCGCTTCGACACGATTCCAGATATTCCGCCATCGACATGTCGTGCTGGCTTCTCGCCTCGAACGACCGAGCGAAAGCGTTGAATAGAGAATCGTTGTACATGATCCCTCTCCGCGTGAGTTCCGCTACAAGCTGAAACGAAAGCAGTTACCGGACCGTTCCTCAGGCCGTTTCGAATCAGCGTGAGCACATGACGATCATTGGACACCCGGGTAACGACTCGACGCAATGCACAACGTAGGCACTCGTTGAGTTACGAACAGGCACATGCCTGTAATTTGAGCGAATCTACATCCATATTGGCTCATTTCCAGGAAATGTCACTTGGTCGCAACATCCGGGCATTACCGGGGATTGGTCCATCCGGCGCTGCAGCATAGCGATCTGCCGGCGGCGATCTTATGACGCTTGTACGGCGAAGCCTTGAGCGCCGCGTTCATCTTCCTGCTGCAATGCAGTGCGTGGACCGTCGGCTGCGTGACCGTCGCGGCAAGCGCGCAGCCATGTATCAAAATCGGCCGCAAGGCCGGCGTCGGCACGATCATCTCGTGGTCGCGACATTCTTGAGCAGAGATCTCTGCAATCAAATCCCACGGCAGAAATTCATTGCCGATGCGGAGGACTGTCAGTGACAGCGAGCACCACCATGATGTGCGTGCATGCTTCCCCCCGCATGGCCGTTCGCGACAAATCCACCGAGGCCCCGGAATCTGTCGATCGCACACACACAACCGCTGACTGGCGAGGCGAGCCGGCCGAACTTACGCAACGAGACCGCCGGCCGAGTCTTCCCAGCCAACGCCCTTTACGCAACACACCTACGGCCGCCTGGATCGCCATGATCGCGACGGAGTTACACCCGAGGGTATGACGCTTATCCTCTTGATTGGTTCCCTCCCGGGAGCATGTAGGCTAGAGGATATCGCGTCAGGACCGGCGCGGAAACCCCTCGCCCGCAGGCTTGGAGATTAAATAAACATCATGAATCCCGTCAAAGAACTGGAAAAGCACGGACAAGCCGTCTGGCTGGACTTCCTGGCCCGCGGCTTCATCGCCAAGGGCGACCTAAAGCGACTGATCGACACCGACGGCGTCAAGGGCGTCACCTCCAATCCCTCGATTTTCGAGAAAGCGATCGGCAGCTCGGACGAATATGACGCCTCGATCGGCAAGGCGCTGAAGCGCGGCGACCGGACCGTGGCCGACCTGTTCGAGGCCGTCGCGGTCGAGGACATCCAGAACGCCGCCGACGTGCTGCGCCCGGTCTACGACCGCCTCAATGGAGGCGACGGCTATGTCAGCCTGGAGGTCTCGCCCTATCTGGCGATGGACACGGCCGGCACGGTCGCCGAGGCGCGACGGCTCTGGAAGGACGTCGATCGCAAGAACCTGATGGTGAAGGTGCCGGCGACGCCGGAGGGCCTGCCGGCGATCGAGCAGCTCATTGGCGAGGGCATCAGCATCAACATCACGCTGTTGTTCTCCAAGGAGGTCTATCTTGATGTCGCCGAGGCCTACCTCGCCGGTCTGGAAAAATACGTCGCAGGCGGCGGCGATCCGTCGCATGTGGCGAGCGTCGCGAGCTTCTTCGTCAGCCGGATCGACACCTTGGTCGACAAGCAGCTTGACGAGAAGATCGCCCGCGCCAACGACCCCAGCGAAAAGGAGCGCCTCGCAGCGCTGAAGGGCAAGGTCGCGATCGCCAATGCCAAGCTCGCCTACCAGGACTACAAGCGCCTGTTCTCCGGCCCGCGCTGGGAGAAGCTCGCCGCCAAGGGCGCCAAGCCGCAGCGCATGCTGTGGGCGTCCACCGGCACCAAGAACAAGGACTATAGCGACGTCCTCTATGTCGAGGAGCTGATCGGCCCCGACACCATCAATACGATGCCGCCGGCGACGCTGGAGGCGTTCCGCGACCATGGCAAGCTGCGCGACACCCTGGAAGAGAATGTCGACGACGCAAGGCGCGTGCTGGAGGAGCTGGAGCGCTCCGGCATCTCGCTCGATGCGATCACCGAAGAGCTGGTCAAGGACGGCGTCAAGCTGTTCGCCGACGCCGCCGACAAGCTCTATGGCGCCGTCGCCCATAAGCGCGCCGTCGTGCTCGGGCCCGCGCTCGACCGCCAGCTTCTCTCGCTCGGTGACGGGCTCGGCAAGGCCGTGGCCAAGAGCACCGAGGAATGGCGCGCATCCGCCAAGATCCGCAGGCTGTGGCAGCGCGACAAGTCGGTCTGGACCGGCACCGATGAGGACAAATGGCTCGGCTGGCTCGACAGCGCCGCCCAGGCCGACATCGCCGACTACGAGGACTATGCGGGCCGCGTGAAGGGCCAAAAATTCTCGGACGCCGTCGTGCTCGGCATGGGCGGATCGAGCCTCGGGCCGGAGGTGCTGGCCGAGACCTTTGGGAAAAAGCCCGGCTTCCCGAAACTGCATGTGCTGGATTCCACCGATCCGGCGCAGGTGCGGGCGATGGAGGCGAAGATCGACATCGCCAACACCGTCTTCATCGTCTCCAGCAAGTCCGGCGGCACCACCGAGCCGAACGCGATGAAGGACTATTTCCATGAGCAGGTTGCCAAGGCGGTCGGGCCGAAGGTGAAGACCGGCCATCGCTTCATCGCGGTCACCGATCCCGGCTCGTCGCTGGAGAAGGCGGCAAAGAAGCTGAACTACGCCCGCATCTTCCATGGCGAGCCCACGATCGGCGGCCGCTATTCGGTGCTCTCGCCGTTCGGCCTGGTGCCGGCGGCGACCGCGGGCATCGACGTCAAGACCTTCGTCAAGCATGCGCTCGCGATGGCCCGCTCCTGCGGGCCGGACGTGCCGCCATCCGAGAACCCGGGCGTACAGCTCGGCCTTGCCATGGGCCTCGCCGGCCTCGAAGGCCGCGACAAGGTGACGATCTTGTCATCGAAGAAGATCGCCGATTTCGGCGCCTGGGCCGAGCAGCTGATCGCGGAATCGACCGGCAAGGAGGGCAAGGGCCTGATCCCGATCGAAGGCGAGCCGCTGGGCGAACCCGCAATCTACGGCAACGACCGGTTCTTCATCGACATCCGCATCGACGGTGAGGCGGACGCCGCCCATGATTCCAAGCTTGCCGCGATCGAGGCGGCCGGCCATCCCGTGGCGCGCATCGTCATGAAGTCGATCGACCATCTCGGCCAGGAGTTCTTCCGCTTCGAGATGGCGACGGCCGTGGCCGGCAGCATTCTCGGCATCAACCCGTTCGACCAACCGGACGTGGAAGCGGCCAAGATCAAGACCCGCGAGCTCACTTCGGAGTTCGAGAAGACCGGCGCCCTGCCGGCCGAGGAACCGGTGGTCAGCACCGATGAGGCCGATCTCTACACCGATGAGGCCAACGCCACGGCGCTGCGTGCCGCCGGCGCCAATGGCGATCTCTCCTCCTGGCTGAAGGCGCATCTGTCGCGCTCGGGCCATGGCGATTATGTCGCCCTGCTCGGCTACCTCGCGCGGGACAAGGCGACCATCGACGCACTCCAGGCCATGCGGCTCGAAGTGCGCGAGAAGCGGCATGTCGCGACCTGCGCCGAGTTCGGACCGCGCTTCCTGCACTCCACCGGTCAGGCCTACAAGGGCGGACCGGACAGCGGCGTGTTCCTCCAGATCACGGCAGACGACGGCAAGGACCTTCCGGTGCCGGGCCAGAAGGCGAGTTTTGGTGTGATCAAGGCAGCCCAGGCGCGCGGCGATTTCGACGTGCTTACCGAACGCGGCCGGCGCGCGCTGCGCGTCCACCTCAAGGGCGGGCTCAAGAAAGGTCTCGTGGCGCTCAATGCGGCGCTTAACGATGCACTGAACTAAAGGAAGCTCTCACATGCAACTCGGCATGATCGGCCTCGGCCGGATGGGCGGCAACATCGTTCGCCGCCTGATGCGTCACGGCCATTCGACCGTGGTCTACGACAAGGACCCCAAGGCCGTCGCCGGTCTGGCCGCAGACGGCGCAGTCGGTTCCGCGACGCTCGAGGAATTCATCTCGAAACTGGAGCGGCCGCGCACGGCCTGGGTGATGCTGCCGGCGGGGCGCATCACCGAGACCACGATCGAGACGATCGCGGGCGTGATGCAGGCTGGCGACGTCATCATCGACGGCGGCAACACCTTCTGGCAGGACGACGTCCGCCGCGGCAAGGCGCTGAAGGAGCGCGGCATCCACTATGTCGACGTCGGCACGTCCGGCGGCGTCTGGGGGCTCGACCGCGGCTACTGCATGATGATCGGCGGCGAGAAACCGGTGGTCGACCGGCTCGATCCGATCTTCGCGGCGCTCGCGCCCGGTGCCGGCGACATTCCGCGCACGCCGGGGCGCGATGGCCGCGATCCCCGCATCGAGCAGGGCTACATCCATGCAGGCCCCGTCGGGGCCGGCCATTTCGTCAAGATGATCCATAACGGCATCGAATACGGCCTGATGCAGGCCTATGCCGAAGGTTTTGACATCCTCAAGAACGCCAATATCGAGGCGCTGCCGGCGGACCATCGCTACGATTTCGATCTCGCCGACATTGCCGAGGTGTGGCGGCGCGGCAGCGTGATCCCATCCTGGCTGCTCGACCTCACCTCGACGGCGCTCGCCGATAGCCCGGCATTGTCGGAATATTCCGGCTTCGTCGAGGATTCCGGCGAAGGACGCTGGACCGTGAATGCGGCGATCGACGAGGCGGTGCCTGCCGAGGTCCTGACCGCCGCACTGTACACACGTTTCCGTTCCCGCAAGGAACACACCTTTGCCGAGAAAATTCTCTCCGCGATGCGCGCCGGGTTCGGCGGCCACAAGGAGCCGAAGCAGCCCGGCGCGCCGAAGCCGAAGTAAAACCTACTCAAGCGAAGGCCACAATTCGTGACAAAAGACCCGCAGCCAAAGCGCAAGCCGGAAAATTGCGCCTTCGTCATCTTTGGCGTGACCGGCGACCTGACCCATCGGCTGGTGATGCCATCGCTCTACAATCTCGCCGCCGAAGACCTTTTGCCGGAGAAATTCTGCGTCGTCGGCGTGGGTCGCAAGGCTCAATCGGATGGCGAGCTGCGTGACAACCTGATGAAGGGCCTGCGCGAGTTTGCAACCCGCCCGGTCGACGATGTCGTCGCAAAACAGCTGCTGCAATGCGTGACCTTCGTCGAGGCCGATGCGAAGGATCCGCCCTCCTTCGATCGCTTGGGCGAGCATCTGGATTCGCTGGAATGCGCGCGAGGCACCGGCGGCAACCGGCTGTTCTACCTCGCGACCCCGCCCGCGGCTTTCGCGCCGACCGCGCGCGAGCTCGGACGCACCGGCTTGACGAAGCAGAACCGCGCCTGGCGGCGGCTGGTGATCGAGAAGCCGTTCGGCACCGATCTCGCCTCGGCGCGCGCGCTGAATGCCGAGCTGCTGAAGATCATGGACGAGCACCAGATCTATCGGATCGATCATTATCTCGGCAAGGAGACGGTGCAGAACATCCTGGTGCTGCGCTTCGCCAATGGCATGTTCGAGCCGATCTGGAATCGCAACCATATCGACCACGTCCAGATCACGGTGGAGGAGAAGCTCGGCGTCGGCCACCGCGGCGGCTTCTACGACGCCACCGGTGCGCTCCGCGACATGGTGCCGAACCATCTGTTCCAGCTGATGTCGCTGGTCGCGATGGAGCCGCCGAGCCGTTTCGACGCGCATTCGGTCCGCTCCGAGAAGGCCGAAGTGCTCACCGCGATCCAGCGGCCGAGCGAAGAAGAAGCGCTGAAGAGCTCGGTGCGCGCGCAGTATCTCGCGGGCCGCGTCGGCGACGAGGAGATTCCGGACTATCGCACCACGGCGGACGTCAAGCCCGGCAGCACCACCGAGACCTTTGTCGCGCTGAAGCTGATGATCGACAATTGGCGCTGGGCCGGCGTGCCCTTCTATTTGCGCACCGGCAAGGCGCTGGGCCACAAGCGCACGGAGGTCGCGATCAAGTTCAAGCAGGCGCCGCTGTCGATGTTCTCAGGCACGACAGTCGACCGCCTGTCGCAGAACTTCCTCACCATCGGCATCGCGCCGACCGAGACCATCGAGCTCCAGTTCAACGCCAAGATCCCGGGGCCGAGCGTCACCATCGACGGCGTCGAGATGAAATTCCGCTATGGCGACTATTTCCGCGCCGATCCCTCGACCGGCTACGAGACGCTGCTCTACGACTGCATGATCGGCGACAACATCCTGTTCCAACGCGCCGACGGTATCGAGGCCGGGTGGCAGGCGGTGCAGCCGTTCCTGGACGCCTGGAAAAGTGCGGGCACCAACAGCATCGAGACCTATCAAGCCGGCAGCGATGGCCCGGCCTGCGCGGACGAGCTGCTCCGGCGCGACGGACGAAGCTGGCGGAAGTACTCGTGATGGCGGCCGAGCAGCCGAAGCTGATCGTCGCGGCCGACGCCGAGGCGCTGGCGCAGACCGCGGCCGAACGGGTGATGGCGCGGATCGCCGCCAATCCCTCGCGCATCGCGATCTGCCTCACCGGCGGCTCCAGCCCGAAGAAACTCTATCAGTTGCTTGGCAGCGATGCCTGGCGCGAAAAAATTCCGTGGGAGCGCGTGCACTGGTTCATCGGCGACGAGCGTTTCGTGCCGGAAAGCGATCCCCTCAACAACATGGCGGTGGCCCGCGCGACATTTCTTGACCACAGTGCCCCCTCAGGCCATATCCACCCGATCCCGACCACGACCGAAAATCCCGATCGCGCCGCCGAGGCCTATGCGCACGAGCTGCAAGCCTTCTACGGCGCTGACCGGCTCAATTCGGCGCGGCCGCTGTTCGACATGGTCCTGATGGGCGCGGGGCCGGACGGCCACACCGCTTCGCTGTTTCCCGGCTATCCCGAAATCGAGGAGACCGAGCGCTGGGTCACCGGGGTGCCCAAAGCCAATGTCGCGCCTTTCGTGCCGCGGGTCTCGCTCACCTTGCCCGTTCTGGCCTCCTGCCGCGAAATGCTGTTCGAGATTGCCGGGCACGACAAGCAGGCGATCTTGACGCGCCTCCTCAATGGCGAGACTCTGCCGGCGTTACGCGCGCGCTCGAATGGTGAGACCGTCTGGCTGGTCGACCAGGCCGCGCTTCCGGAGGGAATTCGTGGCGGGCGTTGAAGCACCTTGTGCATTGATCGTGATGGGCGTGTCTGGCTCGGGCAAGAGCACGATCGCGGAAGCGCTCGGCCAGCGCCTTGGCTGGCGCTTCGAGGACGGCGACAGTTTTCATCCCGCCAGCAATGTCGAGAAAATGAAGGCGGGCCATCCGCTCACCGACGAAGACCGCTGGCCCTGGCTCAACGCCATCGCCGACGAGATCGCACGGGTCTGCGGGCGCGGCGAGCACGTCATCATCGCCTGCTCGGCGCTGAAACACGCCTATCGTGACGTGCTGCTGCGTGGTCGCGACGACGTCCGCTTCGTCTTCCTGAAGGGCACCAAGGAGCTGATCGCCGAGCGGCTCGCGCACCGCAAGGGTCATTTCATGCCGCCCGAGCTGCTGACCAGCCAGTTCAACACGCTGGAGCCGCCGGAGGCCGGCGAGCACGCCATCACCGTCTCGATCGACGAATCCGTCGAGGCGATCGTGGACGGCGTGGTGCGGCAATTGAGGTTGGGTGGGGCCAGGCGCTGAGCCCAGGAAGCTGAATCTTCAAGAAACCTGAACCTTAAGGTCATGCCATGACGAAGATCTCACTGGTCGTCTCCGACGTCGACGGCACGCTGCTGACCAAGGACAAGACGCTGACGGAGCGTGCGAGGTCTGCCGTGCAGCGGCTGCACCAGGCGGGCATCGGCTTCACCATCACCTCAAGCCGGCCCGCGATCGGCATGCGCTTCCTGATCGAGCCGCTGGCGCTCTGGCTGCCGGTCGGGCCGTTCAACGGCTCCTCGATCGTCGATCCCGAGATGAGGGCGGTCGAACAGCATCTCATCCCAGCGGGCGCGGCCGAGCGGTCGTTGCGAATCCTGCGCGAATTCGGCGCCGACGCGTGGCTCTTCACCACCGACAAATGGCTGATCGACAATCCCGAGGGCAGCTATGTGGCGCATGAGCAGCGCACGATCCGCGCCGATCCGACCATCGTGACGGATTTTTCGCCGTACCTTGCGAGCGCCTGCAAGATCGTCGGCGCCAGTGCCGATGCCGCCGGCCTCGAGCGTTGCGAGAAGGCGATGCAGGAGGCGCTCGGCAGCGAGGCCACCGCGGTGCGCTCGCAAACCTACTATCTCGACATCACCCCGCCCGGCTTCAACAAAGGCACCTTCGTGCAGGCCATTGCCAAGCGCGTGGGCATTGCGACCGAGGCAGTCGCGACCATCGGCGACATGCAGAACGACCTCGCGATGTTCCGCGTCAGCGGCGTCTCGATTGCCATGGGCAATGCCACCGACAACGTCAAGGACCACGCCACCCACGTCACCGCGACCAACGAGCAGGATGGTTTTGCCGAGGCGATGGAGATGATCTTGAAGCTGAATGGGGTTGGTTAAGGGGGCTGCCGCTCGTTCACCTCTCCCGCTTGCGGGAGAGGTCGCCGCGTAGCGGCGGGTGAGGGCTTTCTCCTCGTGGGGATTGTCCCATTGTGGAAGCACCCTCTCCCCAACCCTCTCCCGCAAGCGGGAGAGAGGGGGCGCACCTCCGCCCTGGCAGCGATCAAGCCGCATTTCACCGCACTTGGCACTGTTACGCGCTCACCTTACTGCGACCGCTGCACGGCCGGCTTCTCGCTCTCCCGCCTGGCCGCCGACAGATTATGTGCGGTGTTGATCAGTGCGATGTGGGTCAGCGCCTGCGGGAAGTTGCCGGTCTGGCGCCGCGCCACGGAATCGTATTCCTCCGCCAGCAGCCCGACATCGTTCGCGATGCCCACCACGCGATCGAACAAGACTTGCGCCTTGTCGATATTACCCGACAGCACATGGGCATCGGCCAGCCACAGCGTGCATGCCAGGAACGCGCCTTCGAGCGGCGGCTGACCCGCAGGCACCTCGCGCGGATCGTGCCGCAGCACGAAGCCGTCGTGCATCAGGCCTTTCTCGACAGCAGCGATGGTCCCGCAGATGCGCGGATCGGACGTCGGCAGGAAGCCGACCGCCGGCAGCAGCAGCACGCTGGCATCGAGCAGCTTCGTGCCGTATGACTCGACGAACGTGTTTTCGTCCGCGTCGAAACCGTTGTTGCAGACGTCGCGATGAATGGCCTCGCGCAAGGCCCGCCAGTGCAGCAGCGGCGCCTTGAAGCCGAAGGTCTCCGCACTCTTGATGCCGCGGTCGAAGGCGACCCAGGTCATGACTTTGGAGAAGACGTAGTGTTTGGGCTGGCCGCGGCGCTCCCAGATGCCGTGATCGGGCCGGTCCCAGACCTCGGCGAGATGATTGAGCACCGCGCATTCCAGCGCCCAGCTCTGCTCATCGAGCTTGAGCTTGGCCATGCGCGATTGATGAAATACATCGATCAGCTCACCATAGACGTCGAGCTGGAGCTGCGCATGCGCGGCATTGCCGATGCGCACCGGCCGGGCGCCACCATAGCCGCCGAGCCAGCCCGCCTCCCATTCCAAGAGCCGCCGATGGCCCCAGATGCCGTACATGATCTGCATGTTCGAGGGCGAGCCGGCGGCGGCGCGCAAGAGCCAATTGTGCCAGGCCAGGGCTTCCTCGGTATAGCCCGAGTTCATCAGCGCAAGCAGCGTGAAGGTGGCATCGCGCAGCCAGCAGAAGCGATAGTCCCAGTTCCTGCTGCCCCCGAGCTTTTCCGGCAATGAGGTGGTGGGTGCCGCCACGATGCCGCCGGTCGGGGCGAAGGTCAGCGCCTTCAGCGTGATCAGCGAACGTACGATGAGATCGTGATAGCCGCCGTCGCGAGTGCAACGGCTGCACCAGTCGTGCCAGAATCTTTCGGTCTCCTGGAGCGCGATCTCCGGGTCGATCGGCGCCGGCGGCTCGATGTGCGAGGGCCCGTAGGTCAGCACGAAGGGTATGGTCTGGCCGGACGTCACCTCGAAGTCAGAAACCGTGGTCAGATCTTCGCCGCGGGTCTCGACAGGCGTGCGCAGCACAATCATGTCCGGGCCGGCGATTGCCATCAGAGAATGGTCGATCCGCCGCACCCATGGGATAGCCGCACCGAAGCCAAAACGGATGACGAGCTGCATCCGCATCTTCACCGCGCCGCTGATACCGCGGACCAGCCGCACGATGTCGGATGCCTTGCCGCGCGGCGGCATGAAGTCGATCAGCGCGACGGTGCCGCCCTTCGTCTCGATGCGGGTTTCGAGGATGAGGGTATTGCCGAGATAGCGGCGGGACGCAGCGGTGACATCCACGCTCGGTGCGATCAGCCAGCGAC
This sequence comes from Bradyrhizobium sp. DN3, assembly GCF_041357655.1. Lineage (NCBI taxonomy): Bacteria > Pseudomonadati > Pseudomonadota > Alphaproteobacteria > Hyphomicrobiales > Nitrobacteraceae > Bradyrhizobium > Bradyrhizobium sp. DN3. The sequence goes on along the minus strand of NZ_JAULLN010000023.1, from coordinate 57,928 downwards.
CATTCTTGTGCGTGCCGAGGATCGCGGCAAAGCAGGCGTCGGAATCGAAAGCCGGCCAGCACAACCAATCGATCGAGCCGTTGCGCCCGACCAGCGCCGCGGTCTCGCAGTCGCCTATCAGCGCATAGTCCTCGATCCTCTGAGACAATGTCGTTCGAGCCTGAGAAGCCCCGGCTGTTCAACTCCCGCCGGTCAATGAACGTTCCCGCGTCGCGGCCTTCAAAGCCGCGAGATCGACCTTGGTGGCGATCTTGTCGAGTATAACAGGAAGCCGCTGGCGCCAGTTCGGATGCTCGTCGATCGTGCCGGGGATGTTGGGCTGGTCGATCACGCCGAGCAGATCCTCCAGCGACACCGCGAGCAGCCGCGATGGCGTGCGCGACAGAAAGGCGAGCACGGAATAGAGATCGTTGGTGTTGATGCCGTTCTGGCGCAAAATCTCGTCGAGCCTGCCGAGCGCGTCCCAGCGCGCCTGCTCGCTTTCGCCGGGATCGATCCCGAGCGAAAGCTTCATCTTGAGGTCGCTGAAGGAGCGCCAGCCGGCATAGGTCGACAGGTCGTGCGTATTCAGCGTGACGAGTGCGTTGGGCCGGTAGTGGTCGACATTGCGGAAGTGGCCGGCATCGTCGCGCTCGAACATCATGACGAGGTAGGACCAGATGCCGAAATCCTGCATGGTCTCGCGGAAGCCTTCCGGCACCGTGCCGAGGTCCTCGCCGATCACGATGCATTTATGAGCCGCACTCTCGCACGCCACCGCCGCCAGCAGCGCCTCGAACGGCATCTGCACATAGGCACCGTTGTCGGGCTTGAAACCGCGCGGCACCAGATAAAGTCGCTTCAAGCCGAGCACGTGATCGAGCCTGATCGCCCCTGCATGACGCATCGAGGCCGCGAGCATGTCGGCGAACGGCACGAAGGATTGGGCCTCCAGGCCGCCCGCGTTGAAGCCGGCAAGACCCCAGTCCTGGCCGACGGTATTGAGCACATCGGGCGGCGCGCCGACGGCGAGATGGCGCGAAATCGCCATCTGCTCGTTCCAGGCATCGAAACCATTGGACTGCACGCCGACGGCAACGTCGAGATAGAGCCCGACCGGCATGCCGAGCTGGCTGGCCAGCTCCTTGGCCGCATGCAACTGGCTGTCAGCCGTCCATTGCACGAATTCGACGAACTCGACATCGCGCTTGTTGGCCCCGTTGCGCAGCTCGGCGCATTTCGCATCGTCGGGCTTTTGCCATTCCACCGGCCATTCCCACCAAGGCACGGTGAAGCGATGACGCAGCACTTCGAAGCAGGCAAAGCGGGACAACAGCGGGCCGCGGGCAGCGCGGAAGGCGTCAAACTCCCGGCGGCGTGCTTCGCTCGCGCTCGTCACGAAACTGTTGAAGGCAGCGCGCAGGCCCAGCCATTTCAACGCCGCCATGTCCGCGTACGGCACACGGTCGCCCTCGCGCAGCCGTGCTGCGGTCGCGGCGGCATCCGGCACGAGGTCGGGCGCAAATTCCGGGATCGCCGCGACGTCGATATAGAGCGGATTGAGAAACAGCCGGCTGTTCGGCGAATAGGGGCTGCAATCGGCGGGCTGGTCGTCGAACAGCACATGCAGCGGATTGAGCCCGACGCCGTCGGCCCCCAATTGTTTGGCGAGCCGGACGAGGTCGGCCAGGTCCGTGAAGTCACCGATACCCCAATTGCGGTTGGAGCGGACGCTGTAGAGCTGCACGGCAAGCAACCAGCCGCGGTCGAAATCGCCGCCGAAGGCGCGCTCGGGCGCCACGATCATCGGCACCTCTTCCGTCACACCTTCGGCATCGGTCAGCGTCAAACGGTGATAGCCGAGCGGCAGGCCGGCCGGCCAGGCGATCACGGGCTCGCGCGTCTGGCCTTGCGCGATCGATTTACCGTTTGCGGCCAATTTCCATTGCAGCGGCGGCGCACCGATGGCCGCCAATTCCGTCCGCGGATGCCCTAAGGCGCGCACCACGACCGGCCCGCCGACGAAGCGGTAAACCCGCTTCTCGGGCAGGGCGTCGAGGATGGATTTGAGGGCCACGGGGTCGGTGACCCGCAGCTTACCCAGGGCATCGATGAATTCGGACTGGACGCCCTTGATCCGGGCTTGAGTTATGAGATCCATTCGGCACGCAGCTTGCAGGCCACCCTTTTGCCGGGGGCATCGATTTAACGAGGCAGCGAAAGACGTTAGTCGGGCTTAACTCACAAACCGCGCCTGCCGTTCCCCGCCGGAACTAATGACACACAAGCGGCTTTTTATATAGGTATCAAGCGTAGGTTCCCGACAAGGGAAACGGGCCCCTGCTTTCTTGTCAATGGCATCACCGTGAACAAGACAATTCAAACTGTCGAAAGTGCCGCAGCCGGCAGCGCTTTCCTCATCGAAGACGTCTATCCCTTGATCGATGGCGGCCGCTTCGCCGTGAAGCGGATCGCGGGCGACCGGGTCGAGGTCTGGGCCGACATCTATCGCGACGGCGATGCCGTGATCGGCGCCGCGCTGCTGTGGCGCCGCGAGCAGGACCGCGAATGGCAGCGTGAGCCGATGAGCCATCATGGCAATGACCGCTGGTCGGGCGCCTTCGTCCCGACCGCGGCCGGTCAATACATCTACGCCATCGAAGCCTGGACCGACGAGTTCGCCACCTGGTCCCACGGCGTCGCGCGCAAACAACGCTCCGGTGCGGACGTCACCCTCGACGCGATCGAGGGCGCCGGCCTCTTGACCAAGGCGCATGGCGCCGGGCAAGACGCAGCGGTGGTCATCATCAGGCAATGCGAGGACTATCTGCAGAGCGGCGACGTCGGCCCGCTGCTCGCAACCGAGCTCGGTGAAGCCATGGCCGAGAGCCAGTCGCGGTCCGACCTCACCCGCTCGGCCCTCTTTCCGCTGATCATCGACCGCGACAAGGTACGCTTTGGTGCCTGGTATCAGATGATGCCGCGCAGCCAGAGCCGGATCCCCGGCCAGCACGGCACCCTGAGAGACTGCATCGCCCGCCTGCCCGACATCGCCGCGATGGGTTTTGACGTGCTCTACCTCACGCCGATCCACCCGATCGGCCACGCCCGCCGCAAGGGCCGCAACAATGCGCAGGTCGCGAGTGCAGGCGATCCCGGCTCGCCCTATGCGATCGGCGCGACGGAGGGTGGCCACGATGCGCTGCATCCCGAGCTCGGCACGATCGAGGATTTCCGCGCATTGGTTGCGACCTGCCTGGAATACGGCCTCGAGCTCGCGCTCGATTTCGCCGTGCAATGCTCGCCGGACCATCCCTGGCTGACGCAGCATCCGGAATGGTTCAAGTGGCGGCCGGATCGCTCGGTGCGGACGGCGGATGGCCCCTATTCGGACATCGTCATCCCAGATTTCAACTCCGTCGACAGGCCTGGACTGTGGAACGCGTTTCGGGATGCTCTGCTGTTCTGGATCGACCATGGCGTGACCATCTTCGCCATCGACAATCACGACACCGCGCCGCTTCCGTTCTGGGAATGGCTGATCCGCGACATCCGCCGCCGCCACCCCGAGGTGATCCTGTTCTCCAAGACATTCGCGCGGCCGAAGCTGATGAAGGGCCTCGCCAAGCTCGGCTTTGCGCAGTCCTTCACCTATTTCCCCTGGCGCACCTCGCGGTGGGAGCTGGAGCAATATCTCGGCGAGCTGACGCGCTATCCCGAACGCGACTTCTATCGACCGAACCTGTTCGTCAACACGGCCGACCTGCTGCCCTATCACCTCCAGAGCGGCGAAGCCTGGGCGTTCAAGTCGCGCCTCGCGCTGGCCGCGACGCTGTCGGGCAATTACGGCATCTTTGGCGGATTCGAGCTCTTGGAGCACGAGGCGATTCCCGGCCGTGAAGAATATCTGGATTCCGAGAAATACCAGATCAAGCAGCGCGACTGGGACAAGCCCGGCAACATCAAGCCCTACATCACCGCGCTCAATCGCGTCCGCAACGAGAATGCGGCGCTCCGGCAGACGGCCAATTTGCGCTTCCTCGGCGTCGAGGACGGCGAAACCATCGCCTTCGCCAAGGAGGCAGCCGAGACAGCCAACACCGTCATCGTCGTGATCGCGCTGTCGCGCCATGTGCGCGAATTCTGGCTGCCGCTCGGTGACGTCACCGTTGACGCCGGCGGGCAGCGACACCATGTGACGGCACTCGAAAACCTCCTCACCGGCGAAAAGTCCCGCATCGAATGGGGCGGGGTCAGGCTGCGTATCGATCCCGAGCGCGATCCGGCGCTCTTGTTCCGCGGCCTGGCGTAAGGGTTCACGCCATGAATGTTCTGTCTTCCGTCGACACCAAGAAAGCCGAGGCTGCCGAGATCGTGGACGAGCTCTGGTACAAGGACGCCATCATCTACCAGCTCCACGTCAAGGCGTTTGCCGACAGCAACAATGACGGGATCGGCGACTTCGCCGGGCTGACCGAGAAGCTGCCCTATCTCCAGGAACTCGGCGTCACCGCGCTGTGGCTGCTGCCGTTCTACCCCTCGCCCGGCCGCGACGACGGTTACGACATCGCCGATTACGGCGCGGTCAATCCCGATTTCGGGACGATGAAGGATTTCAAGCGCTTCATCCAGGAGGCGCAGAAGCGGGGCCTGCGCGTCATCACCGAGCTGGTCGTCAACCACACCTCGGACCAGCACAAGTGGTTCAAGCGCGCGCGCCGCAGCCATCCGGGCTCGAGCGCCCGCAACTGGTATGTCTGGAGCGACACCGATCAGAAATACCAGGGCACGCGCATCATCTTCACCGACACGGAGAAGTCGAACTGGACCTGGGACCCCGAGGCCGGCGCCTTCTACTGGCACCGCTTCTTCTCACACCAGCCGGATCTGAATTTCGACAATCCGCGCGTCGTCAGCGCACTCATCCAGGTGATGAAGCGCTGGCTCGATGCCGGTGTCGACGGCTTCCGGTTGGATGCCATTCCCTATCTGTGCGAGCGTGAGGGCACCTCGAACGAGAACCTGCCCGAGACGCATGCGATCATCAAGCGCTTGCGCCAGGAGCTCGACGCCTACTCCAAGGGCAAGCTGCTGCTGGCCGAGGCCAATCAATGGCCGGAGGACGTGCAGGAATATTTCGGCCGTGGCGACGAGTGCCACATGGCCTATCATTTCCCGCTGATGCCGCGGATCTACATGGCGATCGCGCAGGAGGACCGTTTCCCGATCACCGACATCCTGCGCCAGACCCCGGACATCCCGGCGAGCTGCCAATGGGCGCTGTTCCTGCGCAATCATGACGAATTGACGCTGGAGATGGTCACCGACGTCGAGCGCGACTATCTCTGGACCACCTACGCCAACGACCCGCGCGCGCGCATCAATGTCGGCATCCGCCGGCGCCTTGCGCCGCTGATGGACAATGACCGCCGCAAGATCGAGCTGATGAACTCGCTGCTGCTGTCCTTCCCCGGCACGCCGATCGTCTACTACGGCGACGAGATTGGCATGGGCGACAACATCTATCTCGGCGACCGCAACGGCGTGCGCACGCCGATGCAGTGGAGCCCGGACCGCAACGGCGGCTTCTCACGCTGCGACCCGGCCCGCCTTTACGCGCCGCTGATCATGGATCCGGTCTACGGCTACGAGTCGGTGAACGTGGAGGCGCAGTCGCGCAGCCTGTCCTCGCTGCTCAGCGCCACCAAGCGGCTGATCTCGGTGCGCAAGTCGACGCTTGCCTTCGGCCGCGGCACCATGACCTTCATCCGCCCGGCCAACCGCGCCGTGCTGGCTTATGTCCGGCAATACCGCGACGAGGTGATCCTCTGCGTGGCCAATTTGTCGCGCGCCGCGCAGGCGACCGAGCTTGACCTGTCGCCTTGGAAGGACCGCATCCCGCAGGAAATGCTCGGCCGCACGCGCTTCCCCGCGATCGGCGAGCTGCCCTACATGATCACGCTGGGGCCCTACGGTTTCTACTGGTTCCAGCTTCAGGAGCGCGACAAGTCCGAGCCGGTGACGCCGCGCGCGGTGCCGGAGTTCGAGACGCTGGTGGTGCCGGTCAACTCGAATTGGGTGTCGCTCGCCCGCGAGCGCGGCGTGTTCGAGCGCGACGTGCTGCCGGGATTCCTGTCGCGGACGCGATGGTATCCCGAGCACAATGCCAAGCACATCAAGACCACGCTGACCTCGGCGGCGCCGTTCTGCGACATCGGCGACAACCGGCCCTGGATCGCGTTCTTCGAAACCAAGCAGGGGAACGAGACGACACGCTACGTGCTGCCGTTGCAGATCGAGTGGGTGCGCTTCGATCGCGAACGCTTCAACCCGAAGGCGCTTGCCGCAGTGCGTCAGGGCGCGCGCGAAGGCACGCTGCTCGATGTTGCGACCGAGCAGATCTTCATCGGCCTGTTCCTGCGCAATTTGTCGCAGAACCTGGCAGTGGAAGAGAACAACCTGCGGCTGGAATTCAAGGCGACCAGCCGGTTTGCCGATTACATCATCAAGGAGCCCGAACGCATCCGCGCGATCGAGCAGTCGAACAGCACCGCGCTGATCGACAATCAATACGTCGCCAAGATCTATCGTCGTCTCGAAAGCGGCATCAGTCCCGAGATCGAGATCGGCCACTATCTCACCGAGATCGCCCGCTTTGCCAACACGCCGGCGCTGCTGGGTAGCGTCGAGCTGGTCGAGGGCGAGCAGCGCAGCGCGCTCGGCGTGCTGCATGCCTATGTCGAGAACCAGGGCGACGGCTGGACTGTGACAACGGGCTACCTCGATCGCTATATCGACGAGCAGCGCGTGTTGCCGGCAGGCGAAACGCTCCGCGAAACCCAGGAGCAGGCGCCTTATCTGCACTTCATCGCGCAGATCGGCCGGCGGCTCGGCGAGCTGCATGTCGCGCTGGCCGCGGCAAAGCCGGACGAGCTCGCTCCGGAGCCGATCGGCTCCTCGTACATCACGCGCCTCGTCTCCGACCTCAAGGCGCGCGCCGAGCGGGTCTTCGAACGGCTGGCCAACAGCCGCGACGGCCTGCGGGAGGCGGATCGGCCGCTGATCGATCAGCTCACGGAGGCCCGCGCGACCCTGCCCGACCGCCTGAATGCGCTATTGCCTTCCGGGATCGGCGGGTTGAACATCCGTCATCATGGCGACTTCCGTCTCGGACAAACTCTGATCGTGAAGGACGATATCTTCATCATCGACTTCGACGGCGATCCGCGTGTGCCATTGGCCGACAAGCGGCGCAAGGCGCCGGCCGCGCGCGACGTCGCGGGCATGATCCACTCGATTGATGTTTCGGTCAACGCGGCCCTCAGTCGCGCGCTGACGGGCGCTTCCGACGAGCAGGGCCGGCTCGCAGCCGCGCTCGACGAATGGCGCGAGCGCGCTACCGCAACCTTCTTGTCCGCCTATCGCGAAACCATGACCGATCGGCGGATTTGGCCGCAAGATCCGCAATCCGCGGAAGGCCTGATAAACTTCTTCCTGCTTGATCAAGCGTTCAACGAAGTAGAGTACGAGCTGTCCCACCGGCCTGAGGGGCTCAATGCGCCGCTGACCGGACTGCTTCGCATTCTGTCCAGTGCCGAGAGCGAAGCCCATGCCTAAACTGCCTGCTGAGGCCTACGCGATCATCGAAGGCCGCCACTCCGATCCCTTCCACTATCTCGGGCTGCATCCCGAGGGCGGTAGAAGTGTGGTGCGCGCCTTTCTCCCCGAAGCCTCGAATGTCGAGGCGGTCGGCGAGCATGGCGAAGTCGCCCCGCTCGACCGCGTGCACGATTCCGGCCTGTTCATCGGGGCCCTGCCCAACGGCTCGAAGCATTACCAGCTGCGCGCGAAATTCGGCGGCAACGTCGTCGAGTTCGAGGACGCCTACCGCTTTCCGCCGATCCTGACCGATTTCGACCTTTATCTGCTCGGCGAAGGCACCCACCAGCGCCTCTACGACAAGCTCGGCGCCCATCCGATGCGGCACGAAGGTGTCGACGGCATCGGCTTCGTGGTGCTGGCGCCGAATGCGCGGCGCGTGTCCGTGGTCGGCGATTTCAATTTCTGGGACGGGCGGCGCCATCCCATGAGGGTACGCGGCAGCGGCTATTGGGAGCTGTTCATCCCGCATGCGAAGATTGGCGATCACTACAAGTTCGAAGTCATCGGCCCGCATGGCCATATGCTTCCGTTGAAATCCGATCCGCTGGCCTTTGCGAGCGAGGTGCGGCCCAAGACAGCGTCGATCGTGTTCGACGAGGCGCGCCTGCCGCGGCCGCGGCCGGCGCCCGACGGCATCAACGCGCTGTCGGCGCCGATGTCGATCTACGAGGTCCATCTCGGCTCGTGGCGGCGCAAGAACGGCAATGAATGGCTAACCTATCGCGAACTGGCCGAGCAGCTGCCGGCCTATGCCCGCGACATGGGCTTCACCCATCTCGAATTTCTCCCGGTGAGCGAGCATCCGTTCGACGGCTCCTGGGGTTACCAGCCGACCGGCCTCTATGGCCCGACCAGCCGCTTCGGCACGCCGGAGGATTTTGCCGTTCTCGTCGATGCCTGCCACCGCGAAGGCGTCGGCGTGCTGCTCGACTGGGTGCCCGGCCACTTCCCGGACGATCCGCACGGGCTAGGTCATTTCGACGGCACCTCGCTCTACGAGCACGCCAACCCGCTCCAGGGCCGCCACCTCGACTGGGGCACGCTGATCTACAATTACGGCCGCACCGAAGTGACGAACTTCCTGGTGTCGAACGCGCTGTTCTGGCTGGAGCGCTATGCGATCGACGGCCTGCGCGTCGATGCCGTGGCATCGATGCTCTATCTCGATTACAGCCGGCCGCCCGGCGCGTGGATTCCGAACCAGTATGGCGGGCGGGAGAACATCGAGGCGATCAACTTCCTGCGCCGCTTCAACACGGAAGTCTTCGCCCGCTTCCCGCAGGCGACCACGGCGGCTGAGGAGTCCACCGCCTGGCCTCAGGTCTCACGCCCGGTCGAATTCGGCGGGCTCGGCTTCGGCTACAAGTGGAACATGGGCTGGATGCACGACACGCTGAGCTACATCAGCAAGGATCCGATCTACCGCAAGCACCACCACGGTGAGATCCTGTTCGGCCTGCACTATGCGTTCTCGGAAAACTTCATCCTGCCGCTGTCGCATGACGAGGTCGTGCACGGCAAACGCTCGATCCTCGGCCGGATGCCCGGCGACGAGTGGCAGCGCTTTGCGAACTTGCGCGCCTATTACAGCTTCATGTTCGGCCATCCCGGCAAGAAGCTGTTGTTCATGGGCGCGGAGATCGCGCAGAGCCGCGAATGGAACCATGACCAGTCGCTCGACTGGCACCTGCTCCAATACAAGTACCATTCCGGCATCCAGGCGCTGATCCGCGACCTCAACCGGCTCTATCGCGCGGTGCCCGCGCTGCACCAGATGGATTGCGACCAGGCCGGCTTCGAATGGCTGGTCACCGACGACGCCAACCGCAACGTGTTCGCCTGGCTGCGCAGGGGCTTCGACGAGCAAGCGCGGTGCCTGGTGATCGTCAACTTCTCGCCGAACGTCTACCAGAACTATCGCGTTCGCGTGCCCTTTGGCGGCAAGTGGAAGGAAGTGCTCAACTCGGATTCCGCCCACTATGGCGGCAGCAACGTCGGCAACATCGGCGAAGTCCATGCCGAGGGCGGCGAGCTCCGCCTCACCATTCCGCCACTTGCCGCGATCTTCCTCGTTCCAGAAAGCTGACACATGCGCTTGACTGCTGGATCGCCCGCACGCCTCGGCGCAAGCTGGGACGGACGCGGCACCAATTTCGCGCTGTTCTCCGCCAACGCGCAGAAGGTCGAGCTCTGCCTGTTCGACACGCAAGGCCGCCGCGAGCTCGAACGCATCGAGTTGCCGGAACGGACCGAAGACGTCTGGCATGGCTATCTCAACGACGTCTCGCCCGGCCAGCTCTACGGTTATCGTGTGCACGGCCCCTACGAGCCCGAGCACGGCCACCGCTTCAACGCCAACAAGCTGCTGCTCGACCCCTATGCCAAGCGGCTGGCCGGACGGCTGGTCTGGAGCGATGCGCATTTCGCTTACCGCACCGGCTCGCCGCGCGAGGACCTGTCGTTCGACCGGCGCGACAATGCGCGCGGCATGCCGAAGGCCGTCGTCGTCGACGAGACCTTCAACTGGGGCCGGCGCGAGATCCGTCCCAACATCCCCTGGGAAGACACCATCATCTACGAGGCCCACGTCAAGGGCCTGACGCAGAAGCGCGACGACGTGCCGCCGAACCTTCGCGGCACCTATGGTGGCCTGTCATCGCCGGCGATGATCGAGCATCTGAAGAGGCTTGGCGTCACAACGATCGAGCTTCTCCCGATCCACAGCTTCGTCGACGACCGCATCCTGGTGGAAAAGAAGCTCGCCAATTACTGGGGCTACAACACGCTGTCCTTCTTCGCGCCCGAGCCGCGCTACGCCCAGGACAACGCGCTGGATTCCTTCCGCACCACGGTCGCGCGGCTGCACGATGCCGGCATCGAGGTGATGCTGGATGTCGTCTACAACCACACCGCCGAGGGCAATCACCTCGGCCCGACGCTGTGCTATCGCGGCATCGACAACGCCTCCTATTACTGGCTGAACCGCGAGAACCCGCGCTATTACGACGACTTCACCGGCTGCGGCTCGTCGGTGAACCTCACCCATCCGCGCGTGCTCCAGATGGTGATGGATTCGCTTCGCTACTGGGTCGAGGTCTGCCATGTCGACGGCTTCCGTTTCGACCTTGCGACCACGCTGGCGCGCGGCCCGAACGGCTTTGATCGCGGCATCTCGTTCCTGACTGCGGTCCGGCAGGATCCGGTGCTGGCGACCGTCAAGCTCGTGGCCGAACCGTGGGATCTCGGGCTTGGCGGCTATCAGGTCGGCGCCTTCCCCTCGCAATGGTCGGAGTGGAACGATCGCTATCGCAGCGCCATGCGCCGCTACTGGAGCGGCGAAGGCAGCCTGATCGGCGACATCTCCAGCCGCATGACGGCGTCATCAGACCTGTTCAACCATGACGGACGGCGGCCGCGCGCCGGCATCAACCACATCACCGTGCATGACGGCTTCACGCTCGCCGACCTCTTCAGCTACAACGAGAAGCACAACGAGGCCAACGGCGAGGACAATCGCGACGGCTCCAACGACAACCACAGCAACAATTGCGGCGTCGAGGGCCCGACCGACGATCCCCAAATCCTCAGCCTGCGCCGGCAGCTTCGCAAGAACGTGCTGGCCTGCCTGATACTGGCGCAAGGCGTTCCGCTGATCCTCGCCGGCGACGAGGTCGGCAATTCTCAGTCCGGCAACAACAACGCCTATTGCCAGGACAACGAGGTCGGCTGGGTCGGCTGGGACAATCTCGGCAAGGAGGGCGACGACATGATCGATTTCGTCGCCCATCTCGCCGACATCCGCCGCCGGTTCTCGCAACTCCGCAGCCATCGCTGGCTCGACGGCCGCACCAAGGACGGCATCTCCTACGGCGCGCTGTGGCTGACGCCCGCCGGGGACGAGATGACGGAGAACGACTGGAAATTCCCGGAAGGGCGGTTTCTCTCCTATGTGATGGGGCCGATGGAACCGGGCAGCGCCGCGATCTTTATCGTTCTGAACGCCGCTCCCGAAGAGATCGCATTCAAATTGCCCAAAATGACCGAATACAAGAGCTGGCAGCAGATCCTCAACACGACCGAGGCCAGGCTGAACTCGATCGACTTCCTGCCCGGAAGCGACAGCAAGGCGCCGCCGCGATCCGTGCTCGCCTTCGCGGGGGCGCTATGAGGCCATCCTTCGGGGCGAGGCCGACCAAGGACGGCGTGTCGTTCCGGCTGTGGGCGCCCGGCGCGCGCCGCGTCGATCTCCTGCTCGACAGAAGGCACGCGATGCAGCGCCGGCGGGATGGCTGGTACGTGGCCGACATTGCCGGCCTGCGCGCCGGTAGCAATTACAAATTCCGGATCGACGACGAGATCGACGTGCCCGATCCGGCCTCGGCATTCCAGCCCGAAGATGTGTTCGGCCCGAGCGAGGTGATCGATCACGACGCCTTTGTGTGGCGCGCGCGCGATTGGCGCGGCCGTCCCTGGGAAGAGACGGTGCTGATCGAGACCCATGTCGGCACCTTCACGCCAGAGGGTACCTACCGCGCCATGATCGACAAGCTCGATCATCTCACAGCGAGCGGCATCACCGCACTGGAATTGATGCCGCTGGCCGATTTCGCCGGCCGCCGCGGCTGGGGCTATGACGGCGTACTGTGGTATGCGCCCGACAGCGCCTATGGCCGCCCTGAAGACCTGAAGACGCTGATCGACGAGGCGCATTTGCGCGGGCTCATGGTGTTCCTCGACGTCGTCTACAATCACTTCGGCCCCGAGGGGAATTACCTCGGCCGCTATGCGCCGACCTTCTTTACCGACGCGCACACGCCCTGGGGCAGCACAATCGACTATCGCGTGCCGCAGGTGCGCGCGTTCGCGGTCGAGAACGCGCTGTCCTGGCTCAGCGACTACCGCTTCGATGGCCTGCGGCTGGATGCCGCCAACCACATCATGGCGGTGCCCGGCGAGCAGTCCATGCTGCAAGACCTCAGCGTCGCTGCCGGCGAGCTCGCCAAAGCCACGGGACGGCACATCCATCTGGTGCTCGAGAACGGTGACAACCGCGCGAGCCTGCTCGATGCCGCGCAGGAGCCGCCGAACGGCAAATATCGCGGACAGTGGAACGACGACTATCACCACGTCTGGCACGTGATGCTGACCGGCGAGCTCGCAGGCTACTACGCGGACTACCAGACGCCGCGCATGGATCTTGCGCGCGCGCTCGCCTCCGGCTTCGTCTACCAGGGCGAGATCTCGGAATTCTGGGGCAAGAAGCCGCGCGGCGAGCCGAGCGGCGAGCTGCCGCCGGCGACCTTCGTCAACTTCCTGCAAAACCACGACCAGATCGGCAACCGCCCACTCGGCGACCGGCTCGAGAGCCTGGCATCGCCAAAACAGATCGAGGCCGCGCTCGCGGTCACCCTGCTCGCGCCGATGGTGCCGATGCTGTTTCAGGGCGAGGAATGGGGCTCCACGGTGCCCTTCCCATTCTTCTGCGACTTCCACGACGGATTGGCCGATGCCGTGCGCAAGGGGCGCAAGCAGGAATATGCCTGGGCCTATGAGAAATACGGCGACGAGGTACCTGATCCGCTCGATCCGGCAACGCTGCAATTGGCCGTGCTCGACTGGAACGGCCGCACGCCCGAGCAGGACGCGCGGCTTGCGCTGGTGCGCGAGCTGCTCGCGCTCCGGCGCAAGGAGATCATGCCGCGGCTGAAAGGAGCGAGGTTCGGCGATGCCGAGGCAGCAGATACCGGCTTGCTCACTGCACATTGGCGCATGGGGGACGGCGCGACGCTCCACCTGACCGCGAATCTCTCGGACAAGGACGTCGCGTATTCCAACAGCAATGCGGGCACGCCGATCTGGGGCGGCGAGGCCGGCGAGCGGCTTCCGCCCTGGTCGGTGGTTTGGCATCTCGGAGGTTAGCATGCCTCCCGCCATTCCGCTCGCGACCTACCGGCTCCAGCTCACCGCGGATTTCGACTTCGACAAGGCCGCCGCGGTCGTGCCCTATCTCAAGGCGCTGGGGATCACGCATCTCTACGCCTCGCCGGTGATGAAGGCGCGCAAGGGCTCGACCCACGGCTACGACACCGTCGATCATAGCCAGCTCAGTCCCGAACTCGGCGGCGAGGCCGGCTTCGCACGGCTGAGCGAGACGCTTCAGCAGCACGATCTCGGCCTCATCATCGACTTCGTGCCCAATCATGTCGGCGTGCATTTCGCCGACAATCCCTGGTGGCTCGACGTGCTGGAGTGGGGCCAGGCTTCACCGCATGCGGTCTCCTTCGACATCGACTGGGATCAACTGGCCTTCCGCGCCCGCGGCGGCGTGCTGCTGCCGATTCTCGGCGTGTCCTATGGCGAGGCGCTGGAGCGGGGCGAGATCGAGCTGCGCTACGATCCGGATGAGGGAAGTCTTTCCGCCTGGTATTTCGAGCATCGCTTACCTGTCGCGCCGGAGCGCTATGGCGAAGTGCTGCGGATGATCGTCAAGGAAGCGGACGCGGCAGAAACGGAGCCCGGCAAGCGCCTGCTCGCGCTCGCGGCGCGCTACACCGGACTGCGCCGTCCCAACCGCAAGGAAGCTCCCGCCTTTAAGGCAGAACTCAAGAACATTGCGGGTGCTGCCGACATCATCGCGCGAGGTCTTGCCGCCTATCGCGCCGCCAAGGACCGTCCCGCGCACACGCTGGCGCTGCATCATCTGCTCGAGCGCCAGCACTACAAGCTCGGTCACTGGCGGCTCGCCTCCAGCGACATCAACTATCGCCGCTTCTTCGACGTCAACGGGCTTGCGGGCTTGCGCGTCGAGGATCCCGGCACGTTTGCCGCCACGCACCGGCTGGTCAAGCAGCTCATCGCCGACGGCAGATTGCAAGGCATCCGCCTCGATCACATCGACGGCCTGCGCGATCCCGCGCAATATTGCCAGCGACTGCGCCGGCTGGTCCGCGATGCGCAGGGTACGACGAAGCCCTTTTATACCCTGATCGAGAAGATCCTGTGCGAGCACGAACGCCTGCCGCACTTCGCCGGCGTCCAGGGCACCACCGGCTATGAATGGATGAACGTCATCACCCAGGTCCTGGTCGACGGCAAGGGGCTGGCGGCGCTGGACGAGACCTGGCGGCAGATCAGCAACCGGCCGCCACGGCTTGCGCCTTACGTCAAGGACGCCAAGCGGCGGGTGCTGGAGACGCTGCTCACCAGCGAGTTCACCGTGCTGACGCGGCTTTTGGCGCGCATCGCCAACGGGCATTACTCGACGCGCGATTTCTCCGCCGACAGCCTGCGCCAGGCGCTCGAACTCTATGTGCTGCATTTCCCGGTCTACCGCACCTACCTCACGACGAGCGCGCCGACCGCGCACGATCGCAAGCTGATCGAGGAGACCATCGCGCGGGCGCGCGCAGAATGGTTCGCCGCAGATGACGGCATCTTCGACTTCCTGCGCGACGCCCTGACCATGGACCTGCTCAAGCCCGGCCGTCCCCCGCACAGCGCCCCGCGCGTGCGCCGCTTCGCGCTGAAGGTGCAGCAATTCACCGGACCGATGATGGCGAAGTCGCTGGAGGACACCGCGTTCTATCAATTCCACCGGCTGCTCGCGCTGAACGAGGTTGGCGGTGATCCCGCAAGCATCGGCCTTACCATTCCCGCCTTCCATCAGGCCATGCAGACCCGCGCCAGGGAATGGCCGCACGGCATGACTGCGACGGCTACCCACGATACCAAGCGCGGCGAGGATGCCCGCGCGCGCATTGCTGCGCTCAGCGAGATTCCCGGCGAATGGACCAGCGCGGTGGCGCGCTGGAAGGTGTTGAACGCGCCGCATCTCACACACCACGGCAGTTTCCGCGCGCCGTCGGCGACCTTCGAGTACATGCTCTACCAGACCCTGCTGGGGGCCTGGCCGCTCCAGGGGCCGGTCGATGCTGATGTCGTCGAGCGCATCCAGGCCTATGCCCTCAAGGCCGCGCGTGAAGGCAAGGAGGAGACGAGCTGGCTCAATCCGCATGAAGCGTATGAAAACGGCGTCAAGAGCTTCATCGGCAAGATCCTCGATCCCGCTCAGTCCGCAGAATTCCTGGAGGCGCTGCAGACCCTGGCCCGCCGCGTTGCATTGCTCGGCATGTTGAACTCGCTGAGCCAGCTCACGCTCAAGGCGACACTGCCGGGCGTGCCGGACTTCTACCAAGGCACCGAATTCTGGGACCTGTCGCTGGTCGACCCCGACAACCGTCGTCCCGTGGACTTTGTCGCCTGCCGTGCAGCGCTGAGCTCATTGGACAAGCCGGATTGGCGTGGCCTGATCAAGGCCCGGCCGGACGGCCAGCTCAAGCTGGCCTGGACGCGTCATCTTCTCGAGCTGCGCAACCGGCTTCCCGACATCTTCGTCCGGGGCGACTATCAGCCGCTCGAGGTAAGCGGCGGGCATGCTGACCACGTCATCGCCTTCGCCCGCCGCCATGGCCGCGCGGCCGCGATCGTCGTGGTCGGGCGTCACTTCGCGCCGTTCACGCAAGCGGGCCGGGAATGGCCCGCGCTGGAGGGCTTCGATGCGACCGTCGACATCACCGGCTATGCCGCGACGGATCTTGCGAGCAACGAACTGCCGCTTGCGCAGGCTCTGCGCGATCTTCCCGCGACAATCATCGAGGCGCGCACCGCCAGTGCAGCGAAGCCGATGCGGCAGCGCGTGCGCGCCTGAGGCTACTTGCCGCCGTCCTTGGTCAGCAGCAACTGTCCGCGCTTCCTGATCGCGGCCTGGGCCATCTCGGCAAAGCGCTGCAACAGCCAGGGCAGCACCACCTCGACCCGGACGTGATCTTCGGTGACCTCGACCTGCCCGGTCGCAATCTGCCCGAGCGCGCGGATACGGAAATTCATGCTGTCGCCGCTCCAGCGCTCCTCTTCGACTTGCAACACGGGAATGCTTGCTGCGGCGCGGCCAAGCCCCGTCTTGAGGCGGCGCACCGCCTCATCGCGGCCGAGACGATGCGGAATTGAAACGACGAGCGGTTCTGACATGGCCGTGGCCCTGCTGACTGCCCCTCACCTGATCATGCCGCATGAAACGGCAAAAGTTCCATGCATGCCGGAGTTGGGGCCCATTTGCGAAGGCGGAACTTTAAAACCTGCGGCAAGTTGCCCCCGCACGACGGGACAGGTGCAACGACCCTTTCAAGAAAGGGCTGGAGGAGACTCGCATGTCTATCGGCACGATCATTCTGATCATCTTGGTCATCGCCCTGCTCGGCGGCTTCAGCGGCATTGGCGGCGGGCCGTTCTACGGCACCGGCTATTACGGCGGCGGCGGCCTCGGACTCGTCATCGTCATCCTGCTAATCCTGCTCCTGATGGGACGGATATAGGCACGCTTGTAGGGTGGGTTAGCGAAGCGTAACCCACCACGCTTCCTGCGAATATTGAACGAAATTGGTGGGTTACGCCTTCGGCTAACCCACCCTACTTCACCTTCGACGCCAGCTTCTTCATGGCCGCCTTGATCGACGCGGCGGCATCATCATAACCTTTCCACGCCTTCGATCGCGCCAGCAGGCCCGGCACGGTGCGCATCGTATAACGCTTCGGATCGAGATCGCTCTTCACCTGCGCCCAAGTCAGCGGCATCGACACCGTGGCACCGGCGCGCGCGCGCGGCGACAGCGGGGCAATCGCCGTCGACATACGGTCGTTGCGCAAATAGTCCAGGAAGATCTTTCCCTTGCGCAATTTCTTGGACATGTTGAGCAGATAGCGTTCGGGATCGTCATTGGCCATCCACTGGCAAACGCCTTGCGCAAACGCCTTGGCCTCCTTCCAGCTCACCTTGTCGCGCGCGCCGTGGAGCAGCGGCACCACCACATGGATGCCCTTGCCGCCAGTGGTCTTGCAGAAGCTGTCCATGCCGATATCGGCGAGCCGCTGCCGCATCTCCTTGGCCGCCTCGACGACGTCGGCGAAGTCGACGTCAGGCGCAGGGTCGAGATCGAACACCAGCCGGCCCGGCGTGTCATAGGCATAAGGCGCGCAATTCCAGGGATGCAGCTCGACGCCGCCGACCTGCGCCACCGCGGCGAGCCCTTCGATCCGATCGATCTGCAGGTACGGCTTGCGGTCGCCGGAGACCCTTGCGAGCTCCAGAAGGTTCGACGTGCCCTGCATGGCATGGCGCTGGAAGAAGCATTCGCCCTTGATGCCGTCAGGAGCGCGGATCAGCGAGCAAGGCCGGCCCTTCAGGTGCACGATCATCCATTTGCCGACGGCTTCGAGATAGCGGGCAAGGTCCAGCTTGGTGACGGGATCGCCATGTCCGTCGTCGGGCCAGAGCTCCTTGTCCGGCTTGGAGATGACGACACCCATGACCTCGGCGTTGCCGCCGCTGGGGGCCGATCGCGCGCCTGGCTTCGCTTTTGCGCGCTTCACTCCTTTGGCCGAGGGTTTGGCGAGCTCGGTGTCGACTGGCGTTTCGGCCTCGACCTCCTCGGCCGGCTTGTCCTGCCGCAGGCCTTTGAAAGCCGCTTGGCGGACATTGCCGTCGGCGGTGAAGCCGGCGAACTCGATCTCGGCGACGAGCTCCGGCTTCAGCCAGTGTACCTCGCGGGTCTTCTTCGGCGCGTTCTTGCCGCCGAAGGGGCTTTCCTTCGCCTCCATGGCCTTCAGTGACGGCATGATGCGCTTGACCTTGTCCGCGCCAAAGCCGGTGCCGACCATGCCGACGAAGGCGAGATGATCGCCGCGCTGCACGCCGGCCATCAGCGAGCGGAACTTGCCGCTCGTGGTCTTGTAGCCGCCGATCACCACCTCGTGGCCGGCACGGCATTTCGACTTGACCCAGCTCTCGGTACGGCCGGAACGATACGGGGCATCCAGCTTCTTCGACACCACCCCCTCGAGCTCGAGCTTGCAGGCCGATTGCAGCACGGCATCGCCCCCGCTCTCGAAATGCTCGACATATCGGATCTGGCTCGCCTTCCGTTTGTGCGATTCCAGGAGCTCCTTCAGCCGGGCCTTGCGTTCGCCGAGTGGCAGTCGGCGGTAATCCTGATTCTCCGCGAATAGGAGGTCGAAGGCAAAGAAGATCAGCTCGTCGGTCTTGCCATCGGACAACGCAGCCTGAAGCGAGGAGAAGTTCGGCGCGCCGTTGTGATCGAGCGCGACGATCTCGCCGTCGATCATCACGTCCGGCAACGCGCCCGCTTCCTTGGCAATGGAGGCGAACTTGCCGGTCCAGTCTAGCCCCTTGCGCGTCTTGAGCGTCCCCTCGCCGTCCTCGACCCGGAGCTGGACGCGATAGCCGTCGAACTTGATCTCGTGGCACCAGCCCCGGTCGGCCGGCGGCCGCTCGACCAGCGTACAGAGCTGCGGCGCCACGAAATCCGGTATCTCTGAAACCTTCTTCGCGTTTGCTGCTGTCGTCGCCTTCTTCCTTGCGGTCCTTCCGGCCTTCAACGCCGTGCGCGGCGCCGGCTTCACGGTGCGCCCTTTCGTCTCCTCGGCGCGGTCGGACTGCCAGACTGCATCGGCCTTGCCCTTGGGACCCTTGAGACCCTTGGCCAGCATGAAGGGTTTGGGCGCGCGGCCCTTGCCTTCGGCGATCTGCTCCATCGCGCGGCCGGAGGCGACGGACTTGTCCTGATCGAGGATGTCGTTGTCGGCGCCTTCGCGGACATGTTCATCGCGGTGCTTGATCAGCAACCAGTTGGTCCGCTTTTCGCCGCCGCGGTTGCGCATGCGCACCAGCACCCAGCTTCCGTGCAGCTTGTCGCCATGCAGGGTGAATTTGAGATCGCCCTTCTTGAATCCGGCTTCCGGATCTTCCGATTCCCAAGTGCCTCGATCCCACAGCATCACGGTGCCGCCGCCGTACTGCCCTTCGGGAATCGTGCCTTCGAAATCACCATAGTCGAGCGGATGGTCCTCGACCTCGACCGCCAGCCGCTTGTCGTGCGGATCGAGCGAGGGCCCCTTCGTCACCGCCCAGGACTTGAAGACGCCGTCCAACTCGAGCCGGAAGTCGTAATGCAGCCGACTGGCATCATGCTTCTGGATCACGAAGCGCCGCTGCTTCGAGGGCGCGACAGGGGTCTTGCCTGATGGCTCGGGCGTCTTCTCGAAATCACGCTTCTGTCGGTAAGTGGAGAGTTTTTGCAGCACGACCGGTCCCGCTTCTCTTTCGGCATTCAAGCCTATCACGGCCA
The DNA here is from genome assembly GCF_041357655.1 of Bradyrhizobium sp. DN3. NCBI lineage: Bacteria > Pseudomonadati > Pseudomonadota > Alphaproteobacteria > Hyphomicrobiales > Nitrobacteraceae > Bradyrhizobium > Bradyrhizobium sp. DN3. Next base: position 38,087 of record NZ_JAULLN010000023.1, on the reverse strand, counting down.
AAGTCCCACCCGGAACCAAAACCCCACGGACGGGTTGGGGTTCCAAAACGCCTTGAAAACGCTGGAGAATGGAATGGCCCCGCGTGCCTATTGGAAGGGAACGTTGAAGCTCTCGCTGGTCAGCTGTCCGGTCATGCTCTATCCGGCTGCGACCGCCGCGGAGAAGACTCGGTTTCATCTCATCAACCGCGAGACCGGGAACCGGCTCAAGCAGCAGATGATCGATTCCGAGACCGGCGACGTCGTCGAGAGCGACCAGAAGGGGCGCGGCTACGAGCTGAGCAAGGGCAAATATGTCGAGGTCGAACCGGAGGAGCTCGAGGCGGTCCAGATCGAGAGCAACCACACCATCGACATCGAGAGCTTCGTGCCGAGCGAGGAAATCGACCAGCGCTACCTCAACCACCCCTATTACATCGCCCCCGATGGCAAAGCCGCGGTCGACGCCTTCGCGGTGATCCGCGACGCCATGAAGGACCAGGACCGCGTGGCACTCGCAAAAATCGTGCTCACCAACCGCGAGCACGTGATGGCGATCGAGCCGCTTGGAAAGGGCCTGCTCGGCACCACGCTGCGCTATCCTTACGAGCTGCGCGACGAGGATCAGTTCTTCGAGGACATCAAGAGCCCGAAGATCACCAAGGACATGGTCGAGCTCGCCGGCCACATCCTGCACTCCAAGGCCGCGCATTTCGATCCTAGCGAGTTCAAGGACGAGTACGAGAACGCGCTGAAGGCGCTGGTGAAGCGCAAGGCCAGCGGCAAGAAGATCGAGCTGCCGGAGCCCGAAGAACGGCCGAGCAACGTCGTCAGCCTCATGGATGCGCTGAAGCAAAGCCTGAAGGGACGCGGAAGAGGGAAGAAGACTGCGGCGAAGTCCCATGCGCGGCGTGCGCAGGGGCGGCACCGAGCCGCCAGGAAGGCGCACCGGTCAGCGGCGACGCACAGGAAGGCGGGCTGATTCACTCCGTCATTGCGAGCGCAGCGAAGCAATCCAGAATCTTCCCGCGGAGGAACCCTGGATTGCTTCGCTGCGCTCGCAATGACGATGTGGATACAGGCTCGCGCGACAACTCAGTCATGACCATAGGAAGGACCTAATCCCCCGCCTTCAGCCTGTATCCGATCCCCGTCTCCGTCAGCACATATTGCGGCCGTTCCGGGTCGGCTTCGATCTTCTGGCGGAGCTGACGGACATAGACGCGCAGATATTGCGCATCCGTCAGCTCGTCCCAGAGCTCCTTGAGCAGGAAGCGGTGGGTGAGCACCTTGCCGGCGTGCTGCACCAGCACGCGAAGAAGATCGTATTCCTTCGGTGACAGCTTCACGTCGCGCTCGCCGACCTTGACGATGCGGCGAACGAGATCGACGGAGAGGTCGCCGGTGCGGAACACAGGGCGCTCGCCTTTGACCTGAAGCTGGTGGCGCAGCGCGGCACGCAAGCGGGCCAGCAGCTCATCCATGCCGAACGGCTTGGTCAGGTAATCGTCGGCGCCGAGATCGAGCGCTTGCACCTTGCCGGCCTCGTCGCCGCGGCTCGACAGCACCACGATCGGCACGCCCTCGTTGCGGGCGCGGATGGAGCGCAGCAGCTCATGGCCCTGGATGTCGGGCAGGCCGAGATCGAGGATGATCAGCGCCGGCTCCTCGGCAAGCTTGTCCAGCGCGGTCTTGCCGTTCGACGCCTCCAGGATCTCATAGCCCTGCGTCGACAGCCCCATCCGCAGCAGTTTACGGATCGGCGGCTCGTCATCGATGACCAGGACCTTGATCGGGGCAGCACTCATGCAGCGGTATCCAATGCGTGGGTCTGCACTGGGACGGGCAGACGGATGGTGAGGATCGCGCCGCTGCGGTCGCTGCGGTTGGCGGCCGAGATCGTGCCCCGCATCGCCTCGACGAAGCCGCGGGAGATGGCAAGGCCGAGCCCGGTGCCGGGACGAACATGGTCCCCCTTCTGCACGCGATAGAACTTGTCGAACACGCTCTCGAGCTCGTCGGGTGGGATGCCTCCGCCCTCATCGGCGATCTGGAGAACGACTTGATCGCGCTCGCGCTGACTGCGGATCGCAATCGTGGTGTCGGCCGGCGAATATTTTGCGGCGTTGTCGAGCAGGTTGAACAGCACTTGCTCGAACAGTACGGCATCGAGCTCGAGCATCGGCAGATCGGCCGCCAGCACGAGCTCGACCTTGTGGGCAGCGAGGATCTTGGCCGCCCGCCGCAGCGCGCTACCGACGATCTCGCCGAGATCGTGCAGCGCCGTGTTGGGCACGATGGCGCCGGATTCGAGCTTGGTCATGTCGAGCAGATTGGCGATGAAGCGGTTGAGCCGTTCGGACTCGTCGATCACGGTCGCGAGCAGGTCGCGCTTCTCGGTGTCCGAGAGTGCGCCGGCGAGGTCGCGCATGGTGGAGGCCGCACCAAGCACGGAGGCCAGCGGCGTCTTCAAATCGTGCGAGATCGAGGTCAGGAGCGCCGAGCGCAGCCGCTCGGATTCGACGGTGCGCTTGACGCGGTCCATGTCCTCGACCAGCAGCACGCGCTCGATCGCGAGTGCGCCCTGGTCGACCAGCGCGTCGAGCAACCTGCGCTGGTCCGGGGTCAATAACGGGCCGGTGCGGTCGTTGTCGATGCCGATGACGCCGATTGGCCCGCGCCCGGTGCGCATCGGCAGGAACAGCCGTTTCGCACCCGGCAGCGTGTCCGAGCCGCGGCCTGCGGGGCGGTCGTTGCTCCAGGCCCAGTTGGCGGCGGCGAGGTCGGCCTGATCGAGCTCATCCTCCGGCGGATAGCCGGATTTCACCGTGAGCAGGCCCTCTTCCGGCAGCAGCAACACGACGCGGACCTTCAGCATCAGCGCGATCTGGTAGGCGGTCGCCCACAGCACATCGTCGAGCGTGGCGGTGCCGGCGAGTTTGCGGCTGAAGGCATGGAGCTGCTCGGTCATCCGGATCCGGCCGATCGCGGTGTCGGCCTGGATGCGCACGCGCGCCGCGACATTGGAGACGATCATCGCCACCACCATGAACAGCACGAAGGCGGCAACGTTGGTCGGGTCGGTGATCGTGAAGGTGTAGATCGGCGGAATGAAGAAGAAGTTGTAGCAAAGCGACGCCGCCACTGTTGCCATCAGGGACGGCCACAAGCCATAGCGGACGGCAACCGCGACGACCGAGGTCAGCAGCACGAGATCGACGTTCTCGAGGCCGAAATAGGGCTGGATCAGCTCGGCGGCGCCGAGGCCGATCAGCACGATGCCGAGCGCCTTCAGATAGGGCCGCGGGTTGAACGGCTCCGAGCGAGCAGCGGTCTGCACCGCGGTCTTGGGCACGGCCTCGCCGGGCAGCTCGTCACCGGCGATGACATGGACCGTGATGTTGCCGGCGCGGCGCACCAGGTCATGCACGACTGAACCGCGCGTCATCTCGAACCAGCGCGAACGCGTCGACTTGCCGATCACGATCTGGGTGACATTGTTGCCTTGTGCGAAGTTGACGACGTCGTCGGCGATGCGGCGGCCGACGGCGGGAATCGTCAGCGCCTCGCCGCCGAGCGATTCGGCAAGCCGCAGCGTATCGGCCAGCCGGTCGCGCTCATCGTCGGACAATTGCAGGGATCGCCGGGTCTCGATCGAGAGCGCGGTGAACGGGGCATGGAGCCGGTCGGCCAGCCGCTTGGTATAGCGCACGAGGCCAGCCGCGCGCGGATCCTCGCTGACGCAGACGAGGATGCGTTCGCCCGCTGCCCAGGGACCGGCGATGGCGTTCGCCTGCATATGGGTGAGCAGTTGCTCGTCGACCCGCTCGGCCGTGCGCCGCAGCGCGAGCTCGCGCAGTGCGGTCAGGTTGCCTGGCGAGAAATAATGCTCCAGCGCCCGCTCAGCCTGCTTGGGCACATAGACCTTGCCCTCCTTCAGCCGCTGGATCAGATCATCAGGCGTGAGGTCGATCAGCTCGATCGCATCGGCCCGGTCGAACACCGAATCCGGCACGGTCTCGCGCACCCGCACATGGGTGATCTGGGCGACGACGTCGTTCAGGCTCTCGATGTGCTGGATGTTGACGGCGGTATAGACGTCGATGCCGTGGGAGAGCAGCTCCTCGACGTCGAGATAGCGCTTGGGGTGGCGGCTGCCCGCCGCGTTGGTGTGGGCGAGCTCGTCGACCAGTGCAATCTGCGGCCGACGCGCAATTACGGCGTCGAGGTCCATCTCCTCGACGACCTGGCCGCGGTAATCGAGCCGCTTGCGCGGGACCACCTCTAGCCCGCGCACCAGCACCTCGGTCTCAGCGCGGCCGTGGGTCTCGACGAAGCCGACCACGACGTCGACACCCGCCTTGCGCTTGGCGTGAGCGCTTTGCAGCATCTCGTAGGTCTTGCCGACGCCGGGGGCGGCGCCGACGAAGATCTTCAGCCGGCCGCTCGCGCTCTCCTCCCGCCGCGCTGCTTCCAGCAGCGCCTCGGGCGATGGACGTTGTTCGGGATCACGGCGCTGTTGAACCATCAGGCCAATATAATCACCCCCGTGTGCCGAGCCTAGACTACTTCGCGGCGCGGTCGAGCGCGAGATTCAGCGCCAGCACGTTGACGCGGGGCTCGCCGATCAGGCCTAGCAAACGGCCTTCGGTGTTGGCAGCCACGAGTTGCTCGACTTGATCCTCCGGCATCTTCCGCGCCTTCGCCACGCGCGGTATCTGGAATTGCGCCGCCTCCGGCGAGATATCAGGGTCGAGGCCGCTGGCCGACGTCGTGACCAGATCGATCGGCACGGCCGCATTCGGATTCTCCGCCTTCAGCTTGTCCACATCTTCCTTGAGCCGGTCGGCCAGCGCCTTGCTGGTCGGGCCGAGATTGGAGCCGCCCGAATTGGCGGCGTTGTAGGGCGCCGGCACCGTTTTGGTTGAATCATTAGGGTCCGGCGCAACCGTCGCCGAAGGGCGGCCGTGAAAGTATTTGTCCTCCTTGAACTCCTGCCCGATCAGGGCGGAGCCGACCACCTTGCCGTCCCTCTCGATCAGGCTGCCCTGCGCCTGCACGGGAAACAACGTGCCGGCGATGGCAGTCATTGCCAGCGGATAGGCAAGGCCCGTGATCGCGGTGAGCGCCAGCAAGAGCACGATCGCGGGGCGAATTTCTCTGAACATGTTGGGTCTCCTATTTCTTCCGTCATTGCGAGCGAAGCGAAGCAATCCAGAGTCTTTCCATGGAGGCAGCCTGGATTGCTTCGTCGCAAGGGCTCCTCGCAATGACGGGGCTATGCCAAATGCAAGGCGGTGACGACGAGGTCGATCGCCTTGATGCCGATAAAGGGAATGACGATGCCGCCGAGGCCGTAGATCAAGAGGTTGCGTTGGAGCAGCGCGCCGGCGCCGACGGCACGGTAGGCAACACCTTTCAGCGCCAGCGGGATCAGCGCGATGATGATGAGCGCGTTGAAGATGATCGCCGACAGGATGGCGCTCTGCGGACTCGACAGGTTCATGACGTTGAGCACGCTGAGTTGGGGGTAGAACGCCAGGAACATCGCCGGGATGATCGCAAAATACTTGGCGACGTCGTTGGCGATCGAGAACGTGGTCAGCGCACCGCGCGTCATCAAGAGCTGCTTGCCGATCTCGACCACCTCGATCAGCTTGGTCGGATTGGAATCGAGGTCGACCATGTTGCCGGCCTCGCGGGCGGCCTGGGTGCCGGTGTTCATGGCGACCCCGACGTCGGCCTGCGCGAGCGCCGGCGCATCGTTGGTGCCGTCGCCGCACATCGCGACCAGCTTGCCCTTGGCCTGCTCGTCGCGGATCAGCTTGAGCTTGTCCTCCGGCGTTGCCTGCGCCAGGAAGTCGTCGACGCCGGCCTCCGCGGCGATCGCAGCCGCCGTCATCGGATTGTCGCCGGTGATCATGATGGTGCGGATACCCATGCGTCGAAGCTCGGCAAAGCGCTCGCGGATGCCGCCCTTGACGATGTCCTTGAGCTGGATGACGCCGAGCAGCTTGCCGTCCCTGGCGACCGCCAGCGGGGTGCCGCCGGCCTTCGAGATATCATCGGCAATGGCCTGGATCTCGCGACCGAGATCCGACAGCGCGGCCGGCTGGATTGCCCGCGCCGCGTTGCCGGAGGCAACGGCCAGCGGCGCGCCGCCGCCGACATAATTCAGCATGGCATCGACCGCGCCCTTGCGCACCGATGAGCCGCCGGCATCGACGCCGCTCATGCGAGTTTGCGCGGTGAACGGGATGAAAGTGGCGCCAAGCTCGGCCATGTCGCGGCCACGGATGCCGTATTTCTCCTTCGCCAGCACGGCGATAGAGCGGCCCTCCGGTGTCTCATCGGCGAGCGAGGCGAGTTGGGCCGCGTCCGCCAGCTCCTGCTCGGTGACGCCGCGCACAGGACGGAACGCCGTCGCCTGTCGGTTGCCGAGCGTGATGGTGCCGGTCTTGTCCAGCAGCAGCGTGTCGACGTCACCGGCAGCCTCGACGGCGCGGCCGGACATCGCCAGCACGTTGAAGCGCACCAGGCGGTCCATGCCGGCGATGCCGATCGCCGACAACAGCGCGCCGATCGTCGTCGGGATCAGCGTCACGAACAGGGCGACCAGCACGATCACTGAGATCGAGCCGCCGGCATAGGCCGCATAGCTCGGGATGGTGACGGTCGCGAACACGAAGATGATGGTGAGACCGGCGAGCAGGATGTTGAGCGCGATCTCGTTCGGGGTCTTCTGCCGCTCGGCGCCCTCGACCAGCTTGATCATGCGGTCGATGAAAGTCGAGCCCTGGGCTGCGGTGATGCGGACGCGGATCCAGTCCGACAGCACCTGCGTGCCACCGGTGACCGCAGAGCGGTCGCCGCCGGATTCGCGGATCACGGGTGCGGATTCGCCGGTGATGGCGGCCTCGTTGACGGAGGCGACGCCCTCGATCACCTCGCCGTCGGAAGGAATGGTGTCACCGGCCTCGACCAGCACGATGTCGCCGACCTTGAGGCTCGTGCCAGGCACGAGCTTGAACGGCTGCTCGGACCCGGTCAGGAGCTTGGCCTGGCTTTCGGTGCGGGTCTTGCGCAGCGATTCGGCCTGCGCCTTGCCGCGGCCTTCGGCCACCGCTTCGGCGAAATTGGCGAACAGCACCGTGAACCAGAGCCAGACGATGATCTGGAAGGTGAAGCCGAGGCTGGCACCACCGGTGACGATGTCACGCAGGAAGATCACCGTGGTGAGCGCAGCCACGACCTCGACCACGAACATGACAGGGTTCCTCACCATCAGCCGCGGATCGAGCTTGGTGAAGGAGGCGCGGATCGCGGGCATCACGATTCTGGGATCGAGCATTGCCGACATCGGCGCACGTTTTTGCAGTTTCATCGTCTCCATGGAGGTCACTCCAAAAATCAGAACAGGTTGCCGGCGTTCATCGCCAGATGTTCGACGATCGGGCCGAGCGCGAGCGCCGGGAAGAAGGTCAGGCCACCCATGATCAGGATGACGCCGACGACGAGGCCGACGAACAGGGCGCCGGTTGTCGGGAACGTGCCCATGGACGGCGGGATCGACTTCTTCTCCGCAAGCGATCCCGCGATCGCCATGGCCGGGACGATCATGAAGAAGCGGCCGACGAACATCGCGCTTGCCAGCGTCAGGTTGTAGAAGAACGTATTGCCGGTGAGCCCGGCGAAAGCCGAGCCGTTGTTGCCGGCCGCCGATGTGAAGGCGTAGAGCACTTCGGTGAAGCCGTGCGGTCCAGCATTTGCCATGGAGGCGACTGCCGCCGGATAGACCACGCCGACGGCGGTCCAGCCGAGGATCATCAGCGGCAGCACCAGGATGGCCAGCATCGCCATCTTGACCTCGCGCGCCTCGATCTTCTTGCCGACATATTCCGGGGTGCGGCCAACCATCAGTCCTGCGACGAAGATCGCGAGAATGACGAACAGCAGCATGCCGTACATGCCGGCGCCGACGCCACCGACGATGATTTCGCCGAGCTCGATGTTGATCAGCGGGATCATGCCGCCGAGGGCGGTAAAACTGTCATGCATCGCATTGACCGCGCCGCACGAGGCGGCGGTGGTGACGATCGCGAACAGCGAGGAGGCGACAATACCGAAGCGGACTTCCTTGCCTTCCATGTTGCCGCCGGTCAGACCCAGCGCATGGAGCGTCGAGGTGCCGTTCGCCTCCGCCCAATAGGTGATGGCGACGCCGGCCAGAAACAGCACGCCCATCACGGAGAGGATCGCCCAGCCCTGGCGCTGGTTGCCGACCATGCGGCCGAACACGTTGGTGAGCGCGGCGCCGAGCGCGAAGATCGAGAGCATCTGCACGAAGTTCGACAGCGCGGTCGGATTCTCGAAGGGGTGCGCGGCGTTGGCGTTGAAGAAACCGCCGCCATTGGTGCCGAGCATCTTGATCGCGACCTGCGAGGCGACCGGCCCGACCGCGATGGTCTGCTTGGCGCTTTCGAGCGTCGTCGCCTCGATATACGGCCCGAGCGTCTGCGGCATGCCCTGCCAGACCAGGAACAGCGCATAGACGACGCAGATCGGCAGCAGCACGTAGAGCGTACACCTGACGACGTCGACCCAGAAATTGCCGACCGTGCGCATCGAGGCGCGCGAGAAGCCGCGGATCAGGGCCATCGCCAGCGCGATGCCGGTCGCGGCCGACAGGAAGTTCTGGTGCGTCAGGCCGAGCATTTGCACGAGATAGGACAGCGTGCTCTCGCCGCCGTAGTTCTGCCAGTTGGTGTTGGTGATGAAGGAGACCGCGGTGTTGAAGGAGAGATCCTCGGCGACAGCGCCCTGCCCGGCCGGATTGAAGGGCAGCACGGCCTGAAGCCGCATCACGCCGTAGATGATGAGAAAGCCGCCAACATGGAACAGCAACATGGCGACCGTGTAGGTCAGCCAATGCTGCTCGCGCTTCTCGTCGACGCCCGATACCCAGTAAATTCCGACCTCGATCGGACGCAACACCGGCGACAGGAACGTCCGCTCGCCGTTGAACACGCGCGTCATGTGCCAGCCGAGCGGCTTGGTCAGTGCAACGATAATGGCGCAAAACAGAATGATCTGGAGCCAACCGATCACAGTCATGGAACTAACCCTTCAGGCATGGTGCCGGCACAACAGCGGCAGGAGCACCGTCAGCAGACAGGCGACGAGCACGGCGTCGGCCAGCAGCAATTCGACGAGCAGCAGCACGGCTCAGAACCGCTCGGGCCGCAGCAGCGCATAGGTGAGATAGACCAGGAGGCCGAAGGAGACGGCGCCGGCGAGGGCATAATCAAAGATCATGATCCGCTCCCTCACAGCCGTTCGCAGGCGTAAGTGTAGCCGATCGCGAGGGCGAAGAAGACGAAGCCCAGCGCCAGCATCAGAATGTCCATCATGACGATACTCCTCAATACGAGACGATATCCGGCGAGCCCGTCTCAGGCCGGCGGGCGGCTTTGCTGGGAGCGAATGCAATGCATGCCGGCCGGAAACTTCACCGCGCTGAGGTGCCACCGCGCACATAGGTTTTCGAGATGAGGCCTACGGCGACGTTATAGGAATCTCATAAAGGCGAGCGGGCTGGGGCTCGCCCAACTTTGCGCCGTCGTCCCGGCGAAGGCCGGGACCCATAACCCCAGGAAGTAGTTGCGCCCCGAAGCCGGTAATCAAGAGTCTTCGCCGAACCACCTTGTGTGGCTATGGGTCCCGGCCTTCGCCGGGACGACAGCGGAGAATGTGAGCGACCGAGCCTTCCACGAGCGCACGCCCTCCCCCGCACTTATGAAATCCCTATATCTCTCGCCCGATCCTCATCTCGCTTTCAAATGCCCTCCCGGCCATCTTGGCAATGCCGGCCGACTGACCGACGCCAATTCCAGGAGGCCTGATATGACCGCCGCCCTCCGACGCCTTGACCCGCCTTCCCTCAGCCAGCGGCTTCGCGCGGCACCGGCGATGACACGGCCGCTGATGCTCGACATCATCGAGCACGCCTGCCGGCGCGTCTCCTCGCTTGGGCAAAGCGAACGCACCACACGCATCATGCGCCTGATCGACGTCGAGGCCTGGGCCGATGCGGCACTGGCGCTGGTGCAGCTTGAGCTGCCGCTGTGGCAGGTCCGCCGCATCGCCTATGACGACGGCGAGTGGCATTGCGCGCTGTCGCGCGAGCGTGAGCTGCCGGACTGGCTGGACGCCGCGGTCGAGGCGCGCCATGCCGACCTCGCGCTCGCGCTGTTGTCGGCCTTCCTCGAGGTCCGGGCTTTGGTCGCGGACGTGCCGCGACCAAGCGTTCCTTCGGTTCGTCCTGCGCCGGATCCGCTTTACGAGCAACTCGTCTGCGACAATTTCGGCTAGGGCAGCCTGGCGGATCGATGCCGTGTCGCAAGCTCCGGACATGCCGCGCACGCTGAACCCGTCGCGCGTGATCGCACGTTTCGCGGTCCGCCTCGCACTGCTCGTTGGCTTTGCCGCATTCGGCAGCGTCGGCTTCGGCCGGAGCCTCGCCGTCCTGCTCTGGATGTCGATCATCCTGTGCGCGCTCGCTGGCCTCGTCAGGCGCGAGCCGCTGTTCGGAGCCGCGCTCAATCATTGGGACGAAGGCGTCGCGTTCGGCGCGCTGTTCGCGCTGGTCCGCATCGTCAACGATGCGGCCTGAACGTCCGGCTTTATGATCTTCCTATGAGATCGCCGCGCCCCCGCCCTCGAAATCATATTCGCGACTGAGGATATTGAGGGCGCCGGCAAGGACGTACGTCCCGCGCCGGCACCGTTCAGAAGGAATATCCCCGTGAAACTCAAATACGCATTGAGCGTGCTTGGCCTGATGTCCGCCGATACACGGCTTCCGATCGTGCCGCCGGACGCGGCCGCGCAGAGAGAGGTGGTACGCGCGTTCGCCGCGATCGCCGACGAGGAATTGATCGACAGCGTCAGGGCATAGATCTGCGCGCTTATGAGATTCCTATACAGAAGCCTCGGCGTTCATCTCGCAATCCTACACATCGCTGATGATCATGAGAGAGAGATCGGAGCGGCCAATTCACCGCACCACGGACAAGGACTTTCAAATGTCGATGCTGACACATGGATTTGAACGGCCTCTTGGCTGGGCAGAGAACACCATGCGGCTATCGCCGTTCCGCGAGGCCCAGCTCAAGCGCGTCGCGCTCCGCGCGCTGACCCTGCTCACGATGGGCAGCGTGCTCACCGCGCTGATTGCGCTCAGGACCGCAATCTATGTCTGGCATCTCCACGCCTGAGCGGGGCCACCATCATGACCTTGCAGCCCTTCAAGGGAAATCTCGAGCAGGCGGTCACCGTAACCGTCCTGACCATGACGCTGAGCATGGTCTGGGGCGCCATCCTGACGATCGTGATCACGCTCGTCGCGCGCGGGCTGGGGGTCTAATCCTCACTTATGCTCCTGGCTTGCGCACGATCCACCAGCCGTCGAATGTCACCGCGAAGAGCTGCCTGCGCCAGCCGGCCATGGACGCCATGCGCATGGCGATCGACCGCGAACTGACCATGGCTGCCTAGGAGGCGAGCAACCGGGCGCGCAGCGCGGTCGCTGTGCCCGGTTGAGGCGGCATATCCCGCGGAAAAGACCCGACCGATCTGGCGCAATTTCACGGAACCGTGTAGAGCGGTTTCATGAGCACAAGCAGCGTCAACGTCGTCGCCCACCCCCTGGTCCAGCACAAGCTCTCCTTGATGCGGGAGAAGGACCGCTCGACCAAGAGCTTTCGCGAGATCCTGAACGAGATCGGGATGCTGCTCGGCTACGAGGTGACGCGCGACCTGCCGCTGGAGCTGGTGGAGATCGAAACGCCGATCGCACCGATGCAGGCGCCGAAGATCGCGGGCAAGAAGCTCACGCTGGCGCCGATCCTGCGCGCGGGCGTCGGCTTCCTCGACGGCATGCTGGCGCTGATGCCCTCGGCGCGCATCGCCCATATCGGGCTCTACCGCGACCCCGAGACATTGCAGGCCGTGGAATATTACTTCAAGGCGCCGCAGGACCTGTCCGATCGCACCGTGATCCTGATGGATCCGATGCTGGCCACCGGCAATTCGGCCTGCGCCGGCGCCTCGCTGCTCAAGGCGCGCGGCGCCCGCGACATCCGCTTCGTCTGCCTTTTGGCCGCGCCCGAGGGCATCGCGAAGTTCCAGAGCGAGCATCCCGACGTCCCGGTCTGGACCGCCGCGATCGACGAACGGCTCAACGACCACGGCTACATCGTGCCGGGCCTGGGCGATGCCGGCGACCGGATGTTCGGCACCAAGTAGACAGCTTCGCGCGATCGGGTTACTCCGATTGCCATGCTGACCGACAGATTTTCGCTGCAATCGCTGATCCGGACCGAGACCGCCAGTCCCGCCTTCGTGTTCGACGGCACGCCGGTTTCGTGCGCGGAGTTATCAGGAAGGATCGAGCAGACCGCCGCCTGGCTCGCCGCGCAGGGCATCGGCAGAGGCGACGTCGTCGCGGCCTGGCTGGTCAACCGGATCGAATGGCTCGCACTGCTGTTCGCCGCGGCCCGCCTGGGCGCGGTCGTCGCCGCCGTCAATACGCGCTATCGCAGCGCGGAAGTCGCGCATCTGCTGCGCGTGTCCGGTGCCAAGCTGATGGTGGTCGAAGCCGCGTTCCGCTCGATCGACTTTGCCGCCATCCTCGCCGATATCGCCAAGGACGAGGTGCCCGCACTGCGACAGCTCGCGGTGGTCGGCGCGGATGCCATCCCGGCGCACTGGCCTTGTGTGCGGTTCGATGCCTTCGAGCGGCCCTATCCGCCCGCCCCGCCGGCTCAGGACGACATCGACCTGCCGGTCCTGCTCTACACGACATCGGGCACGACCAAGGGCCCGAAGCTCGTCGCGCATTCGCAGCGGACGCTGGCAACGCACGCCGCTTCCGTTGCCAAGGCACTCAAGCTCGATCCACAGCGCCACTCGCTGCTCGCGATGCTGCCGTTCTGCGGCACGTTTGGCATGACGAGCCTGCTCGGTTTCATCGCAGCGGGCGCGACCATCCATGTACTCGACGCCTTCGAAGCGGCGCCGGCGGCGAAGATCCTCAGCGCGTGCAGGATCACGCACTCATTCGGCTCGGACGAGATGTTCCGCCGCATCCTTGCGCTCACCGATGCACCACGTCCGTTTCCGCATCTCGAAATCTGCGGCTTCGCCGCATTCCAGCCCGGCTGGCGCGAGCTGGCCGCGGAGGCCGAGGCGCGCGGCATGTCGCTGTTCGGCCTCTACGGTTCGAGCGAGGTGCAGGCGCTGTTCTCGATCGGCCGCGGCAGCGATGCCTTCGCCGATCGCATCGAAGGCGGCGGCTGGCCGATGTCGGCGGACGCGAAAGTCCGCGTCCGCAATGTCGAGACCGGCGAGCTTGCGGACAGCGGCGTTTCCGGCGAGATCGAGATCAGCGCGCCATCGCGCTTCCTCGGCTACTTCAACAATCCCGAGGCGACGCGCGAAGCGATCACCGCCGACGGGTTCTTCCGCACCGGCGACATCGGCCACCTGCGCGGCGATGGTTCCTTCGTCTACGAGACCCGCGCGGGCGATGCGATGCGGCTCGGCGGCTTCCTGGTCGCGCCCGGAGAAATCGAAGACGAGCTCAAGTCGTACGTCGGTGTCGCTGACGCTCAGGTGGTCGCGGTCGATCTGAAGGGCCAGGCGCGCTGCGTCGCCTTCGTGATTCCGGCTGGAGAGCCACCGCGACAGGACGCGCTGACTGCCCATCTGCGCGAGCGGCTCGCCGGCTACAAGGTGCCGGCGCGGATCTATGTCGTGGACGCCTTTCCCGTCACCGACAGTGCCAATGGCGTCAAGATCCAGCGCGCCAGGCTTCGTGCCATGGCGATGGAACGGATCGCCGCCGAATAGGCCGACCTATTTCAAATAGCTCGCGAGATTGAGGCTGAGGATCTTGGCGAGTGCCGAATAGGATGCGGTGAGCTGGGCCTGGTAAGTCGAAAGCTGTGCCGTGATGGCGGCCACGTCGACGCCGGTAAGGTCGTTCGACAGCGTCTCTGCATAGCTCTTGTAGTCGCTCTGGCGGGCGCTCGCGCTCTCGATCGACGACGCCGCGCTGGACAGCTTTGCCTGCACGGCCGCGGTGTCGTCGAGCGCCGTGCCGGCGAGATCGAGCGCGCTGGCAATATCCGAAGACGACAGCGAGGTGCTGTTGGCGACGAACTTCAGCACCCGCATCACCTCCTCGAACGCCGCATTGTCGGCGGTTACGCCGTACGACACCGTCTCATCCGAGGCGACGCGGACCGCGGCGATCTCGTCATCGCCGTAATAATAGCTGGTGTCCGCCATGGTGGTGGAGCCGGTCCCGGACGAAAAGCTCGTGAGATCGACCGGCGCCGTATCGGTCTTGCCGCCGGCGAACACATACTGACCGTCATATTGCGTGTTCATGAGCGAGCCCATCTGCTCCAGCATCTGCTGGGCGGTCGTGATCACCGAATTCGTCTCGGTCGAGCTGCCGGTCGAGGCTGCGCTGAGCTGGGAGCGGAGCTGCGTGAGGATGTCGGTCATCGAGCCCACGGCCGAATACATCACCTGGACCTTGCTGTCGGCCAGCGTCGCGGCATCGATATAGGATTGCGCGCGTGTCACCGAGACCTGGAGATTGACGATATGCTGCGCGTCCGCGCCGTAGCCGCCGAAATCGGTCGAGACGACGCCCGACGATTCCTGGATCTGCTTGTTGGCCATGACCGTCTCGACGCGCATCGCATCGGCGATCATCTTGTTCGACTGCGCGAAGGTCGCAACCCGCATCGCAACCATGGCCCTTCCCCCTTACGTCGACTGCACGGCGGTGAGCAGCGCCGAGTACATCGAGTTGATCGCCTGGATCAGCGCGGATGCCGCAGAATATTTATTCTGGAGCGTGCTGAGCTTGGCGGATTCCTCGTCGAGGTTGACGCCCGACTGCGACGCCAGCGAGCTCGCATAGGTCGACTGCGCGGTCTCCTTGGCGGTGTAGCTCGTCGACGCCTGGGACGCTTTGCTTGCGACATCGGCCACGATGGCCGAGGCGTAGTCGGCCAGAGAGCCGGTGGTGGCGGCAAGCCCACCGGTGGAGGCAAGTGTCCGGGAGTCCGTCAATGCGTCGTAGAAGGCATTGACCACGGTGGCCGACCCCGACGACAGCACGGAGCTGCCGACCGTCAGGCTCGATGACGAATCCAGCGTCGCGAGCTGAAGCTCGTTGGTGCCCGACAGGATCTTGCTGTTGACCGCGATATCCGCCGCGCTCGTTCCGGTCACGAGATCGTTGAGGCCGAAATACTCCGAAAATCCCTCACCCGAGCTTCCCATTGAGCTCGTCATCTCGTTGATGGCGACACCATTGCCCGACCCGGTCGCCGTGATCGAGAGATGGCCGTCGGAATCGACCGAGGCGGATAATCCGGAAATGCTGTTGATGGCCGTGACGAGATCGCCGACTGTGGAATAGGACGACAAATCGAGATCGCCATAGGAGATCAGATTGCCGCTCTGGTCGGTGACGCCAATGCGCACCGTTCCGGTGGCAGAGAGCGCCGTAGAGCTGGTGACAGCGGTCGTGCCGGTGAGGCTCGTCGGCGCCGGCACCGACGAAGCGCCGTTCGAGACGCTGTTCATCGCCGAGGCAAGCTGCTGTGCGAGCTGGTCGAGCTGGGACTGCGCCGCCGGCAGGGTCGTGTCGCGAAGCGTGATGAGCGCGCCGATATCGCCGCCTGATATCTGGGAGGTGATGTCGACCCCGTTCACCGTGATCGCGCTGAAGCCGCTCGACGACGAGCCGGCGGTGTAGGTCGTCGATGCCGTCACGTTGGCCGCAGCGGTATAGCTGATCGTGTGCGCGGACGAATCGACCAGCGCCTGGCCCGAATTGGTGTAGATCTGGAGATCGCCGTTCGACGCCGTGAAATAGCTGATGTTCATCTTCGAGGCGAGATCCTGGAGCGCGGTGTTGCGCTGGTCCTCCAGGTCCGCGGTCGATTGGCCAGCCGCCGCCGTCTGCTTGATCTGGGCATTCAGATCCGCGATCTGCCCCAGGTCCGCGTTGACGTCGTCGATCGCAGACGCAATGTCCTGGTCGGCATCGGCGCGGAGCTTCTGGATACCGCTCGATGTTTCCCGCAACTGGCTCGCGACGTCGTCGAGCGCGCTGACGACATTGGATTGCAGCGAGGCGCTGCTCGGCGTACTCGCCAGTGACGACAGCGCCGATTCGAGCGAGGCAATGCTGTTAGCGAGCGAGGTCCCGGTCGACGAATCGTCGGCGCTGCTGGTCGAGCCATAGAGCTTCTGCAGCGAGGTCAGATAGGTGTTGGCCGTGTCGGCCGAGCCGAGCTCGGAGGTCGCAGCGATCAGCGACTTCAGCAGCAGCTTGTCGACCGTCGAGGTGATGCCGGTCACCGTGACGCCGGTGCCGACACCGTTGGTGACGCTGCTCGACTGGTTCGCGGTCTTTCGGGTGTAGCCCGTCGTGTCGGCATTCGAGATGTTCGACGACGTCACGCTGATCTGCACGGACGTCGACGACAGCCCGCTGAAGGCGATCGATCGTGCGATATCGAGTGACACGGCGGCTTCCTCGGCTCGTCAGGCGCTGCGGCAGGTGCCGCTGGAGACCGCGCGCGCGGCGACACGGCCCGAGGCCCCGTAGGGCGACACCGTCGCGATCTGCTCGCGGATCGCCTGCATGACCGCTTCGATCCGGCGGTTGCTGGCCTCGATCGCCGCGCGCAGGCGCACCAGATTCTCGTCCATCGCCGCACGCAGCTTCAGGATCCGCTCCATCAGCTGCTCGCGCAGGATCCGGTCCCCCACGTTCAGGCTGGTCGTGCCCGCCGCGCATTCGGCAACGGTCCGTTCGAAGATCTCCGCCAGCTGGTTCTTCTCGTCAACCTGCTTCAGGCGCGAGGCCGGCAGGCCCTTGGCAAGCTCGGCATTCTCCTCCACGACCAGCACAGTCAGCGCATCGATGAGCACGATCAGCGACTTGATCCGTGCGTCGCCGCTCGCAGCGTTCGTCCTCGCTTGGCTCTTGGCTTGAGCTACACTCATGATCATTGCCTTCTTCTAGTTGTGCCGTTTGCCGCGATGGACTTGCGAGTTGCGCAGATACGTGCCGATCGCGGTCGCCCTGATCGTGGCCCGCCTCATCTCGCCCTCGATCTCCGCGCACTCCTTCAACAGGCCGCGGCGGGTCGTCTCGAAATCGTCGAGCAGCGCGAGCAATTGCTTGCGGTCGCGGCCTGTGACGGTTGCGGCGCGGCCGACCAGCCGCCGCAACCGGCGCAGCAGCGCTTCGCCCGCCTCGCTTGCCTTTTCACCGGGCATCGCTCACCTCATCGCCGAGATCAGGGTGTCGTACATCTTATTGACGGTGGAGATGACCTGGGACGCGGCGGAATAGGCCTGCTGCGCCGAGATCATGCTTGAGAACTGGCTGGAGGTGTCGGTGGTCGAGGATTCCAGCTCGCTGCCGTAGATCGTGCCCGCACCGTTCTCGCCGGAGGCCTGCAAGGCGGCGTTGCCCGACGTCACCGTCGCCGAGTAGATGCCGTCGCTGGAAGCCGCGAGCCCGTTGGGATCGGCGAAGGTCGCCACCGCGATCTTGTAGATCGCAATGGTCTGGCCGTTGGAATAGGTGGCGTCGACCACGCCGTCCTTGCCGATCGAGATGCTGGATAGTTTTCCGTAGGACAGGCCGTCCGAATCGATGCTGGTGACGTTGACCGAGGGCGTGGTCTCGCCGGAGGCGTATTGCGTCAGACCATCGGTGCCCCCGGCGGTGCCGAGGTCCATCGTGATGGTGCTGTCGGCCGCACCGTCGGTCCAGCCCGTGATCGACACGGTGGCCGGGTCCGGGCTGGTGCTGGCGAGCGAGCCGTCGCTGTTGAAGGTGATGTCGATCGTGCCCGAGGCTGTGCCCGTGCCGGTCGTGGTGTCCGAGGCCGACGTTGGATTGGCGAAGCTCGCGCTCCAGGCGTTGGTCCCGGTCTTGGTCCAGGTGATCTGCATCGTGTTCGCTGCACCGAGCGAATCGTAGACCGTCATCGAGCTGGTATAGGTGTCGCCGGTGGCAGCGTCCGACGGCAGGTTCGCCGCGATCGTGGTCTTGGTGGTGGCGCTGCCACTGGTCGAGGCGACCTGGGTGTTGATGGCCTCGAGATTGCTCGCCGATTCGCTGCCGACGACGTTGCCGTCGGCATCGGTGCGCCACCCCTCGAGATAATAGCCGTTGTTCTCGAGATAGCCCGCATTGTTGATCGTGAAGGCGCCGTTACGCGTATAGGCGACGGTGCCGCCGGTGGTGGCATTGGTCACCACGAAGAATCCGGACCCCTGGATCGCAACGTCGGTGGCATTGGAGGTCGCAGCCAGCAGGCCCTGCTGGGTGATGTTGGCGCGGCCCGAGACGGTGACGCCGCCCGAGGCGTAGGAGGTCGTATTGCTGGACGCGGTCACGAGCGCGTCGAACATCGCCGACGTGGTCTTGTAACCGGTCGTATCGGAGTTGGCGATGTTGTCGCTGATCATCGACAGGGACTGGCTCTGGGCGCTGAGCGCCGAGATCGCCGAGAACAATGCACCGGTGAGACTCATGATGAAACTCCGAGGAAATCAGGATGTCAGATCAGGACGTGACGCCGAGGATGTTGGCGGCGCTGACGGCGACACCGTTCACCGTGAGCGAGGGCGTGGAGGTCGAGGTGTCGATGCCGGTCACCGTGCCGGTGACGGTCGTGTAGTTGAGCACCGAGTTGCCGGCGGAATCTGTCGCCGTCACCGAGATCGTGTACTGGCCGCCATCGGAGAGCTGATTGCCGCTGGAATCCTTGCCGTCCCAGGTGAAGCTGTTCGAGCCGGCATTTCCCGTTCCGGTGCCGGTGTAGACGACATTGCCGGAAGAGTCCGAGATGCTGATCGACACGTTGGAGGCCGCCGAGGACAGCGAGTAGCCGAAGGTCGCCGAGCCGTTGCTCAGGGTCGACGTGTCGGTCTTCGCTTCGACGGTGTGGCCGATGTAGTTCACCGAGTTGAGCGTCACGAGGCTCGAGAACGAACTCGCCAGCGACGACATGTTGGAGTTGATCGACTGCTGCTGAGTGAAATTGGCGTAGGAGGTGAGCTGATTGATGAAGTCGGTGGTCGACGTCGCGTTCAGCGGATCCTGGTTCTGAAGCTCACTGACGAGCAGGCTGAGGAAGTCGCTGGAGGTCAGCGTCGAACTGGACGATGTGCTCGACGACGACGTCGTCGTGGTGGCTGTCGAGACGGAGCTCGTCGCGGAAACGGTCATCGGTCACTCCGGTTCTCGTGCGGCCGGCGGTGACGATGTCGGCGGGCGGCACGTGAAATCTGTGTGCTGATGAAACGCGTGGGCGCGTGGATTCAGGCGCGGATTCGCCCGCGCAAAAACCGCTTTTGACACGGCAAAATCTGCCGTACGCGCGTTTAGAAGTGCGATGATGTCAGGTTGATTTAGCGGCGCGCTGCCGCTGCGCTCCCTCTCCCCGCCTGCGGGGAAAGGTGAAAGAGACACAATTTGTCAGAAAGAGCCGCTCAGCTCTCCGCCGTCTCGCCTTCGGTGCGCGGCTCGGCGGTATCATCCTTCATTTTCGCTGCCGCAGCGACGATGCGGCCGGCAAGGCCTTTGGGCGCGCGGACCGGAGGTGCGGCGAGCGCATGGCGCAAGGCGCGCGCTTGTTCCAGCAGCGCTTGCGCGGTGGCCGATTGCGTCAGCAGCTCTTCGGCGGGCAAACGCCGGTCATCGGGCCAGAGCGAGAGATCCTCGCCCAGCCGATCGATCAGTTCCTCAAACTCGGTGACGTCCATCGCCCGCCGATTCCGCTTCGGTCAGGCCCGTCATAAAGCATTGCCGGCATGCCGAAAACCGGATTTCGGCGGACTGAAGCGCAAAAGCGTCCGCAGCACCACGGAAACCGGCCGGAATGGAAGGCCGGGACGATTCCCCTTCCCTCTGGATCGGGAAGCCGAGGCCTAGCCCGTGCGGACCGAACCCGTGGGCGCAGCCTTGCCGCCCCGCACGGTCGCATCGACGGACTCCCAAGCCTCGCGCAACTCGGTCAATGCGGCGACGATCCGCTGAAAAGCTTGTCGGGCGTGCGGCCGGCCGTAGGCCTTCAGGCTCGCCAGGATGAGCGCGTTGTAGGTCTGGAACAGCCGCTCGGCGACCGCCCCGCCCTTGGCGAAATCGAGATTGTGGCTGAGGCCGCGGAGGATCGCGGTTGCCTTCATCAGGTGTTCGTGCCCTTCCTCGAAGCGGCGCGCCTCCTGGGCGGCGAGCGCCTTCTGAAGGAAGGTGATCGCGCCGCCGAGCAGCATCGACACCGCCTTGAGCGCCGGTACGGTGGTTGCCGTGCCCCGATAGGCCTGGTTGGCCATGTACGCGGTTGGATTATGCATCATCAATTCACTCGGTCTGATCAATCGCTCGACGAGCTGTTCAGCAATGCCTTGAGATATGTCAGCGTGCTGTTGGCGCTCTCGATCGCGGCCTGATATTTCGCGTATTGCGTCTCCAGCTGCGACTGCAGGGTCGATGCCGCGCTGTTGATGTCGTCGACCTTCTGCTGCAGCTCTTCATCGCGCGTCGTGAGGTTGGTGATCAGCGTTTGCAGCGCGCCAGTCGAGGACGAATAGTTCTTCGCGACCTGATAGAGCTGCGTCGCGATGCCGGAGGTCGACGTTACCGTGATCGACTGCGAGGTCGATCCGCTATAGGTGAAGGCCATGCCGGCATAGATCGAGCCGGAGGCGCCGATGATGGTGTTGCCGCTGACCGTGAACAGCGAGGAGTCGCCGCCGACCGAGGCCGAGGTGAGGTTTCCGTCGGAATCGACCGCCAGATCCAGGGTGAAGGATTGCGGCGATGTCCCGGTATTGATGACGCTGAGCTGGCTGGACGACGTCGTCGTCTGCGCCGACAGCAGGTTGGTTACGCCGCTGAGATTTGTGGTCAGGATGTCCGAAAGCGTGCTGGTGTCGAGCTCGAGCTCGTTGTTCTCGTTGAACGACAGACCGAGGTCGGCCATCGTCAGCCCGCCCACGGTGCTATTCAGGGCATTTTGCAGCGCATCCATGATGTTGCGCATGGTTCCGTCGCCGAACAGAACCGCGGTCGAGGCTGCCGTGCCGTCCGTCGCGGTCGCCTGCTGGGCGACGACCTCGTCGCGAAACGCGTTGTAGTTGGTGACGAAGGTCTCGACTGCCGATTCGATCTGGCTGGTATCGGGCTCGATACTGATGTTCAGCGTCGTTCCGTCGGGCGTCGCCTGGAGCAGGCTGAAGGTGACCCCGCTCAGGACGTCGGAGATGTCGTTGGTGTCGCGGGTCATCGCGATGCCGTCCAGCGTGAACTCCGCCGATTGCGCCTGCTGAAGCACGTCGGCGAAATTCCCCGAACTGTCGGTCACGCCGAGCTCGTTCAGGATGTCGTCGCCCGACGTGCTGGAGTAGGTGATGTCGGCGGCATCCTCCGTGCCCGTCAACACCATCTCGTATGAGCCGCTGGAGACCTGCACGATCGATGCCTGGACGTTGGTGGTCGAGGTCTGGGCATTGATGGCATCGACGACGTCCTGGAGCGACATCGTGCTGGTGACGGTAATGTCGGACGTAGCACCGCCTTCGAGACCGATCGAAAACGTGCCGGAATAGCCGAGCTCGTCGGTCTGGCTCGACTGCGAGGCGCCGATCACCTTCTGCGCGGTCGCGAGCTGGCTGATCGTCAGCGTGTGGTCGCCCGTCGCGGCACCGCTCTGAAGGGTCATCGAGAGCGCCGAGGAGGCGCTCACGTCTCCCGTCGAACCGATACTTGCCGCGCGTGTGGCGAATGCGCTGCTGGAAAGCGAGTTGACGACCGAGGTCGCCAGCGACGCCAGCCCCGAATACAGCGTCTTCAAATCGCTCTGGAGCGTCTGATACGCCGAGATCTTCGCCTCGTTGTTCGTGATCGAGGTCGAGATCGTCGTGGCCTGCGCGGTCTTGGCGTCGACGGCGGCCTGGATCAGCGCCGACCAGTCGATGCTGCTCGAATTGGTGGTCCCGCTCGTGGTGACCGAGACTGCCGAACTCGTGGAGCTTGTGCTGGTGCTGGAACTGACGGTGGTCACTTTGCGTGGCGGTCCCTGATAGAGGGCGGGCCGGCATCATGCCGGCCCGCGCTGGTTTTCATCAGCCCAGCAGCTTGAGCAGGTACTGCGGCATCTGGTTCGCCGCGGCGAGCGCCGAGACGGCAGCCTGGGTCTTCACTTCCGCGGAGGAGAGCTTGGATTGTTCGGCCGCGATGTCGACGTCCTTGATGGCCGAGTTTGCGGATTGCAGGTTCTGGGTCTGGGTCGAGATCGAGTCCGCGCTGAAGTTAAACCGCGACTCCTGGGCGCCGATGCTGGCGCGGGCCGCGGAGACCGTGTCGATCGCCGTATCCAGCGCGGTCAACGCCGAGGTCGCATCCGACAGCGTGCTGACGTCGAGCGAGGACACGCCGAGCGAAGAGGCCGTGAGGCTCGTGAGCGTGATCGTGATGGTGTCCGAGCCCGAGGAGCCGACCAGCACCGAAACGCCGGAGGCGAACACGCTCGAGCCATCGAGCAGGCTCTGGCTGGAGTAGCGAGTGCCGGAGGCGATCGAATCGATTTCGCTCGTGAGCTGCGTGAACTCCGAGTTGATATAGGCGCGGCTGGAGTCGGTCGTGGTTCCCGAAGCGGATTCGGAAGCCAGCGACTTCATGCGCGCCAGGATGTCGGAGATGTTCGAGGCGCCGCCATCCGCGGTCTGGAGGATCGCGGTGGCCTGCGAGGCGTTGGTCGCGGCCTGCTGCAAGGTGGTGACGTCCGAGGAGATGCGGGTGGAGATCGCAAGGCCGGCGGCATCGTCGGACGCAGACGTGATGCGCGAACCGCTCGACAGCTTCGAGAGCGAGCTGGTTTCCTGCGAGGAGTTGATGTTGAGGTAGCGGACCGCGGCATTGGCGGCGGTATTGGTATTGATTGCGGGCATTGGAAGCTCCTGTGCTGATGGGCAAGCGTGCCGCATCGTTGAAATCGACTTACGACGACGCGGACCGCAGCCCCGTCCGTTCGCTCAAACGACGGAGCGCTGGGAGATCAGGCGCGAAATTTTTCGCGAGGCAATTTTTATGGTTAGCAGTCGGTAAACGCGGTGCGGATGTCGCGCTCGTGCTTGCGCAGGAGCTGGCGGAGCTGCTGCCGGCCGCGCTTGAGCAGCGACTCCACCGCAGCCACCGTGGTGTCCATCACCTGCGCGATCTCGCCGTTGCTCATGTTCTCGTGGTACGACAGGATCACCGCGATGCGCTGCTGCTCGGGCAGGCGCTGCATCGCGAGCTCCAACATGTCGTTCAGCTCGTTGCGCTCGATGATTTCGACGGCGCCGGGCTGGGCGTCGGCGACTTCCGGCACCGTCTCGACATTCTCGTTGCGCGGCTTGCGCCGGAGATCGATGCAGCGGTTGGAGATGACGCGGTAGAGCCAGGTCGAGAATTTGGCGCGGCCGTGCTGCCAGCGTCCGCGATGGCTCCAGATCTTGAGCATAGTGTCCTGCACCACGTCCTCGGCGTCCGCAGCGTTGCCGACGATGCGCAGCGCGATCGCGTAAGCGCGATCGATATGGCGCTCGACCAGCATGCGGAACGCGGCTTCGTCGCCGGCCGCTAGCCTATCCAGCAGTTCGCTGTCCTCGTCGAAGACGACATCGGCGGTATCAGGCGAGCTGTCAGGCGCGAGCGGCACCGACGGCGTCAACGGCATGACCGCATCGGCCGGCCCCGTGATCTCGGCCTCGGCGGGAGCCATGACATCAGCAGCGTAACTCATCCCGCAACCTCCAACCCGCAATGCCGGCGGCGCACATGCCACACGGCTTCCAGGCGTTGAACGCGGGGCCCAAACAATCCAGGCGGAGAATTTTTGTTGTTTTTCAAGATGTTAGCAGGTCACTTTTGCCGAGTATCGGGCAATAATTGCCGACTGTGCGCGAAGTGCGCGCGTCAATCCTGCAATCATCACATCGTCTCGCGCCATGGCGGATCATCCATCCTGAACAGATGTAGCGGTAAGAAAACGCTGACATTACGCGGCACTAGGTGATCGCACGCGACACGCGCGCAGCGCGTGAAAGAAGCGATCGTTTCCGAGTGTGAATGAACGCGCGACGACTTCTGCACTCGGCAATTTTTTCCGAATCACCTTTTTCGAACCTAGCGATTTTTTTGAATCTGTCAGTCGCGACGAGCGCGATTTTGAATCGCGCGTGAATTTTTTTCGCATTCGTAGCGCCTGACTCCACGCATGCGCACGTTAATCGTGTTGGTGGACGGGGAATTGCAGCATGAAGTTAGCGACGGCCGGCGCAGAGCGCCGTGCGCAAATTGTTTCTGCTTGGTCATTCGATGTTTTCGATACGTTTCTGCTGCGCGCCTGCACGACGCCGGATGGCGTATTTGAAAGGACTTACGAGCTTTTGGACATTTCAAGATCTCGTCCGAATGTTTCCACGAGTTTCGTTCAGCATCGAATCCAGGCCGAATCGCGCGCGCGCCGAACGGCGAAGGAGAAGCGCGGTGCTAGCGAAGTGCACATCGCCGAGATCTATTCCTATTTTCCGTTCAGGCTGTTCGGCCTTTCACGCGGCGACCTGAACGATCTGGTCGAGGCCGAGTTCGCCGCCGAACTCGAGCTCTGCCGCGCCAATCCCGACATGATCAGGCAATATCTGGACATGAAGCGCGCCGGCAATCACGTCGGATTCATCTCCGACACGTATTGGGATTCCGAGCGGCTGGGCCATTTGCTGCGGGCTTGCCGTCCCGGACTGACATGGGACTTCCTCTATGCGTCCTGCGACCATGGCAGCAGCAAGAGCGAAACACTGTTCGCCACATATCTCTCCGAGCAGGGTATCGACGCCGCCTCCTCCTTCCATGTCGGCGACAGCGACAAGGCCGACATCAAGGGCGCCAAGCGCCACGGCATCCACCCCCGCTATTATCCGCAGGCGACCGCGCAATTGGCTTCGAAGTTTCAGCGCGAGACGGCATTGTTCGAGCTGCTGTGCACGGGCGCGCCATCGCGGCTCGATCACGGCGCGCGAACGCTGCGGCGCGTCGTCACCAACCGCAGTGTCGAGAGGTCTCCAGCCTTCCATCTGGGTCTGACCGTTCTAGGCCCCGTGATGGCGGCATTCGACGCTTTCGTGGCGCGGCGCTGCGAAGACCTTGCGGGCCACGGCCGGCAGGTCGCCCTCGGCTTTCTCGGCCGCGACGGCTTCCTGTCGCACCGGATCTGGCAGGATCTGCATGGCGGGACGGCATCCTATCTCGAGATCAACCGCCGCGTCAGCCTGATCGCTTCGGCCGACACGATGCAGCCGCTGGTCGATCTTCTCGGCAAGGTCTTCAAGATCGACGCACCGACCTTCCACGACATGCTCAAGATCATGCCGCCGAAGGTGGCAGCGTTCTTCGCCGGCTGTCCCGTTGGCATCGCCTCCGGCGAAGAGCTCGCCGAGGCGCTTCCCGGACTGATGGATCCGGCCGAGATCGTCGCGCTCGGCGCGGGCCTGCGCGCCCGGCTGCTCGCCTATCTCCGCCATGCCATCCCCGGCTTCGACGATTGCACCGATCTCGTCCTCGCCGATCTCGGCTATTCCGGCAGCGTGCAAAAGGCGCTGCGCCGCGTCTTCGATTTGGAAGGCATCAAGATACGCCTCCACGGCGCCTATCTGATGACGCTCGACGACGCCTTCGACGACCTCACTGAGGAGGACAGCGCGGCCGGCTTCATCTCCGATCTCGTGGTCACACCGCATGTCAAACGCATGCTGATCCGCAACGTCGCGTTGCTGGAGCAGGCCTGCTGCGCCGCCGACGGCTCGGTGCGCGACTACGACCGCGGCGCGGTGCTGCGCGAGATCAATCCACGTCCCGCCGAGCAGGTGGCGCTCGCCGCGGAGATCCAGGCCGGCGCGCTGGCTTTCGCGGCGAGTGCAGGCGAGATCGCGCGCAACTACCGCCTCGATCCTCACGCTGCACCCGACGTCGCCGCGCGCTGGTGCGCGGCGACGCTGGCACGGCTCCTGCTGCTGCCTGACGATGACGAGCTGGCGCTGCTCGGCACGTTGAAGCACGACGTCAATCTCGGCACCCATGCGCTCGCGCCGTTGCTCGACAAGCAATTCGTACGCGATCAGATCACCGCCCGCGGGCTCTCGGCCGCCTGCACCGCGGCTGCGCCACCGATGTGGCTCGCCGGCAGCTTTGCCGCCCTGTCACCGTCCTACGGCTATCTCTATGTGCTGTTCGGTGCCAACCGCCTGCCCGCAGACGTGTTCGAGGAAAGGCCCTGCGAGCGGGTTCAGGTCGGCCTGTTCCGTGCCGACGGGAGTGCAACGATGGAGAGCGTGACCATCCATCGCAACGGGCTCGGCGAGCTGCGCCTGCGCGTTCCCTTGGCCCGCACCATGGCAATCGCCGTGATCGCCCTGCCGCTGGCAAAATTCGCGCCCGAGGGCCTCCTTCATGGCATGACCGTGCAGCACGGCGAGGATGTTCGCGATGCCGCCGGCAGCCAGGACGTCATCGGCATTGCGGCCGATGTCCTGGTCTATGCCGGCGTGCAGCGGACCGGCGGCCACTATCGCACCGAGACCGAGGACGGCTGCCTGCTGATTCCGGTCCTCCCGATGACGCAGGAGATCGCGATCTATTCCATTGCGATCACATCGCTCGCCGCCAGCCCGAAATAGTCCGCCTGATCGCGCCGCCCCAAGCGTTGAAGTCCAAGGGCTTACGAGGGGGCACGCAATTGACGGACGAGACACACGCGAATCTTGATCGGCTGCTGCAATCCGGCGGCATCCGGCTCGGCCGGACCCAGCGCGACCGGCTGGCCTGGCTCGTCGGTCAGTACGGTGCGCCGACGCTCGACGGCGTCCCGGACGGGCGCAACGGTGTCATGATCCTCGAGGAGCCGCCGAGCGGCGCGGCAGCCGAGCTGCTCTACCGCGCGCTCAATCCCGCTTGCGCCGTCGTCATTCCCAGAAGCGAGAATCCCGGCTTCGATTTCCTCAAGTCCAAGCTGACCGAATTCGGCACCGTCGGCCCCTGCGGCGCGGACGGCCCGCACGAGATGTGGTGGGGCGGCATCGGCTGGTCGAAATTCCTCGTCACGGCCGACGCCTGCACGCTCCGGCCGCGGATCATCTCCTGCTATCCGCGCGGCAGCGACGAGGCGGCGCCCCTACGCCTCCGCCAATCGGTCGAACGCCTGCACCTCGATTGCCATATCGAGCCGGTCGAGACGGAGTTCGACGACCGCATCCTCTGCTTCGAGAAGGCGGAGTTCATTGTGCGGATGTGGAACAAATATCGCGAGCCGCTGCTGTACGTCGACGCCGAGGCGGCCTTGCGCGAAGCGCCGCTGCTGCCCTCCTTCCTCGGCTGCGACGTGGCGCTCCACAAGTGGAATCGGTGGGAGATGTCGGCGCGCACGCTCTATCTCGGCCGCTCCGCCGATGCGGAGCGGCTGCTTCGCACATGGCAACAGCTTGCCGCCTCCTATCCCGCGATCTGGGAGGGCTATCTGTTGGACCAGGCCTGGAGCCTGACGTCGTCACAGGTGCCGCTCGACACCGTATGGCTGCCGCGGTCCTATCACGCGCTGAACGGCGACCTCAGTGCGATGCGGGCCACGATCCTGCACGACCAGCAGACGACGACACTCGAGCTCGGCCCCGATCCTGGCTTTGCAGGCATCGTGCGCACGGCCCGCCGCGCCGGCCGCACCGGCGCGCGTGACGCCTTCATGGTCATGACCTCGAAACCCGAAGCCGGCAACGGCATCGCCGTGATCCTGCGCGACATTTCCACCAGCGATGCCGGCGCGGTGGCCGCCACCGTTGAGGCTGTGACGGGCGCTTATGCCGCCGATTGCGGCGGCTACGGCCGGCTGGAGCTGTCGCTCTGCGCCTGGCAGGAGGACGTCGGCGCCGTACGCGAAGCCGCTGGCTTGGCCCGTTACCGCATCCTGGAGATCGCGCCGGGACATCGCATCGCCAACGATTTCTTCGCCACCTGTGCTTCCGACGACGCGGTCACGACCGCACGCCACCTCTTTCCCTGAGGAACATCCCAGATGCTCAAGACCATCATCCTGCTCACCGACACCGTGCAACAGCAGCAGCCGCTGGCCAATCTGCTCCGCGAGCACAATCGCGAGCTCGCCTTCTGCTCGGCGCTCCGCGCATCGGACCTCGGCGCGATCGACCCGGACATGCTGAGCGAAGCCCGCCTGGTCTCCTTTGCCGCCGACGCAGCCATCTCCGAAAAATTCCTGCTCCAGCTCGGCTATGGCGCCTACAAATTCTACGCCGCGCCGACGCAATATCCGGGCCTGCCACCCGCGCCCGACGAGAGCGACGAGGATCCACGCTGCTACTCCGTGATCGCGCAGTCGATGACGATCTGGCCGGATTTCAAGAAGGTCGTCGGCCTGGAAACCGTGACCATCCCCGATGGCACCGTTCGTGCCGAGCGCGAGCGGCTGGTGTTCTCGCGCCTCGCCCATCTGTTCTGGCAGATGTCGGGCATGATCGCCGGCGAGGCGGCGGATCTGCCTGGGATCATCGGGTCCGGCGAGAGCCAGCGCCCGACGCTTGCGATGATGAATTGAGTTATCTCGCGAAGCCACGCAGCTGCATCAACAGCCGTCAGTTGGATCGATCAGCGAGGTCTCTCCGGACATCGCAGATCCTGCCGGACAATCCGCAGATCAATAGGACTTGGCGAGGCCAAGCACTTTTTCTGCGATGAAGCTGAGCGCAAGCTGCGGGCTGACCGGCGCGATGCGTGGGATCAGGATCTCGCGCAGGTACCGCTCGACGTGGAATTCCTTGGCGTAACCAAAGCCGCCATGGGTCATCACCGCCTGCTCGCAAGCCGAGAAGCCGGCTTCGCCGGCGAGATACTTTGCCGCATTAGCTGCGGCGCCGCAGGGCATGCCCTTGTCGTATTGCCAGGCCGCCGACATCACCATCAGCCAGGCCGCCTCGAGCTCGACCCAGTTCACCGCCAGCGGATGCTGGATGCCCTGGTTCTTGCCGATCGGGCGGTTGAACACCACGCGCGTCTTGGCGTACTCGGTCGCGCGCGACAGCGCGAGCTTGCCGAGGCCCACGGCTTCCGCCGCGATCAGGATACGCTCCGGGTTCATGCCTTCGAGGATGTACTGGAAGCCCTTGCCTTCCTCGCCGATCCGATCCTCCATCGGAATTTCAAAGTCCTCGAAGAACAGCTCGTTGGAATCGACGATCTTGCGGCCCATCTTCTCGATCTCGTGGACCTTGATCCTGTTGCGGTCGAAATCGGTGTAGAACAGGCTGAGGCCGTGGGTCGGCGAGCGTACCTCTTCCAGCGGCGTGGTGCGCGCCAGCAGCAGGATCTTGTGCGCGACCTGCGCGGTCGAGATCCACACCTTCTGGCCGTTTACGATGTAGCGGTCGTTCTTGGCGACCGCGCGGGTCTTGAGCTGGGTGGTGTTGAGGCCGGTGTTGGGCTCGGTGACGGCGAAGCACGCCTTCTCGCGGCCCTCGACCATCGGCGGCAGCATGCGCTTGCGCTGCTCCTCGGTGCCGAATACGACGACGGGATTGAGCCCGAACACGTTGATGTGCACCGCGGACGCGCCGGACATGCCGGCACCGGATTCGGCGATCGTGCGCATCATGATCGCGGCTTCCGTGATTCCGAGCCCGGAGCCGCCATACTCCTCCGGCACGCAGATGCCGAGCCAGCCGGCATCGGCCAGCGCCTTGTGGAAGTCGTGCGGGAAGCCGCCGTCGTGGTCCTTCTTCAGCCAATAGGCATCGGGGAAGCCTTCGCAGATCTTGGCGATGGCGTCGCGAATGGCTTCCTGCTGATCGGTGAGCGCGAAATCCATGTTCTTGATCTCCTTATTGGGAGCAGCGGCGACTCACGTGCCCGATCTTTGAGGCGAGCCAGAAAATGACCGTGGAAGCCGCGACCGCGCGCAATCTCTCTTCTCTTCGCGTGACCCACCCAAAAGGCTATGGCCAATTTCTACCCGGACGTTCCCTCGGTTGCGTTCTTTAGCTCGAAAAACTGAATACAGATACGTGAATTTGTCTGCCAACTGTGTGTACCATGCATAGGGTCATGCGGCGCGACTGTGCGAGCGCGCTGTTATTTCGCAGGGAGGGAAACCGCGATGACCGGACTTTATTTCGAGGACTTTTCCGTGGGCCAGGAGTTCAGGCATCCGCTGACCCGGACCGTCACGGAGATGGACAACACCATGTTCAGCCTGCTGACACTCAACCCCCAGCCGCTGCACATCGACGCGCATTTCTCCGAAAAGACCGAATTCGGCCAGCGCATTTTCAACAGCCTTTACACCCTCGGCATCATGATCGGCATGACGGTCTATGATACGACCCTGGGGACTACCGTTGCCAATCTCGGCATGACCGACGTCACTTTTCCAAAGCCTGTCTTCCATGGCGATACGTTACGGGCAACGACGAAGGTGCTTTCGTTGCGGGAATCGAAATCGCGCCCCAGGGCGGGCATCGTCGAGTTCGAGCACCACGCTCTTAACCAGAACGACGATGTCGTCGGCAAATGCCGGCGCATGGCGATGATGCACAAGAGGCCAGTCTGATGCGTTCGATGCTGTTCGTGCCGGGTGATTCCCCGCGCAAATTCGAGAAGGCGAGCGAAGGCAAGGCCGACGCGCTGATCATCGATCTCGAGGACTCCGTCGTCATCGAGAAGAAGGACGAAGCGCGCGGGTTGACGCTGGCGATGCTGAAGAGCTCTCGCGGCCCGCATCAGCTCTACGTCCGCGTCAACGCGCTCGACACCGGCATGACGCTCGCCGATCTCGCCGCCGTGATGCCGGGCAAGCCCGACGGCATCGTGCTGCCGAAATCGCAAGGCGGCGACGACGTACGGCAGGTGGCGACCTGGCTCGAAGCGTTCGAGGCGGCGTCTGGCATCACGATCGGCACGACGCGTATCGTCTGCGTCGCGACGGAGACCGCGGGCTCGATCTTCGGCCTCGGCAGCTACAAGGGATGCTCCCCGCGCCTCGCCGGCCTGATGTGGGGCGCGGAAGACCTCTCGGCCTCGCTCGGCGCCACCGAGAAGGCGTCGGGCGGCGTGTTCCACAGCCCCTATCGGCTCGCGCGCGATCTCTGCCTGATGGCGGCGGCGGCGGCCGAGGTCGCGCCGATCGACACCGTCTACACCGACATCGACAATCTCGCCGGCCTCGAAGCCGAAACGCGCGCGGCACGGCGCGACGGTTTTTCGGCCAAGGCGTTGATCCATCCCAAGCATGTCGATGTCGTCAACGCGGCCTTCGAGCCGACCGACGCTGAGCGCACATGGGCTACGAGGGTGATCGCCGCGTTCGCGAGCAATCCCAATTCCGGCACGCTGCGCCTCGACGGTCAGATGATCGACAAGCCGCATCTTCGCGCCGCGAAGAAAATCCTCGGCCAAGCCTAGATCAGGACGCAGGCCTCGCCATGATCGTTCGCCAAGCCGCGCTGATTGCGCGGACTATCGATCGGCCTCAGTCGAATCCCTGAACGGGCGGCGTCGAGGTTTGCGGCGGTACGGGGGGCGCGGCTTGAACCGGCGGGGTCGGATTGCCGGCAGCTCTCATCTGGCCGTTGGCAGCCATCGCCTCGCGCGTGGGCGCTGGAACGCGGGTCGCGGCCGCGCGACGCGGCGGCTGGCGGTGCCTTGCCGACTGCGAACCTCTCATGCCCCAGGACCGGGCGATCGAAGGTCCAGCCGTGTAGCCGACCAAAGCTCCGGCGACGGCCCCGACCGGGCCCAGCACGACCGCACCGGACAAGGCGCCGAGCGCTGCATCGCCCGCGCGCTCCTGCGCAACTGCGCTCGCGGGCACGCAAGCCAGCATTGCAATGGCGGTGATCAGAGCCTTGTTCATCGGAGTGCCTCCCTCGCGGGAGATCACTCCTGCTCAAATATGGCCGTACGAAGTTCGCTTGCCGGCCAACAAGGGGCAATCGACCATGGAACTCGCTGTTTCCAGCTTGCGCCCTCAACCGGGGTTGTAAGCCGGCCACTCAGCGCAACTGTTACACGATCTTGATCGACATGTCCGGGAGGCCCTCGAGCTTGCACACGAGCACGTCGCCCTTCACCACCGGGCCGACATTCTCCGGCGTGCCGGAATAGATGATGTCGCCGGCCTTCAGTTCGAACGCTTCCGACAGCTTTGCGATCTGCTCGGCGACGCTCCAGATCATCTTGCTGAGATCGGAGTTCTGTCGCACGGTGCCGTTCACCGCCAGCGAGATCGCACCCTTCTCGAAATGGCCGGTCTTGCTTGCCGGATGAATCGGACCGAGCACGGCAGCATGATCAAAGCTCTTGCCGATCTCCCAGGGCTTCTTCTCCGTGGCCATGCCGTTCTGGAGATCGCGCCGGGTCATATCGAGACCGAGCGCATAACCGTAGACATGGTCGAGCGCCTTCTCGACGGGAATGTTGGTGCCGCCGGATTTCAGCGCCGCGACCAGCTCGACCTCATGATGATAGTTCTTGGTCAGCGACGGATAGGGATGATCGGCGACCTCGCCGATCGCGACGTTCTGGATCGCGTCGGTCGGCTTCTGGAAGAAGAACGGCGGCTCGCGGTTCGGATCCGAGCCGCGCTCGATCGCATGCGCCGCGTAGTTGCGGCCGATGCAGTAGATGCGGCGGACCTGGAACACTTGAGTCTCGCCGACGATCGGGATCGTCACCATCGGCACCGGGAAGATCGGCTTGGGCCCGGCCTGCGCGGCGGCCGGTGCGACGTTCGCCATGGTGGCCGCGGTCGCGAC
The DNA here is from genome assembly GCF_041357655.1 of Bradyrhizobium sp. DN3. NCBI lineage: Bacteria > Pseudomonadati > Pseudomonadota > Alphaproteobacteria > Hyphomicrobiales > Nitrobacteraceae > Bradyrhizobium > Bradyrhizobium sp. DN3. Next base: position 5,144 of record NZ_JAULLN010000023.1, on the reverse strand, counting down.
CGCGGCGGTTGCGAGCAGATCGCGTCGCGTGGGTGAGGTCCTCTTCATCTCAGGTGCTCCCTTCGCCTTCTTGGGCGGCGTCATGCGCGCCGATCTGGCTGATAATCGATATTTGGTATGCCAGCAACACTGATCGGCGCGGCGACTGGTTGCCGATCGCAAGCACGAAATCCCCGACTTCGAGCGCGTCGCTGTCGCCGAAGGAAAGCGCCTTGAGCCCGGCCGGGTTCTGGATCTGGAGCACCGCGACATCCGTCGGCGGATCACGGCCGATGACTTTGGCGGAAAACTGCCGGCCGTCCTTGGTGGTGATCTGAACGGCGGAGGTACCTTCGACCACGTGATTGTTGGTCAGTACGTAGCCGCGCTGGGCATCGACGATGACCCGGACGAGAGGATGATCCGTTTCTCCGGTGTGGAGAGCTCCTCAGCATTCAGGACGTCGGCAGGTGAGTCGTAATGGGCAGCGGGATGAAACAGCGGGTTGAGAGCGCCGGCATTGGTATTCACGTTGGTCATCGGTCGTGCCTCCCCTCATGCTCCTTTCCAAGGGGCGGGTTTGTTGACGATGGACGGCGGCGCCGACCGGCGCCGCCCGTGGTTGCTAATGCGTATTGATTGCGATGCGCTTGACGCCTTCGCGTGCCTTCTCCGACTTCGGCAGCGATACGGTCAGGACCCCGTCCTTAAACGATGCCTCTGCCTTGTCTTCATCGACGTCCTCAAGCGGAATCTGCCGCTCGAAGGCGCCGTAGTAGCGCTCGGTGAAGTATTTGCCTTCGTGCTTGCGCTCATCCTTCTTCTCGCCGCGGATCGTCAGGACGCCCCTGGCGATTTCGATCTGGACGTCCTTCTCCGTCATCCCGGGCAGCTCCGCCGAGATCGTCAGCGTCTTGTCGGTGTCGCTGAGCTCGATCTTGGGCCAGCCGAAGCGCCCCTCCATGAGCGGCGACAGGCCGGGTCCGCCGAAGCCCCGGAACATATCGTCGAACAGACGGTTCATCTCGCGATGCAGCGTCATGAACGGATCGTAGCTGCCGCGCGCCTGCACAAGCTCCTGGTTTCTCGACCAGGGAATAAGATCGCGAATAGCCATGGTGTTCTCCTTCATTCAACGGTCTCGGGAGCGCGGAGGCCACATGCCGTCCACGCTCCAAGACAACGCTTTGGACGAGCCTAAGCTGCTTTCTCCTGCTCGATCTGCGACGTAGGAGATGTGCAGCTCGCGATCTCGATCCGGCGCGGCTTCATGGCTTCCGGAACCTCGCGGACGAGGTCGATGATCAGGAGCCCGTCCTGGAACGAGGCCTGCTTCACCTGAACATAGTCGGCGAGATTGAACACGCGCCTGAAGGGGCGGGCGGCAATGCCCTGGTACAGGTATTCGCGCGCAGCAGTCTCGGGCTTCTTGCCCTCGATGGTGAGCGCGTTCTGTTCGGCCGTCACCGCGATGTCGTTAACGCCGAACCCCGCCACGGCAAGGCTGATCCGGTAGTGGTCTTCACCGGAACGCTCGATGTTGTAGGGGGGATAGTTGTCCTCGGTCGCCTGGCGCAGCGTGCTGTCGACGAGGTCGGCCAGGTGGTCGAAGCCGATGGTGGAGCGCCACAGAGGCGCGAAATCAAAATTGGTCCTCATAACCAAGTCCTCCAAAGAGCAAGATGGATACGAAGGAGCGCAAGGCGGGGGTTTCAGACGGGTCCGAAAAGACCAGCCCGGCGCCCGTGCCGGACCCGATTCTGGCATCCGGCACACCGCTCTCGCGGCAAAAAACGACCTAGAAAAACGGATATCGATTTCAAGGGGGCTGCCAGAAATTTTTTCGCCCTACCCGCGCTGATCGTCGGCTGTCGGGCTCGTCCCAGCAGGCCCTCGCAACGGGTTCTCCAGGCGCCCCGGTGCGGATGCCCCGGAAGCTCTCGGCGGCGACGGCGACGTCAAAGGAAGATAGAAATGTCGGTTTAGGCAAGGGCCGGGGGGCCCTTATGCATGTGGACCCGCAGCGGGCATGAAGAAATACCATGCATGATCGACAAGGCTCCCGAACGCGCCGGACCGCTTGCGCAGCAGCAGGGGCGATGACGATTGCGCTGCTCGCGGCCGCAACGTTGTGCGCGGCGAGCGTCGACGACGGCACCGTCGCGGCAGCGGAATTGAAGGCGGTCGGAACGGTCGATACGCGCTTTCAGTCCTACAACATCGAGATGGTGGAGGTGACGGGCGGACGGTTCTGGAAGCCCTATCCGCGAACGGCACGAGGCTTCGACCAGCGGGATCGTTACAGCGCAAGACCGCCGATCGATCTGGCCAATGCACGCCTGCGCCTGCTCGCCGCCGCCTTGTCGCCGGCCTATCTGCGCGTCAGCGGAACCTGGGCCAATGCGACGTTCTTTGCCGACGCGCCGGGAAAGCCGCCGCCGGGATTCAACTCCGTGCTCAGCCGTGCGCAGTGGCGCGGCGTCGTCGAGTTCGCGCGCGCGGTCGATGCGGAGATCGTCACCTCTTTTGCGATCAGTCCCGGCAGCCGCGATACCGATGGCGTGTGGAAACCGGACCAGGCGCAGCAGCTGGTCGACACCACACACGCGCTGGGCGGCCGCATCGCCGCCGCCGAATTCATGAACGAGCCGACGCTCGCAGCGACCAACGGTGCACCGGCCGGCTATGACGCGGCCGCCTATGGCCGCGACTTCAAGATCTTCCGCGACTGGATGCGGCGCGCCGCGCCGGAGACGCTGATCCTCGGCCCAGGCTCGACCGGCGACGCACCATCGCCATCCGGCGCGGCCATCACAACGCGCGACCTGCTCGCCGCATCCGGACCCGGCGTCGATCGCTTCTCCTATCATCACTACAACACGATCTCGCCACGCTGCGGCGGGCACGATGATCCGGCGCAGGCGCTCTCGGAGGAATGGCTGGCGCGCACGGATGCGACACTCAAGACCTACCAAGCCCTGCGCGATGCCTTCGAGCCGGGCAAGCCGATCTGGCTGACCGAGACGGCTGATGCGGCCTGCGGCGGCAGCCGATGGGACCAGACCTTTCTCGACACCTTCCGCTATCTCGACCAGCTCGGACGCCTGGCGAAGGCCGGCGTCCAGGTGGTGATGCACAATACGCTGGCCGCCAGCGATTACGGCCTGCTCGACGAAGCAACGTTCCGGCCGCGGCCGAGTTACTGGGCTGCGCTGCTCTGGCGCGGGCTGATGGGAACGATCGTGCTCGACGCAGGCAGGGCCGCTTCGTCCGATCTTCATCTCTACGCGCATTGCCACCCGGCCATGGCGGGCGCGGTGTCGCTGCTCGCCATCAACGCCTCGCGCAGCGCAACGCACCCGCTGACGCTCTCGGATTCTGCCGAGCGGTACACACTGCACGCGGTGCGGCTCCAAGGCCCGACCGTGCAGTTGAACGGCAAGACGCTCACGCTGACTGCCGATGGCATGCTGCCCAGGCTCGAGGCGCAGGCAACGCCGGCGGGAGCAATCCGGCTTGCGCCAGCGACCATCACCTTCCTGGTGATTCCGAACGCGGCAAATCCCGCCTGCTTGCCGCGACGCTCAGAACTTCAGTGACTCGCGCGCCGTCTCTGGTGCCATCAGCGTTGCGATGATCGTGATGATCGACAGCGCGATGATGTAGACCGACACCGCCCAGTACGAGCCGGCCCATGCCAGCAGCGCGGCCGCAATCAACGGCGAGAAGCCGCCGCTCAATGCCGCCGCGACGTTGGCGCCGAGCGAGGCGCCGCTGTAGCGCACCTGGGTGCGGAACAGTTCCGGCATGAACGCGGCCTTCGGCCCGAACAGCAGCGCATGGGTCAGCGTCATGGTGACGACGAGCGCGAGCGTGATCAGCGCCGGCTCCCTGGTGTCGAGGAACCAGAACAGCGGGAACGCCAGCGCCACCGAGAACACGCCGCCGGCGAGATACAGCGCCTTGCGGCCGAAGAGGTCGGAGAGCCACCCCGCGAGCGGCAGCGTCGCGAACTCGACGATGGCGGCACAGACGACCGCGTCGAGGATCACCTGCCGCGGCAGTCCGAGCTTCGTCGTGGCATAGACCACGGTGAAGACGGTGAGGAGATAAGCGAGCCCGACCTCCGACACCGTGATGCCGATCGCCAGCAGAAAGCTGCGCCAGTCGCGGCGCAGCACCTCGAGCACCGGCTGCGCCAGCACCTCCTTGCGCTCGACCACCTCCTTGAAATGCGGCGTTTCCGCGAGCTTGAGCCGCACGATGAAGCCGATGCCGACGAGCAGAATGCTGATCAGGAACGGCACGCGCCAACCCCAGCTCAGGAAGTCGGCCTCGGGCAGCTTCGTCATCAGGCCGAAGATGCCGGTCGAGGCGGCGACGCCGACGGGAAAGCCGACCTGCACCAGGCTGCCGTAAAAGCCGCGGCGATTGCCGGCGTGCTCGATCACCATCACCACCGCGCCGCTCCATTCGCCCCCGAGCCCGATGCCCTGGATGAAGCGCAGGCAGACGAGCAGGATCGGCGCCCAGACGCCGATCTGGCTGTAGGTCGGCAGGCAGCCGATCAGGAAAGTGCCGAGCCCCATCGCGATCATGGTCGCGACCAGCATGGTCTTGCGGCCGAGCCGGTCGCCGTAATGCCCGATGATCGCGCCGCCGATCGGCCGCGCCACGAAGCCGACCGCATAGGTCGAGAACGCCACGAGCGTGCCGACGAAGGGATCGAAGCTCGGGAAGAACAGCTTGTTGAACACGAGCGCCGCGGCAGTGCCGTAGATCAGGAAGTCATACCATTCGATCGCGGTGCCAAGCGCGCTCGCCCACACCACATGCGCCGTCGTCGATTTCTCCGCCGAGACGGAGAGCCCCGTTGCTGCCGGCATGCCCTGCCCCAAAGATCCCGGGTGGCATCATGGCCAATCAGGCTGACCGTTGCAACCTGCGGGATGTTCGCTCTCACAGGACTGCGCGAGACTTGTGCACTCTGCTCCCACACCCGTCATTGCGAGGAGCCCTTGCGACGAAGCAATCCAGACTGTCTCCGCGGAAACATTCTGGATTGCTTTGCGGAGCCTGTCATCGGGCCGCGCGTCGCGCGGACCCGTTGGCTCGCAATGATGGGATGGACGGCCCCCGAACGGCATCGGTGTGCCAGACTGGTG
>NZ_JAULLN010000022.1:85000-168969 GCF_041357655.1 Bradyrhizobium sp. DN3 | reverse complement strand
AGGTGCCGCATGGACGGTGCACCCTCCGTGGTGGGGGAGGGTCGATCGCGCGCCGCGCGAGGGGGGTGGGGTGATCTCTCCACACGGCCACTGTCCGACGCAGAGAGACCGTCACCCCACCCCGTCTCACATTTCGCTACGCTCAATGTGAGCCGACCCTCCCCCTCCAGGGGAGGGTAAGCGTAGCCCCTTCACACCGCCGCCGCCCTTAAATGCTCCACCAGCATCTTGGCCGGCCTTGGCAGCGTCTTGAAGCTGCGCGCGCAGATCACGAGCTTCCGGTTGGCGAAAGCATCGCGCAGGCGGACCATGGCAATCGGCATCGTCTTGGCGCAGCGGCGGGCGGCGGCTTCGGGCACGAGCGCCACGCCGACATCGGCGGCGACCATCTGGCAGATCGCATCGAAATCGCGCAGGCGCGCGCGGAAATGTGGGCGCATGCCGAGCCGCGCCGCATGCTTCGAGATGTGCATTTGAAGCGCGGTGGCGCTGGTCAGGCCGACGAAGTCGCAGGCCCCCGCCTCCTGAAAGTCGATCTGGCGACGGCCGGCGAACGGGCCGCGGCGCGACGTCACCAGCGTCAACCGATCCTCGCTGAAGCGGAAACGCTCGATATGCTCGGGCAGCGCGTGCTCGGCGGCAAAGCCGAGATCGGCAGCGCCCGCGGTGATCGCCGCCGCGATGTCGGTGCTCTCGCGCTCCTCGATGTCGATCGCGACGTCACGATGCTCGCGCAGGAAGCCGGCCAGCGCCTTCGGCAGGTGCTCCGAGAGCCCCGAGGTGTTGGCGAGGAAATGCACGCTGGCGCGCACGCCGCTGGCGAAGCCGGCGAGATCGCCGCGCATGGCGTCGATCTGGTGGATGACGAGGCGCGCGTGATCGAGCAGGCTCTCGCCGGCCGCGGTTAACTCGACGCCGCGGCGGCCGCGCTTGAGCAGCGCGACACCAAGCGCGTCCTCGAGCCCCTTGATGCGCGCGCTGGCCGAGGCCAGCGCCAGGTGCGAGCGCTCCGCGCCGCGGGTGATGCTGCGCTGGTCGGCGACCGCGATGAAGAGCTGGAGGTCGATGAGATCGAAGCGCATGACGAGTTTCTCTCAACCTTATTGTTTGAGCATGATCTTGTCGGAAAACCGCTGCGCACTTTGCGCTAACGCGGCCCTCCGGGTCCGGATCATGCCCTAGCCTTCGTTCAAGACGAAGGCTGTCTCCGGAACCTCCAGATTGTGCCGGCGCGCGGCTTCGGTCAATGTGCAGATATGATCGACCCGCTCCTCATTGTCATCGCAGCCGTCTTCCTGGTCGCCGGATTCGTCAAGGGCGTGGTCGGGCTGGGCCTGCCGACCGTGTCCATCGGCCTGCTCGCTGTGAGCATGGCGCCCAGCCGCGCGATCGCCATCGTGATCGTGCCCGCCATCGTCACCAACATCTGGCAGACCTTCGTCGGCCCTCACTTGCGCGACATCCTGAGGCGGCTGTGGCCGCTGATGATCGGCACCGTGATCGGATGCTGGCTCAATGCCGGCGCGCTGACCGGCCCCCATGCGCGCTATGGCACGATCGTGCTCGGCGCCCTGCTCGTCATCTACGCCGTGATCGGCCTGAACAAATTCCACTTCCGCGTCGCGCCTGAGAACGAGAAATGGGTCGGCGGCGTGGTCGGTGTCGTCACCGGCGTGATCTCGGCCTCGACCGGCGTGCAGGTGATCCCGTCAATGCCCTTCATGCAGGCGATCGGCATGGAGAAGGACGAGCTGGTGCAGGCGCTCGGCGTGTTCTTCACGACGGCGACGCTGGCGCTCGCCTTCAACCTGACCGCCGGCGGATTGCTGACGCCGGCCAATGCCGTGCCCGGCGCCGTCGGCCTCACCATGGCCTTTGCCGGCATGTTCATCGGCCAGTCAGTGCGGGCGCGGATGCCGGCGGAAGCGTTTCGCCGCTGGTTCCTGATCGCGATGATTTTGCTGGGCCTCTATCTCGCCGGCAGCGCGCTGCTGAAGGAAATCGCCTGAAGGCTCAGGAAATCGATATGGGCTGTGACGCTCCGTTCACCTCTCCCGTAGGGAGAGGTCGGAGCGCATCGATAGATGCGATCCGGGTGAGGGGTTTTGGTCTCATCGAATGCTGCGCCCCCTCACCCGGATCGCTTCGCGATCCGACCTCTCCCCGCTGGGGAGAGGTGCGCGCCCCCGCGACACCTAATAGTGACTACCGCGTCTCCAGCATGGCGACGCGGATGCCGAGATAGATGAAGAGGCCGCCGAGCGCACGGTTGACCCAGGCGATCACGCCCTCGGAGCGCCGCAAGCGATGGGCGGCTCCGGCCGCGAACGCCGCCAGCACCAGACACCACAGCGTGCCCGTGCAGATGAAGATCAGGCCGAGGGTCAGGAAGGCGAGCGGCTTGTGGGCTGAATCGGCTGCGACGAATTGCGGCAGGAAGGCGAGGAAGAACAGGGCGACCTTGGGATTGAGCGCATTGGTGAAGACGCCCTGGAGGAAGACCCGCCGCAGCGAGCTCCGTACGGGTTCGTCGATGGCCGAGGCCAGCGCCGGGCGCGACCACAGCATCTGAAGTCCTGTGACGACGAGATAGGCCGCGCCGACCAGTTTCAGGATCGAAAACGCGGTCGATGAGGCCATCAGCAGGGCCGAAAGGCCGATCGCCGCTGCCGTGACGTGGAAAAAGCAGCCACAACTGATGTCGAGCGCAGCGGCGGCCCCGCCCCGCCAGCCCATCTGCATGCTGCGTCCGATCACATAGACGGTATCAGGGCCCGGCGTGATGTTGAGCAGCACGCCCGACAGGATGAAGAGCCAGATTTCGTGAATGCCCAGCATGTGAGATCCCCGCCGGCCCGCCATCGGCCTCAACGGTGGGCTTATTCGGTTCGCCCGTCCCCGTCCACCGCCGCAATTGCGTGGGATTTACCTCGAATTTGCAATGCGGATCATACTTTCGCGCCGCCTTATCTGCTCTATAAAGGCAGGGTTCTTGAAATGCGGGATTCGAGGCGACGGCCACGCCGTGGCCGGTCGCAAATCCGTTGGAGCTCCTGGGATATGGAAAGACGTCTGGCTGCCATCGTCTGCGCCGATGTCGCCGGCTATTCGCGCATGATGGGCAGCGACGAGGCCGGCACCCATGCCGCCTTCAAGGCCCATCGCAGCGCGATCCACCCCATCATCCTCAATCACGGCGGCCGCGTCGTGAAGAACACCGGCGACGGCTTCCTGCTCGAGTTTGCCTCGATCGTCGGCGCCACCGAAGCCGCGATGGCGATGCAGACGCTGATGGCGGAGCGCAACCGGCATCTGCCCGCGGACCGCGCCATGCAGTTCCGGCTCGGCATCCACATGGGCGACGTCATCGCCGACGAGGACGAAGTGTTCGGTGACGATGTCAACATCGCCGTCCGCCTGGAATCGGTGGCGAGCCCCGGCGGCTTCGCCATCTCGGCCAAGGCCTATCGCGAGGCGAGCAAGCATCTCACCGTGCCGCTCACCGATGCCGGCAACCATCGCTTCAAGAACATCAAGGATGCGGTCGGGGTCTGGACCTGGACGCCCGAGGGCGCGCCGGCACTCGCGCCCGAGCTGAGGGAGGCGTCCGCTCTCTCACAGCAGTACCGCACCGCGATCGTCGGCGTGCTGCCCTTCGCCAATCTCAGCGATGCCCAGGACGAATATTTCTCCGACGGCCTGACCGAGGATTTGATCCACGCGCTGTCGCTGCAATCCTTCTATCGCGTGCTCAGCCGCAACTCGACCTTCGCCTTCAAGGGCAGGAACATCAGCACACGGCTGATCGCGCGCGAGATCGACGCGACCTATCTGATCCAGGGCTCCGTGCGGCGCGCCGGCGCCAAGATCCGCGTCACCGCCGAGCTGATCGCGCCGGAGACCGGCGAGCAGCTCTGGACCGGCCGCTACGACCGCGACATCGGCGACCTGTTCGCGATGCAGGACGAGATCACCACCAACCTGTCCGCCGCCATCGCCACCGAGATCGTCCGGGCCGAGGCCTCGGCGCCGGCGCGGCTCTCGACCGACGTAAGCGCCTGGGACCGCTTCCTCAAGGGGCTGTCGCACTACTACCGGCAGACCAAGGAGGATTTGGCCACCGCCGTCGACCTGTTCCGCGAGGCCATCCGGCTCGATCCCAAGCTGTCGATCGCGCACGCCTATCTCGCCACGATCCAGATCCAGAGCATCCAGTTCGGCTGGGTCAAGGGCACGCGGGAGATGTGGGCCGAGGCGATGAACCTCGCCGAGACCAGCGTCAGGCTCGACCCGCGCTCCTCATTCGCGTTTTCGATCCTGTCCTGGGCCCATGCGATGGAAGGGCATTACGAGGCCGCGATGGACGCCGCCAAGCGCGCGGTCGCGCTCAACCCCTACGACAACGGCGCGCGCGGCGTGCTCGGCATCTGCCATTTCGTCATCGGCGAGCACCGCGAGGCGATCGAGCTGTTCTCGATGGCGGCGCAGCGCGACAACAGCGACCCGCGCTACCAATGGGCGGCGCTGAACGCCTTTAGTCACTACCTGTTGCGCCAATATGACGCGACCCTGTCATGGGCCCGCGAGCAGCTCTACATCAACCCGAACCACATGCAGGCGCTGGCAATCCGCGCCGCGGCGTTGGCCCAAATGGGACGGAGCGGCGAGGCGAGCGAGGCCGCCAGCGTGCTGATGGGGAATTATCCAACCCTGAATGCCGACAGGCACTTGCGCAACTTCCACTGGAAGCGGCCTGAGGACATCGCCCATTACCGCGAGGGGCTGCTGAAGGCCGGCGTGCCGCTCGGCAAGCTGACCCTGGTGCAGATTGACGTCAAACGCGCCGCCGAGTCCTGAACGGCAGATCGCGGTTCCGCCCTTCGCGGCAAGCTGCTCGCGCCCGCTGTTGTTGACACGACAGTGAAATCAGCCACACTTCATCACACGCTGAAGTAGTATAGTCTGCTGTCGATTTGTTAGGACTTTCCGCGCTTGATCGGCGCGTCTTTTTTGCGATTCGCTGTTTTCAGGATTTGGGCCATGCATGACCGCGCCTCGAAGCCGCCCTTCGACCCCTCGATTCAGGTCTCGCCGAACAATCCCTGTCCATTCCTGCGCGGCCTCGTCGGCGAAGGCTTCGTCGATGGCGGGACCGTCCCGCTCCGGACGCTGTCACAGACCATCGCGAATGCAAGCGGCGAGACGGGGGTGAAGAAGATTTCGGCCCGCATCCAGGTCCGCGGCGTCGCGCTGATTGCCAACGGCGCCTGTCACATCCTGCAAAGCATCTTTTGGGGCGCGCAGCTCAATATGTTGCGCGGCGGCCCGCTCGACAAGCTCGGTGCCGGCTCGCGCATCCTCGGCGTCGACGGTCGCGTCAACGAGGACGAGATCGCGCGGCTCGCCAGTTTCGGCGGCACCTATACCGATCCCGATGGCGCCGGCACCGAGACCGGGCTCAACGCCTCGCAAATCCAGACCTTCATGAAGGACAACCTCAAGCGCGCTGGCAATCAATCGCGCTGGTACTACCCGATCCTGATGAAGTTCGAATGGCCGATCCTGCTCAAGATCATGGGCAAGGGTCAGGGTGATGACCGCTATCTCAGCGTGGCCGAGGTGAGGACATTGTTCGACGAGCGCAAATTCCCTGACAGGATCACCCAGCGAGTTGTCAGCCAGCCCGTCACCCCGCCCTCACTGATCTCGCGCGCTGCCGGCGGACTCGTCGCCGCGCTCCTCGTCTTTGGCATCGTGGCGCTGCGTTTTCCGGATCAATTCCAGCCCATGCTGCCCGGCATTCTCGGGGACCTGGTGGCGCCGCCATTGCCCGAGCACGTCGAACCCCGGGCCGCGTACTGGCTCGAGCAGAACTGGGCGCTGGAGGACCGGCACTGGTTTCATCACGCCAGCCAGGGCACCGCGACCTTCCCGGTGCCCTATCGCTGGTTCATGGCGCTCGAGCAGCCGCGGCTTCATTTCTTCGCAAAGCCCGGCATGCTGCATGACAGCGACCATCTGCAGCGCTTCGGCTTCATCCCGAGCCCGCAGACGATCAACACCGACGACGCCACGCTGCGCCAATTCGGCTATGCCAACGTCTACGACAAGACGAAGCCGGTGCCGGCGCGGCTCTGGGATCCGCCGGTGAACTGGGGTGCCGAGGCCGAAAACGTCGACGGCCTGCCCGTCGGCTTTGCGCGCATGACCGGCGTCCCCGATCCTGCGACCGGCCAGATCGGCGAGGACCGGATCGGCCTGACCTGTGCCGCCTGCCACACCGGCCAGATCCACTACAAGGGCATCGACATCCGTTTCGACGGCGGCCCCGCGATGACCGACCTGAGGAAGCTCGAGGTCACGACGGGCCTGTCGATCGCCTACACGCTGTTCGTGCCAGGCCGCTTTACGCGCTTCGCCGACCGCGTGCTCGGCGCCTCCGCCAGCGATGCGGACCGCGATGCGCTGAAGCAGAAGCTGCGCGCGATCAGCACGTTCCTGATCGACTGGGAGAAGACCTACGCGAAAACCATCGACGGCAAGACGAGGTTCAACGAGAAGACGAAGCGGCAAGAGAAGCAGCAGGACACCGAGGAAGGATACGGCCGTCTCGACGCGCTCAACCGCATCGGCAATCAGGTGTTCGCTCAGGACATGACGCTCAGCGGCCTCAGCGGCTTCGAGAAGAATCTGCATGCCAAGGACGCGCCGGTCAGCTTCCCGCCGATCTGGACCGTGCCCTGGCTCAAATTCGCGCAATATGACGCGTCCATCGAGCAGCCGCTGATCCGTAACGCCGGCGAAGCGCTGGGCGTGACCGCGCTGCTGAATCTGTCCGACACTACTCCCAAAGACAGGCTGTTCCGCTCGTCGATGGATATCAAGAATCTGAACTGGATCGAGGATCTGCTGAAGGGGTCGCCGCCCTATCCGAAAAAGCAGCTCTCCGGACTGACATCGCCGAAATGGCCGTCGGATATCTTCGGCGATGATGCCTGGAGGATCGATGGCGACCGCGTCAAACGTGGCCGCAAGCTCTATGCGGAGATCTGCGTCGAATGCCATCTCGGGCCGGTCAACGATCCCGTGTTCGACGCCGAATTTCCGGCCCAGAGCATCTGGTCCTCCTCACGATGGGAAACCATCGGCGACGACAAATTCCTGAACGAGGTCCAGAAAAGCGCCAAAGGCATGGGGACCGACCCGGCTCAGGCCGGCGTGCTGGCGACGCGCACGGTTCAGGTCCCGGGTTTCCTACAGCTCGATCCCACTCAGAAGCTCAATGCCTGGTGGAGCTGCAATCTGCCGGATATTTCTTCGACCGACATGCCATACTCGCTCGGCCTGATGGTGCTCGTGGACATCGTCGCCCGCAAGGCGATGGACGATGCCAAGATCGAGCCGAAGGTTCAGCAAGCCTGGTGGGGTAAGCGCAAGAACTGCCCCAATCCCGGTCCGCAGCCGCCCGATAAAGAGGAGCGGGGGCCCTGGTATCGCGCGCGCCCGCTCAACGGCGTCTGGGCCACCGCGCCTTACCTGCACAACGGATCGGTGCCCTCGCTCTACTGGATGCTGAGCCCCGCGGCCGAGCGCCCGAAATCGTTCTGCATGGGTGGTGGTCGCGACTACGATCCGAAGCAGGTCGGCTTCGCGGTCGCCGACGGCGAGAGCTGCAAGACCGGGCAGTCGCGCTTCTCGACGCGGGCGTCTGACGGCACCGAGTTGTTCGGCAACAGCAATGCCGGCCACTCGTTCGACGGCACGCCGGGGCCGGGCAAGGACGGCACCATCGGCCGCGTGCTCAAGGAGCAAGAGCGTTACGATCTGATCGAGTATCTGAAGACGCTGTGAGCACCGTCATTGCGAGCGCAGCGAAGCAATCCAGACCGTCTCCGCGCAGGCAGTCTGGATTGCTTCGTCGCATCAGCGCAAAATTGCTACGCAATTTTGTCGCGAGCTCCTCGCAATGACGGAGAATGAGGACTCTTCGCGAGTCCCACTGCCACCTTCCCCGCAGCGTCACCTCTCACTTGAACAGCGGCGTGCCCGGCACGAAGGCGTCGAAGGCGGCCCAGAACTGGGAGCGGTAGCGGTCCTGCTCCTGGAGGATCTCGTGCTTCGAGCCCGCGATGACGAGATGCGAGCCGGCGCGCAAATGATAGGCGAACTCCTCGATCGCAGCGGTCGAGACCACGGTGTCGCTGGAGGCCGCCAGCATCAGGATCGGCTGGCGGATCTCTGACGGATATTTCAGGCGCTTGAAGGTTTGCATCGCGCTGAAGGCAGCGTCGGCCCAGGCCACCGTCGGTGACGCCAGCCCCAGCGTCGAATCCTCCTCCAGGATCGCGGCATTGCGCGCATAGCGCACGGGATCGCTGGTGAGGGGATTGTTGATGAAGGGATCGAGCCCGGTGATGCGGCTGCTGCCGCCGGGGACATAACGGCCGCCCTGCCCGAACAGGCGCATCGTCTTGAGCAGCGCGCGGGCCGGAAACGACGTGGTGCGGCCAGGCAGGTCGATCATCGGCGCCGACAGCACCATGCGATCGAACCAGCGCTTGCCCGCGTGCGCGACCCGCAGCAGCACCGTGCCGCCCATCGAATGGGCGAGCGCGAAGAACGGCGGCGGACAATCCGGCAGCACCACCTGCTGCACGAAGGTCTCGACGTCGATCTCGAAATCGGCGAAGTCGCGCACATAGCCCTTGCGCGGATCGCGCAGGCGGCGCGAGGAATGGCCCTGCCCGCGCCAGTCGATCATCGCCACCGCAAAGCCGCGGTCGCGCAGGTCGCGCACCGTCTCGAAATATTTCTCGATCTGCTCGCTGCGCCCGGTGAAGACGCAGACCGTGCCCTTGCGGCCCGCCGGCGGCGCCCAGCGCGCAAAGCGCAGCTCGGCGCCATCGGGGGTCTTGATGGTGCCGCTGACGACGTTTTCGGGGACGGGATTGGACGGGATCGAGACCAGCGTCATAGGCGGCAAGTACTGCAAATCAAGGGGCTAAAGCGCCGAAAAGGCGCAAATGCCGCCCTCTTGAACGCCGTCTCGTTCCACCCATATCATTTTCGTGCAGGCCGCTACCAGTGTTTCGGAACCGGAACATCAGGCTGCACACAGACGAAAGCCCGGCCCGATTGGCGGGCGGGTTACCCAAACAGTCGCTCAATGGAGGACTTGACCATGCGTAGCTATGATCTCACCCCGTTCTATCGTTCCACCGTCGGCTTCGACCGCCTCTTTAGCCTGCTCGACCAGGCCGGCTCGGACGGCAGCCCCGGTTATCCCCCCTACAACATCGAGCGCACCGGCGAGAACGCCTACCGCATCACCGTTGCGGTCTCCGGCTTCGCCAAGGACGAGCTCTCCATCGTCGCGAAGGAAAACACGCTGACGATCAAGGGCGAGAAAGTCGCCAACGAGAACTCGAAGTCCGAAGTGCTCTACCGCGGCATCGCCGCGCGCGCCTTCGAGCGTGCCTTCCAGCTTGCCGATTTCGTGCAGGTGAAGGACGCCTCGCTCGAGAACGGCCTGCTTCACGTTGACCTCGTCCGCGAGATTCCCGAGGCCAAGAAGCCGCGCCAGATCGCGATCAACACCAGCGCCCCGAAGGCGCAGGTGATCGAGAGCTCGGCGCAAGCCGCCTAACGCACCGCCACCTCCGAGTCGCGAAAACGCCCCGGTGCCCCGGGGCGTTTTTTTACGCTGACCTCTCCCCAGCGTCGTCCCGGCGAAGGCCGGGACCCATAACCACAGGGAGACGTTTGGCGAAGATTCCTCGTTCGGTACTCGCACCGAAACCATCGATAGACCTCGCGGTATGGGTCCCGGCCTTCGCCGGGACGACACCGGAAGTTGAGGGGCCTACTCCAAACCCTGCGCCGCCGGCATCTCCTGGGTCGGCAGGATCGTTGCCGCCGGTTTGGCCTGGACGGTTGAAGCAGTAGCTTCGGCGGGCTTGGCCTGGATGGCCGCGGTCTGCTGCGCCTGTGCCTGCGGCGCCTGAGCCTGCTGCGGCGCGGGTTCGGCCGGCTTCGCCGCTGCCACCGGCACAGCCCCGCGCGGCGGGGCGGCCTTGGGCAGCGGCACGGTGCGGCTTGCCACATGCGGGATTGAAGCCGGCGGGCGCGGCGGGCCGCTGCGAATCACGGTCGGCGGCGGCAGCGCGCTTTGCGGGCCGTAAGGCGCGACCGCGCGCTCGTCATCGGTGGGCGCCATGCCGTAGGCGTCAGCGGCGGGCATGAAGCGGATGATCCGGCCGTCGCGGGCGTCGATCACCAACCGGCCATCGTCGCCACGATGGTCGATCACCGCGATGGTGTAGACGCTGCCGCGCAGGCGCGGGATGCCGAGCGGTGAAAAGCCGTTTTCGCGCAGCACCGCATAGACCTCGGTCGACGGCAGCAGCCCCGGGGCCGGACCGCGCTCCTCGTAGCTGTAGCCATAGCCGTAACGCGGCGGCGGGGGCGGCGCGGCCTCCGGCGGCGCGTACGGCCCGTCGAAATCCGACACTGCGATCACGGCCCCTCTCGCGATACCGCCCGCGAGAACCTGCGCGTGCCCCGCACTTGCAGCCAGCACCAGCGCGGCGGCAGCCACACATCCTGTGAAAAACTTCATGGTCGAGACACTCCTGTCAGGCCCCCCGATGGCCGCCCTCTTTCGCTTCTCGCGGCGTGGCGCGCCTTCCGAAGGGTTGATCCGAAGCTTCATTTGGGATTTCGGCGCCTGCGGGGCCGGATCAGGGCGCGTTTGCTTCAAAACCGGGGCTGCGCAATTTTTGGAAAGCGATTGATTGACATATCGGGAATCGGGACTTCCGCGCGCTTGTGTGCTAGACAAAAATTTGGCAAGGTGATGGTTAGGACAGGAAAGCTGTCTCAATTTTGCTTGCGGTTCCGGCATAGGGATTGCAGCGAGAACTGGTGCTCTCGAGCGCCGGGAAGGTACCAGGCCAAGCCGTTCTCGGGGACGAAGAACGCCTAGGCCTGAATTTAAGAAAATGCGGCTCGCAGCGGACGAGCGGTGACCCAGAGGCGGGTGCCGCGGAACGCCCAAGGTGCGCCGAAGATGGCGGTGAGGCAGCTTGCCGCATGGAGAGGACAGGACAATGAACGGGTCGCAATTCGAGCGCGCAAACATCGTGGCAGAACAGCTGTCGGCGACGGTCGCCTCGAAAACGACCGATCCGATTCAGGAGCACAATTCGCGCCCCAAAGCCGAAGGCCTTTACGATCCCGCCCTCGAGAAGGATTCCTGCGGCGTCGGCTTCATCGCCAACATCAAAGGCAAGAAGTCGCGCGAGATCGTCTCGGACGCGCTCAGCATCCTCTGCAATCTCGAGCATCGCGGCGCGGTCGGCGCCGACCCGCGCGCCGGTGACGGTGCCGGCATTTTGGTGCAGATCCCGCACGCCTTCTTCAGCCGCAAGGCCGGGGAGCTCGGCTTCAAGCTGCCGGCGCCCGGCGAATACGCCGTCGGCGCGCTGTTCATGCCGCGCGACACCGCCTGGCGCAACGTCATCAAGAGCATCATCGCCGACCAGATCAAGGAAGAGGGCCTGACCCTGCTGGGCTGGCGCGACGTGCCGACCGACAACTCCTCTCTCGGCGTCACCGTGAAGCCGACCGAGCCCGCCTGCATGCAGGTGTTCATCGGCCGCAACGGCACCGCCAAGACCGAGGACGAGTTCGAGCGCCGGCTCTACATCCTGCGCAAGTCGATCTCGCAGGCGATTTACCTGCGCCGCGACCGCGGCCTTGCGGGCTACTATCCGTGCTCGATGTCGTGCCGCACCGTGATCTACAAGGGCATGTTCCTGGCCGACCAGCTCGGCAAGTACTATCCGGATTTGCACGAAAAGGACTTTGAGAGCGCGCTCGCACTCGTTCACCAGCGCTTCTCGACCAATACCTTCCCGGCCTGGTCGCTGGCGCATCCCTACCGCATGATCGCGCATAACGGCGAGATCAACACGCTGCGCGGCAACACCAACTGGATGGCGGCGCGCCAGGCTTCGGTGAGCTCCGTGCTCTACGGCAAGGACATCAACCGGCTCTGGCCGATCTCCTACGAGGGACAGTCGGACACCGCCTGCTTCGACAATGCGCTCGAATTCCTGGTGCAGGGCGGCTACTCGCTACCGCACGCCGTCATGATGATGATTCCGGAGGCGTGGGCCGGCAATCCCTTGATGGATGAGAAGCGCCGCGCCTTCTACGAATATCACGCCGCGCTGATGGAGCCGTGGGACGGCCCCGCGGCGATCGCCTTCACCGACGGCCGCCAGATCGGCGCCACGCTCGACCGCAACGGCCTGCGGCCCGCGCGCTATCTCGTCACCAAGGACGACCGCATCGTGATGGCGTCCGAGATGGGCGTGCTGACGATCCCCGAGGACCAGATCATCACCAAGTGGCGCTTGCAGCCCGGCAAGATGCTGCTGGTCGATCTCGAGCAGGGCCGCCTGATTCCGGACGACGAGATCAAGGCCGAACTCGCCAAGAGCCATCCCTACAAGGAGTGGCTGGAGCGGACCCAGATCGTGCTGGAAGAGCTGCCGAAGGTGCCGATCACCGGCGTGCGCTCCAACCTGTCCCTGCTCGATCGCCAGCAGGCGTTCGGCTACAGCCAGGAAGACATCACCATCCTGATGACGCCGATGGCGGCCACGGGCGAGGAAGCCGCGGGCTCGATGGGCAACGACACGCCGATCTCGGCGCTGTCGCACAAGGCCAAGCCGCTGTTCACCTACTTCAAGCAGAACTTCGCGCAGGTCACCAACCCGCCGATCGATCCGATCCGCGAGGAGCTGGTGATGAGCCTGGTCTCCATCATCGGGCCGCGACCGAACCTGTTCGATCTGCAAGGAATGGCCACGACCAAGCGCCTCGAAGTGCGCCAGCCGATCCTGACGGATGCGGATCTGGAAAAGATCCGCTCGATCTCGGAGGTGGCCGACACGCACTTTAAGTCGCGCACGCTCGACACCACCTTCCACGCCGGTCTCGGCGCGGCCGGCATGGACCAGGTGCTCGACGAACTCTGCGCGCGCGCCGAAAGCGCGGTGCGCGA
This sequence comes from Bradyrhizobium sp. DN3, assembly GCF_041357655.1. NCBI lineage: Bacteria > Pseudomonadati > Pseudomonadota > Alphaproteobacteria > Hyphomicrobiales > Nitrobacteraceae > Bradyrhizobium > Bradyrhizobium sp. DN3. The sequence continues at coordinate 155,897 of NZ_JAULLN010000022.1, read as the reverse complement.
GGGCGTCAACATCATCATCCTGTCCGACCGCATGGTCGGCACCGACCGGGTGCCGATCCCGTCGCTGCTGGCCTGCGCCGCCGTGCATCATCACCTGATCCGCACCGGCCTGCGCACCTCGGTCGGCCTCGTCGTCGAATCCGGCGAGCCGCGCGAAGTGCATCACTTCGCCTGCCTTGCCGGCTACGGTGCTGAAGCGATCAATCCCTACCTCGCGTTCGAGACCATCATCGCGATGAAGGACCGGCTGCCCGGCTCGCTCGACGATTACGAGATCGTCAAGCGCTACATCAAGTCGATCGGCAAGGGCCTGCTCAAGGTGATGTCCAAGATGGGCATCTCGACCTACCAATCCTATTGCGGCGCGCAGATCTTTGACGCGGTCGGCCTCAAGGCGGATTTCGTCGCAAAGTTCTTCGCCGGCACGCACACCCGCGTCGAGGGCGTCGGTCTTGCCGAGATCGCGGAAGAGGCGGTGCGCCGTCATGCCGACGCATTCGGCGAGGCTCAGGTCTACAAGAGCGCGCTCGACGTCGGCGGCGAATATGCCTATCGCAGCCGCGGCGAGGACCATGCCTGGACCGCCGAGTCGGTGTCGCTGCTCCAGCACGCCGCGCGCGGCAATTCGCAGGAGCGCTACCGCGCCTTCGCAAAAATCCTCAACGAGCAGTCGGAGCGCCTGTTGACGCTGCGCGGCCTGTTCCGGATCAAGAACGCGGAGGAGGAGAAGCGCAAGCCGATCCCGCTCGACCAGGTCGAGCCGGCCAAGGAGATCGTCAAGCGCTTCGCCACGGGCGCGATGAGCTTCGGCTCGATCTCGCGCGAGGCGCACACCACGCTCGCGATCGCCATGAACCGGATCGGCGGCAAGTCCAACACCGGCGAAGGCGGCGAGGAAGCCGACCGCTTCAAGCCGATGCCGAACGGCGATTCCATGCGCTCGGCGATCAAGCAGGTCGCCTCGGGCCGCTTCGGCGTCACCACGGAGTATCTCGTCAACTCCGACATGATGCAGATCAAGATGGCGCAGGGCGCCAAGCCCGGCGAAGGCGGCCAGCTGCCCGGCCACAAGGTCGACGCCACCATCGCAAAGGTCCGGCACTCGACGCCGGGCGTCGGCCTGATCTCGCCGCCGCCGCACCACGACATCTACTCGATCGAGGATCTGGCGCAGCTCATCTACGACCTCAAGAACGTCAACCCGACGGGCGACGTCTCGGTCAAGCTCGTCTCCGAGATCGGCGTCGGCACCGTGGCTGCGGGCGTCGCCAAGGCGCGCGCCGACCACGTCACCATCGCGGGCTTCGAGGGCGGCACCGGCGCTTCGCCGCTGACCTCGATCAAGCATGCCGGCTCACCCTGGGAGATCGGCCTCGCCGAGACTCACCAGACCTTGGTGCGCGAGCGGCTGCGCAGCCGCATCGTGGTCCAGGTCGACGGCGGCTTCCGCACCGGCCGTGACGTCGTGATCGGCGCGCTGCTGGGTGCCGACGAGTTCGGCTTCGCCACTGCGCCCTTGATCGCGGCCGGCTGCATCATGATGCGCAAATGTCATCTCAACACCTGCCCGGTCGGCGTCGCGACGCAGGATCCGGTGCTGCGCAAGCGCTTCACCGGCCAGCCCGAGCACGTGATCAACTACTTCTTCTTCGTCGCGGAGGAAGTCCGCGAGATCATGGCTTCGCTCGGCTTCCGCACCTTCAACGAGATGGTCGGCCAGGTGCAGCTGCTCGACCAGACCAGGCTGGTCGCGCATTGGAAGGCCAAGGGCCTCGACTTCTCAAAGCTGTTCGTCAAGCAGAAGGAAGAGAAGGGCCAGAAGATCTATCACTCCGAGCGTCAGAACCATCATCTGGAGGCGGTACTCGACCGCACGCTGATCGATAAGGCGACGCCTGCGCTCGACCGCGGCGCGCCGGTCAAAATCGAAGCTGCGATCAACAGCACCAACCGTTCCGCCGGCGCCATGCTGTCGGGTGCGGTCGCCAAGATCTACGGCCATGCCGGTCTGCCGCACGACACCATCCATGTCAGCCTCAAGGGCACCGCCGGCCAGGCGTTCGGCGCCTGGCTCGCCCACGGCGTCACCTTCGAGCTCGAGGGTGAAGGCAACGACTATGTCGGCAAGGGCCTTTCGGGCGGCAAGATCATCGTCAAGCCACCGAAGAACTCTGCGATCGTGCCGGAAGAGAGCATCATCGTCGGCAACACCGTGATGTACGGCGCGATCGCGGGCGAGTGCTACTTCCGCGGCATCGCCGGCGAGCGCTTTGCCGTGCGCAATTCGGGTGCGGTGGCGGTGGTCGAGGGCGCGGGCGATCATTGCTGCGAATATATGACCGGCGGCATCGTGGTCGTGCTCGGCAAGACCGGGCGCAACTTCGCGGCCGGCATGTCCGGCGGCATCGCCTATGTGCTGGACGAGGCCGGCGATTTCGACCGGCTGTGCAACCTGTCGATGGTCGAGCTCGAGCCGGTGCTGTCGGAAGAGATGATCGCCCAGAGCGCCTACAACCAGTTCGGTGACCTCGAGGCGCACGGCCGGGTCGACGTGTTCAAGAACCTGCTCGCCTCCGACGTCGAGCGGCTGCACGTGCTGATCTCGCGCCATGCCAAGGCGACCGGCTCCAAGCGCGCCGCCGACATCCTGGCCAATTGGAAGGACTGGCTGCCCAAATTCCGCAAGGTGATGCCGGTCGAGTACCGGCGCGCGCTGCGCGAAATGGCCGCCAACGCGGACGCCGAGCCGAAGATCGCGATCGGGGCGTAAGGCATCACACCCCGTCATTGCGAGCGAAGCGAAGCAATCCAGACTTTCTTCCTTGATGCAGACTGGATTGCTTCGTCGCTTCGCTCCTCGCAATGACGGTTGAGGAAACAACAGACGAATTAGCCGGCAGGGACTACGGGTTTAATGGGCAAGATCACGGGTTTTCTCGAAATCGAACGGCATGACCGCAAGTACACCCCGGTCGCCGAGCGCGTGAAGCATTACAACGAGTTCGTCGTTCCCCTTTCCGAGAGGGAGGTGCGCGACCAGGCCGCGCGCTGCATGAACTGCGGCATTCCTTATTGCCACGGCACCGGCTCGGTCGCGCCGGGCACGCCGGGCTGCCCGGTCAACAACCAGATCCCCGACTGGAACGATCTCGTCTATCAGGACAACTGGCAAGAAGCCTCGCGCAACCTGCACTCGACCAACAATTTCCCGGAGTTCACTGGACGCATCTGCCCGGCGCCGTGCGAAGCGTCCTGCACGCTCAACATCGACGACAACCCCGTTACCATCAAGACGATCGAATGCGCGATCGTCGACCGCGCCTGGGACAATGGCTGGCTGAAGCCAGAAGTGGCGACTGAGAAGACCGGCAAGAAGGTCGCGGTGATCGGCTCGGGTCCCGCCGGCATGGCCTGCGCGCAGCAGCTCGCGCGCGCCGGCCACGACGTGCATCTGTTCGAGAAGTACGCCAAGGCCGGTGGCCTGCTGCGCTACGGCATCCCCGACTTCAAGATGGAGAAGGGCATCATCGACCGCCGCGTCAAGCAGATGGAAGCCGAGGGCGTCACCTTCCACTACAACAGCCATGTCGGCGCTGATGGCAATGTCGATCCGCGCGAGATGCTGAACGAGTACGACGCGGTGGCGCTGACCGGCGGCGCGGAAGCTCCGCGCGACCTGCCGATCCCCGGCCGCGATCTCCAAGGCATTCACTACGCCATGGATTTCCTGCCGCAGCAGAACCGCCGCGTCTCCGAAGAGCCGCTCGGCGGCGTGCAGGAGATCTTGGCCGGCGGCAAGCATGTCGTCGTCATCGGCGGCGGCGACACCGGATCCGACTGCATCGGCACCTCGCTGCGCCAGGGCGCGCTGTCGGTGACCCAGCTCGAGATCATGCCCGCTCCCCCTGAGCGCGAGAACAAGGGCCTGACCTGGCCGAACTGGCCGCTCAAGATGCGGACGTCCTCCAGCCAGGCCGAAGGCGCGATCCGCGAATACGCCGTGCTGACGCAGAAATTTTCCGGCGAGAACGGCAAGGTCAAGAAGCTGCACTGCGTGCGCGTCGACGACAAGTTCAAGCCGATTGCCGGCACCGAGTTCGAGCTCGGCGCCGAGCTCGTCCTGCTCGCGATGGGCTTCGTCCATCCCGTGCACGAGGGCCTCTTGAAGATGCTCGCGGTCGACCTCGACCCGCGCGGCAACGTCAAGGCCAACACGCTGGATTACCAGACCTCGCGCCCGAACGTGTTCACTGCCGGCGACATGCGCCGCGGCCAGTCTCTGGTGGTCTGGGCCATCCGCGAGGGGCGGCTCTGCGCCCGGTCGATCGATACGTTCCTGATGGGGAAAACGGATCTGCCGCGCTGAGTTTTGCTCCGCTGTCAGATTAACAAACGCTGTCATCGCCCGCCTTGTGCGCAATTGCGCACTGGAGCGGGCGATCCAGTATCCCAGAGGCCCGCGTTGGAGAGAAGCACTCACCACATCCGCCGCGGCGTACTGGATGCCCCGGTCAAGCCGGGGCATGACCGCGGAGTGGGTGGCGAGAGCGGCGCGACAACGGCGCCAATGCGTCAGGCATGACTCGCCGCCGCCTAATTCTGCAACCTCACCCCCAGCATCACCACCGTCCCCGACGAGCTCGCCCCCGCGACGTTCGAATCCAGGATGTCGTGGCGCAGCGTGCCCTTGATCCAGATGTTGCGGTTGAGCTTGTAGATCAGATTGCTCTCGAGCGAGTAGGTCTTGTCGTTGCGATTCTGGTTCTGATAGTCGAGCGTGCCGTAGGTGAACTTGCCGACGGCGGTGAGCCAGCGGCGGAAGTCGTGGTCGACTTCGGCCGAATAGGTGCGCACCAGGACGCCGGAAGAACCGGGAATGGTGGTCTCGGCGATCTGCGTGTCGGTGAAGAACTTCACCGTGGTGAGGCCGCTCGCATTCCAGATCAGCGAGCCCGTGGTGAGGAAGCCAGAGAGCTGGCTGAGACGCGGGTCGACATAGTTGCGTGCGGAATAGCCGACCGAGATTTCGCCGGTGAGGATGCGCGAGAACTCGAAGGACGAGCCGACCTTGGCATAGCCGCCGTTTGAATCGCGGAAGTAGCCGTTGCGGTCGGCGGCCTGGTCGTGCACGCGGGTGTCGCCCTGGATTTCCACGAACGGCTTGAGGCCCGGCTTCAGGTCGTAGGAGAACCGCCCCACGCCGCCATACTGATTGAAGTCGCGATCGGTATTGGCAGAGGTCGAGCCGTCGGTGAGCTTTGAATCGGTGTAGGCGGTGCGATCGACGGTGGCGCCAGCCGCGACCTGGAAGCGATTGAAAGTCTGGTCGAAGCCGACGGTGGCGCCGTAGGCGGCGTAGACAGGGTATTTCTGCAGGCCGGCCTGCACGTTCGGGCTGCCGGGATTGTCGGTGGCGAGCCGCAGGCGGAGTTGCGAGGTCAGCTTGAAATCGCGGGTGACGTCGACGCGGCCGTCGACATGGCCGGTGAAATCGGGGCGGTCGACCTCGACCGGCGACGGCGAAGGGAAGCCGTTGATCGTCGCCGGCATGTTGTTGGTGTAGCCCGAGAACGAGCCGCGCAGATCAGCAACCAGCGCGTGGCGCTCCCAGTCGGACACCACAAGGAGATCGGGCGCGACCACATAGGCTGGCGAGCCGACCGGCTTGTTGAGGCGCGCGGGGTTGGTGTCGTAGCCGGTAGACAATTCTAGCCCGCCCTTGATCAGGAAGCTGCCGGCATAGTCGCCGACCGCGCCGAACGGATCCTCATCCAGCTTGAGACGACGGCGCAGCGGCTGGCCGGGCACGTTGCCCGCCATCGCCGGCGGCACCGGCGTCCTGTGCGCGGTCTCGGACGGCGGCGGCGCGATGCGTGGCGGGGCGAGCGTTCGCTCCGGCGTTGCCGGCGCTACCTTTGAGCCGGGACCGACCGGGCGCTTCGGCTTGGGCTGTCCGGGATAGAGCTTCGGTTGCTGCCGTTTGCGGTTGAGCGAGTCGTAGCCGGAGCCGCTCGCGCCGTTGGCGGCGGGCAGGCCGTAGGTCGGGACCGGATTGCTCGAGCCTTGGCCGGCGCGCGGAGCTGCCGGCGGCTGCTGGCGCCTGCGCGGATCGTTGGGATCGGGCAGCGTCGGCAGCGCATCCGACGGCGCCTGCGGCACGCCGGCGGTGCGGCGCGTCGGCAGCGTCTCGGGCGAGGCGAAGCCGCCGCGGTTGGGATTGAACAGGTCAGGCGTGAGGCTCTGGGCGCCCGCCGGCGCGCTCTCGAAGGCCGTCAGCATGAGGCACGGCAAAGCGGCGCGCAGGAAATGCGCGCGTTTGCTCCGGCCGATGCCTGGAGACGACCCCACGATGGAAGAACTCCAACGAAATCAAACACTTTCACGACGGCCTCCCATCGGTTGGCGGGAACCATCGTTAATGGAGTTAAAACAATTATGGTTAATGACCCGTTGAGGGGTTCGGGGCCGCGTCGCCTCCAAGGCCGCGGCGTGCTAAGCAGGCGCCAACGGGCGAACGCCCCTCCTCCCTGGACCTGAACATGCCGAGTTCGAAACCGCTGATGACCGCATCATCCGGCTCCATCCCTGATAGCGTCGAATCCGCGCTCCGGACGCTGGAGACCGAGAGCGACGGCATCAACGCGCTTGCCGCCGCCCTGCGCGGCCCGCTGGGTGCGGCATTTGCGAGAGCGGTCGACCTGATTCGCAACGCCAAGGGCCGCGTCATCGTCACCGGGCTCGGCAAGTCAGGCCATATGGGCCGCAAGATCGCGGCGACGCTGGCCTCGACCGGCACGCCCGCCTTCTTCGTGCACACGGCCGAAGCCGGCCATGGCGATCTCGGCATGATCACGCCCGACGACGTCATCATGGCGCTGTCCTGGTCCGGCGAGCAGCCGGAGATGAAGAACCTCGTGAACTATTCGGCGCGGTTCGCGATTCCCATGATCGCGGTGACCTCGAACGCGGCGTCCTCGCTGGGACAAGCCGCCGATCTCGTGATCGAGCTGCCGAAGGCGCGCGAGGCCTGCCCGCACAATCTGGCGCCCACCACCTCGACGCTGATGCAGGCCGCGATCGGCGACGCCATCGCGATCGCGCTGCTCGAAGGCCGCGGCTTCACTGCGCTGGAGTTCGCGCATTTCCACCCAGGCGGCAAGCTGGGGGCTATGCTGAAATTCGTCCGCGACTACATGCGCACCGGCACGGAAATTCCGGTCAAGCCGCTCGGCACCAAGATGTCGGACGCCGTGGTCGAGATGTCGGCCAAGGGACTGGGCTGCGTCTGCATCGTCAACGATGCAGGCGCCATCGCAGGCATCATCACCGACGGCGACCTGCGCCGCCACATGCGCCCCGACCTGCTGACCGCGACGGTCGACGAGATCATGACGAGGGAGCCGAAGACGGTGCCGCCCTCGATGCTCGCGACCGAGATGATCGAGGTGCTGAACACGCGCAAGATCACCACGCTGGTCGTGACCGAGGCCGACAAGGTGGTGGGTATCGTGCATCTGCACGATCTGTTGCGGGCGGGCGTGGCGTAGGGCGCACACTCTCTCCACTCGTCATTGCGAGCGCAGCGAAGCAATCCAGGATCTCTCCGCGGAAAGATTCTGGATTGCTTCGTCGCAAGAGCTCCTCGCAATGACGGCGGTTAGAGCGGTGCCGGAAACCGCGCCGCATGCTCCTCCAACGGCAGCCTTAAACCGTTCGCCAGATACGACACCGTGCGGTAGAAGCCGCACAACAGCATGATCTCCAGGATCTGCGCCTCGTCGTAATGCGCCGACAGCGCGGCAAACTCGGCCTCATCCAACGTCGCACGGTGATGCAGCGCGTCGACGGCGGCGATCAGCGCCTGCTCGGCCACCGACCAGCACGGCGACGTCGCATCGCCCAGCACGGTCGCGCGTAATTCATCCTCGGTGAGCTTTGCCGGCCCCGCAAAGATCGCGACATGCACGCCCCATTCGTACTCGCATTGGTTCAGCGCGCAGGTACGGTCGATGACGATCTCGCGTTGGCGCAGCGCGAGCGGGCCGGGATCGAGCAGGCCGCCGGCGCGAAACTTGTCCCAGGCGCGGCCGTGGCCTGCCATCACCCGGAACAGCAGCAGCGGCGGGGCGCCGCGCATGATGCGGTCGAACTGCGCCTGGATCTCCGGGGGATAAGGCGGATCAAGCGGCGCGATACGCGGCATCGGCTGGGACATGGGCCGTCTCCTTTGCTACAATTATCGTAGCAACACGCTACATTATCTGTAGCATGACGCAAGAGGCGACGATGTCGAAGCAGGCCACTACCAGATCGCGCAGCGTGCGCGGCTCGTGCACCGGGCGGCCGATCATGGCGCTGCTCGACCTCCTGGGGCGGCGCTGGAGCCTGCGGATTCTGTGGGAGTTGCGCGGCGAGCCCCTCACCTCGCGCGGCTTGCGCTCCGCCTGCGACGAAGCTTCGCCGACGGTGCTGCAGGCGCGGCTGAGCGAGCTGCGCGAGGCGGGATTCGTGGAGCTGGGCGAGGCCGGAGGCTATGGGCTGACGCCGCTGGGGCGAGAATTGTGCGAGACGTTCATGCCGCTGCACAAGTTTGCGGAGAGGTGGGGGAGGTAGAGCTTCTCGCTTACCCTCCCCTGGAGGGGGAGGGTCGGCTCACATGAAGCGCAGCGAAATGTGAGACGGGGTGGGGTGACGGTCTCTCCACAGAAGCGGTGCCCGAGTAGAGAGATCACCCCACCCCGCTCGCGCTACGCGCGATCGACCCTCCCCCTCCAGGGTAGGGTAAGAACGCTATGCCGCTGCCACCGTCAAATTCGCGCCGTCCACCTGCACCACCTTCACCCTTGTCCCCGCCGGTGTATCCGGCCCGGCAACACGCCAGACCGTGTCACCGATACGCACGGTGCCCGAGCCGTCGATGATCGGCTTCTCCAGCGTGAACTCGCGCCCTAACAGCGCCTCGGTGCGCTTGTTCAGGAACGGGCTCGTGCTTGCGTCCGGCTTCGGCCGGGCGAGGCGGCGCCACACCGGCACGGCGGCGGCAGCGAAGACCGCGAACATCACGAGCTGGATCTGCCAGGACACGGCGACAGTGAACGAGATCAGCCCGACCAGCAGCGCGGCGAGCCCGAGCCAGAACAGAAACACGCCGGGCGCCAGTACCTCCAGCGCCATCAGGATGAAGCCGAAGATCAGCCAGTTCCAGCTGCCGAGCGATGCGAACATGTCGGTCATGACACGACCTCTCTATAATATTGGCGCATGCCCTTGTCGGAAAACCGGTGTCCACTTTTCCGGGGCATGCGCTTTACCCCTGCCGCGGCGGCACCGCCGGCGGCGTGCCGCCGGTCGGCGGCACTGAGCCGGGACGGCGAGCGGCCGCGGCCGCGGACGCCGCGCTCTCGCCGAATGTCGCCTTGGCGATCTCGCCGATGCCGGCGAGCGAGCCGAGCATGCTGGTGGCTTCCATCGGCAGCATGATGATCTTCTGGTTCGGCGCCTCCGCGAACTGGCCGAATGCCTTGATATATTTGTCGGCGATGAAGTAGTTCAACGCGGCAACGTCGCCCTTGGAGATGGCTTCCGACACGGCCTGCGTCGCCTTGGCCTCGGCCTCGGCCAGACGCTCACGCGCCTCGGCATCGCGGAAGGCGGCCTCGCGGCGGCCCTCGGCTTGCAGGATCTGGCCCTGCTTGGCACCCTCGGCGCGCAGGATTTCCGATTGGCGCTGGCCTTCGGCGGCGAGGATGTCGGCGCGCTTGACGCGCTCGGCCTTCATCTGCCGGCCCATGGCTTCGACGAGGTCAGCCGGCGGCACGATGTCCTTGATCTCGATACGGTTGACCTTGACGCCCCAGGGCGAGACCGCGGCGTCGACGACGCGGAGCAGGCGTTCGTTGATCTCGTCGCGATGCGAGAGCACCTGGTCGAGGTCCATCGAGCCCATCACCGAGCGAATGTTGGTCATGGTCAGCACCGTGATCGCCTGGTTGAGGTTGGCGACTTCGTAGCTCGCCTTGGCGGCATCGAACACCTGGTAGAAGGCGACGCCGTCCACCGTCACCGTGGCGTTGTCCTTGGTGATCACCTCCTGCTCGGGAATGTCGATCACCTGCTCCATCATGTTGATCTTGCGCCCGACGCGGTCGAAATAGGGCACGATCAGATTGAGCCCGGGGCTCAAGGTCTGGGTGTATTTGCCGAACCGTTCGATGGTCCAGTCATAGCCCTGCGGCACCGTCTTCACGCCGGCCACCAGCGTGACGATGACGAGCAAAACCAGAACAATCGCGAAAATGTCGAAACCGCTCATATGTCCTCCAAGGCAGGAAAAAGCCCTTTCCCGCGCTGTCATTGGTCGGGATCAAGACCCTAGCGGTTCAGCGGTCGCAAGTAACGTCGGCATCAGCGCGATTCTGCACAAGACGCGCGAAGAGGGAATGCTCACGATATGTATTTGCGGAAGGCTCTTGAAAGCGAGCGGAGCAGACCTACCGACAAATATTACCACATCCGGCCATGCCGTCCGCCGCCGGCTTCATTCGATGACGTCGTCCGCGATTGCGAGCAGGCCTGCGGGAAGTGCGACGCCAAGCGCTTTGGCCGTCTTCAGATTGATCGTCAGCTCGAACTTGGTGGGATTCTGGACCGGCAGATCGGCCGCCGGCGCTCCCTTGAGGATACGATCGATGTAGGAAGCCGCGCGGCGCAGCTGCTCGGCGCTGTCGGTGCTGTAGGACATCAGCCCGCCCTCCTCGACGAAGGTGCGGCTCCAGAACACCGCGGGCACGCGCGCCTCCGCGATCGCCGCAAGCAGATCTGCGCGGTTGGCCATGGTGAAGAAGTCCGGCAGGACCAAGAGGCCGCCGTCCTTCCGCGAGGCCAATGCAGCGATCGAGCCGGCGTCGTTCACCGGCGTGGGCTCGATGGTCACATGGAGCGTCCGCGCCGCCTCTTCGATGGTGTGCAGCATCAGGGGCGCGAACGGCGCGGTGGCGGGGTTGTAGACGACGAAGACGCGGCCGACGGGCGGCGTGACCTGCGTCAGCATCTCCAGCCATTTGCCGGCAAGCGGGCCGTCGTAGTCGGTGAAGCCGGTGACGTTGCCGCCGGGATGGGCGAGGTTTTTGACAAAACCCTGGCTGACGGGATCGGTGACGACGGCGAACACGATCGGGATCGTCGCGGTGCGCTGGCGCAGCTCCTCCACCGAGGGCGTGCCGACCGCGAGCAGGATGTCGGGCTTGAGTGCGACCAGTTCGTCCGCAAGGCGCGCGATCCGCGCCCGGTCGCCGCCGCCGCTGCGCCAGTCGATCCGCAAGTTGTCGCGCTCCTTCCAGCCATGACCGGCGAGCGCCTCGACCAGGATGGTGCTTCGGGCCTGCCCGATCGCATCCTCAGCGGCCGTGACCGAGAGCACGCCGAGCCGGCGCGTCGCATCCGGCTGCTGCGCCTGCACTGAGGCCGGCAGCGCCGCAATCATCCCAAGAAGCGCCAGACATTCGCGGCGATTCATGGGGCACATCATCAAATCCAGCCCTGAAGCTCGCGCAGCACGAGAGCGCGGATCACGTCCAGGCCAGGCTGGCTATCGTTGAGGCAGGGGATCGCGGAAAACTGCTCGCCGCCATTGTGCTTGAAGATCTCGGCGTTCTCCTGCGCGATCTCCTCCAGCGTCTCCAGGCAGTCGGCGGCAAAGCCCGGCGTCACCACCGCGATGCGGCGCACGCCGTCTTTCGCCAGACGCTCCATGGTCTTATCCGTATACGGCTGAAGCCACTCGTCATTGCCGAAACGCGACTGGAAGGTCAGCAGCAGCTTTGTCTCGTCCATGCCGAGCCGGCGGCGCAGCGCCTCCGTGGTGGCGATGCAGTGTTGCTGATAGGGATCGCCCTTGTCGACATAGGATTTCGGCATGCCGTGGAAGGAAGCGACGATCAGCTCCGGCTTGAACGGCAGGCTCGCCAGATGCGCCTCGATCGAAGTCGCGAGCGCCTCGATATAGGCCGCGTCCTCGTAATAAGGCGGCGTCACCCGCAACGTCGGCTGGTTGCGCAAACAGGCGAGCACGCGGAAGACCTCGTCGCAGACCGTCGCCGAGGTCGAGGCGGAATATTGCGGATAGAGCGGCACGGCGAGGATGCGCTCGCAGCCCTTCGCGATCAGCGCATCGATGCCCGCTTTGATCGAGGGATTGCCGTAGCGCATCGCCCAGTCCACGACCACATGACCGCGATCCGACAGCGCGACCGCGAGCTTGTCGGCTTGCGAGCGCGTGATGGTCTTCAGCGGCGACTCGTTGCGCTCATTGTTCCAGATCTTGCGGTAGTCCAGCGCCTTGGTGCGGGGACGGCTGCGCAGGATGATCCCGTTCAGCACCAGCTTCCAGACCAGGCCCTGGTCCTCGATGACGCGGGCATCCGAGAGGAACTCCTTCAGATAGACCCGCACGCCGGGCGCATCGGCCGTGTCGGGCGTGCCGAGATTGATCAGGAGTACGCCGACGCGCGGCAGGACGGATTGGGCGGCCGGTTTCGCGCTTTCGACAGGGACGACGCTGGTCATGGCTCTGTGCCTCGCGCGTTGGTCGGAACTTGTCAAGATGAGGCCGGTTTCGCTAGGGTCGCTACCCACGGGAGGGAAGATGACACTCGCGGAATGGTGCGTCCTGGGAGCGCTGCTGCTCTATCTCTCGACGATCGCCTCGATCAAATGGATCAGGTTTCGCACGTTCGACAATTCCCGGCCGCGCGACCCCGCCTTCTATGAGGATGCCATCGCGCAGCGTGCTCTCGGCGCGCATCAGAACGGCATCGAGACGTTCCCCTTCTTCGCCTTTGCGGTGCTGCTCGCCGAATACAGGGATTCGCCGCAGCGGCTGATCGATGAGCTCGCGGCGCTGTTCCTGATCGTGCGGGTCGCCTATGTGCTGACCTATCTCGGCAACCGGCCGACGCTGCGATCGATCCTCTGGAGCATCGGCTTTGCAATCAATCTCGGGATCTTCTTCATGCCGGCCTTGAAGCGGTTTCTGCCGGTGTGAGCCCGAAACCGTAGCCCGGATGGAGCGTAGCGTAATCCGGGGACTATCCGCGCTGATACTGTCCCGGATTGCGCTTCGCTCCATCCGGGCTACGAAGTCACCAACTCAAAAACACGTCGTCCGTTCGGCGGCGATGTAGCCGAACAGCAGGCCGACGCCGAACAGCAATACCAGGCCGGCGGCGCCGAATTCGATGCCGCGCATGAACAGCGCGCCGCCGCCGTCGCGGCCGGCGCTGAGGCGCGCGGCGATGTCCTTGGCGGAGACGGCGACGATTGCGATGGCCGCGACCGTGATCGCGGTGCCCAATCCCATCAGGAAGGTCGCGGCGATGCCGGCCCAGAACAGGCCCTGCGCCAGCGCGAACACCAAGACCAGAATCGCGCCCGAACAGGGGCGGATACCAACGGTGAGGATCGCGGCAAAACCGCGCCGCCAGCCGCCGGGGCCGGCGAGCTCGCTCGGGGTCGGACCGTGGGAGTGGCCGCAATGCTCGTCATGGACGTGGTCGTGCCCGTGATGGTGATGGGCGTGGGCGTGAGTGCGATCGTGGTGATGATGATCGTGGCCATGATGGTCGTGGGCATCATGATGATGGTGATGGCCGTGGTCATGGTGATCATGCGGCACGCCCACAATCGCCGGCACCGGGCGCGTCGCCTGGAGCGCGCGGATGAACGCACCGCCCTTGACCCAGACGAGCCTCAGGCCGAACAGCGCGATCAGGCCATAGCTCGCGATCTCGATCACCCCTTCCGCCTTGCACATGGTCTTGGCCGTCGCATTCAGCACCCAGGCCGATATGCCGACGATCAGGATCGCCACCAGCGACTGCATCAGCGCCGAGGCAAACGACAGCGCGATGCCTCGCCGCGCGGTCTCGCGGTTGGCGACGAGGTAGGAGGCGATCACCGCCTTGCCATGGCCGGGGCCGGCGGCGTGGAAGATGCCATAGGCAAACGAGATGAAGAGCAGCGTCCACACCGCCGAGCCGTCGGACTTCGCGGCGCGGATGGTCGACGACATCTGGCGATAGAATTCCGACTGCTTTGCCAGCAGCCAGCCGATCAGGCCGCTGGCCTCAGGCTCCGCCGCCTGCGAGGTGCGCGGTGCGCCGAACGGGTTTTGGGCGAGAAGATCGTGGAGCGCGGCGTCGGCCACGGACACGACCAGCAGTGCGGCGGCGCAGGTGAGAAGCCCGCGCGCGAACAGGGAAAGTTGCAGCTTCAAGGGCAATCCACCGTGATCTTGTTGGCGAACATCATGCCGAAATTCGAATTCTCGCCATTCAGGAAGGTCTGCTCGTTGAGCTTCTGCGCGCTCGCGGTGCCATCGCTCGGCCGCTCCAGCTTCATCTGGCAGCCCGCGGGCGCGCCGACCAGCTTCACCGGATTGTCCTTGGCCATCTGGAAGTCGATGAAGAAGGAGCGGTCGAACACTTCGAGCACCAGCTGCTTGGGCTTGACCGGGGCCTTCAGCGGCAGCGTGAAGTGGAGGGTCAGCACCGTATCCTTGTAATCAAGGAAGTAGTCGACCGGCTCCTGGAAACGCTCCTTCTTGCCGTCGGCTCGCGCAAAGGTGAAGTAGGCGTATTCCTTGAGCGACTCGACATTGGTCTGCGCCAGCGGCCCGAGCTCCTCGCGCGTATAGGCGCCCTTGGTCTTGCTCTCGAGCCCCTGCACCGCATAGGCCGAGAACATGTCGTCAAAGGTCCAGGCGTGACGGACTCCGGTGACGCTGCCATCCGGTGCGTAGAGCAGTTCGCTGGTCGCGGTGATCCAGACATGCGGATGCGCGCTCGCCGCGCCCGCCACGAGCGTCATCGCGGCGGCGAGCAGCCATCCGAACAAGCGGCGCATCGGAGGTATCCAAACCGGCAGGATCATGGGCACTCCACCTCGATCGGGACGATGAACAACAGGCCGACAGCGACGTTCGCACCGCCCTCCTTGAAGGTATCCTCGCTCGCATCCTGCACCAGCTTGCGGTCCCGGTCGTCGCCCGCTGACCGCCGCAGCCATACCTCACAACCGGCGGGCGCACCGACGAGTTTGAGCGGATGCTCTTTTTCCAATCGAAAATCGATGAAAAAGGAACGATCAAAAATAGTCAGACGAACCGTCTTCGCCTTCACAGGCGTTTTCAGCGGCAGCGTGAAATGCAGAGTGAGGTGATCGTCCTTGTAATCGAAGAAGTAATCGACCGGCTCTGCAAACGGGAGCCTCTCGTTTACCCTCAAGAAGGTGAAGTAGGCGTTATCCTTCAGTGACTCGACTTGGGTCTGCGCCAACGGCGCCAGCTCTTCGCGAGTATAGGCGGCCTTAGACTTCCCCCGAAGCCCCTGCACAGCATTGGCCGAGAATGCGTCGTCAAAAGTCCAGGCGTGGCGGACGCCAGTGACGCTGCCGTCGGCGGCGTAAAGGATCTCGCTCGTCACGGCGACCCAGACATGCGGATGCGCACTCGCCGGCCCCGCGGCGAGCGACAGGGTGGCAACGAGCAGCCATCCCAACAGCCCGCGCATGCTCATCAGGCCGCCTTGGCGTCGTCGAGCAGGCCGCGGCGGCGCAGCAGCGCGTCCGGCTCGGGCGGGCGGCCGCGGAAGGCCTCATAGGCGGCTTCCGGATCGACCGATCCGCCCGAGGCGTAGATGTCGTCGTGCAGGCGCTTGGCCACCGCGGGATCGAAGATGTCGCCGGCCTCCTCGAACGCGCCGAAGGCATCGGCGTCCATCACCTCCGACCACATGTAGCTGTAGTAGCCGGCGGCATAATGATCGCCGGTGAAGATGTGGCCGAATTGCGTGGGACGGTGACGTAGCGAGATTTCCTCGGGCATGCCGATCTTCTCCAGCTCTTGTCTCTCGAAGGCGCGCACGTCGTGCGCGGCGGAAGCCGGCTGGGTGTGGAATTCGAGATCGATCAGCGCCGAGGAGACGAACTCGACCGTGGCAAAGCCCTGGTTGAATTTTCGCGCGGCAAGGAAGCGTTGCAGGAGGTCGTCCGGCAACGGCTCGCCGGTCTGGTGGTGGCGGGCGAACTTTTGCAGCACCTCGGGCCGCTCCTGCCAGTGCTCGTAGAGCTGGGACGGCAGCTCGACGAAGTCGGTGAACACTGAGGTACCCGACAGCGAGGGATAGGTGACGTTGGAGAGCATGCCGTGCAGGCCGTGGCCGAACTCGTGGAACAGGGTGCGGGCGTCGTCGGGCGACAGCAGTGAAGGCTCGCCGCCGGCTCCCTTGGCAAAATTGCAGATATTGAGAACCAGCGGCGCGACGTCGCCGTCGAGCTTTTGCTGGTCGCGCAGCGAGGTCATCCACGCGCCGGAGCGCTTCGAGGGCCGGGCGAAGTAGTCGCCATAGAACAGCGCCTTGTGCTTGCCGTCCCTGCCCTTCACCTCCCAGACCCGGACGTCCGGGTGCCAGACCGGAACATCCTTACGCTCCTCGAAGGTGATGCCGAACAGGCGCGTGGCGCAGTCGAAGGCGGCGGCGATCATGTGGTCGAGCGAAAGATAGGGCTTGATCGCGGCGTCGTCGAAATTGGCGCGCTGAAGGCGCAGCTTCTCGGCGTAGAAACGCCAGTCCCAGGGGGCGAGCTTGAAATTGCCGCCCTCTTCCGCGATCAGCGCCTGCATGTCGTCGCGGTCAGCGAGCGCGCGCGTCCTCGCCGGCTTCCAGACCCGCTCCAAAAGGCCCCGCACCGCTTCCGGCGTCTTGGCCATGGAATCTTCGAGCCGGTAGGCGGCGAAGGTCGGGTAGCCCAGGAGCTTGGCGCTCTCTTCGCGCAGCTTCAGGATCTCGACGATGGTTGCGTTGTTGTCGTTGGCGTTGCCGTTGTCGCCCCGCGCAGTGAAGGCCTTGTAGACCTTCTCGCGCAGGTCGCGCCGCGCCGAGCTCTTCAGGAACTGTTCGACCGACGAGCGCGACAGCGTGACGATGGCTTTGCCTTCCATGCCGCGCTCTTCTGCCGCAGCCTTGGCACCGGCGACAAAGCTCTCCGGCAGGCCCTGGCGGTCGGCCTCGCCGAGCTCCAGGACCCAGTCCTGCTCGTCGCCAAGCAGGTGATGGCTGAAGCTGGTGCCGAGCTGGGCGAGCCTCTCGTTGATCTCCGCCATCCGCGTCTTGGCCTCGTCGGAGAGGCCGGCGCCGGAACGGTGGAAGCGGGTGTAGGTGCGCTCCAACAGGCGCAGCTGCTCGGGCGTGAGACCGAGATTGGCGCGGTTCTCGTGCAGCTGGGCGATGCGGCCAAACAGCACGGCGTTCATCATGATCGGATTCCAGTGCCGTGCCATCCGCAAGGAGACCTCCTTGTCGATCTCCAGGATGGCCGGGTTGGAATGCGCCGAGACGAGATCGTAGAAGACCGCCGCGACCTTGCTCAAGAGCTTGCCCGAGCGCTCCAGCGCCGTGATGGTGTTGGCGAAGTCGGGCGCGGCTGGATCGTTGGTGATCGCCGCGATCTCGGCGGAGTGATCGGCGAAGGCCTGCTCGTAGGCCGGGAGGAAGTGCTCCGGCTTGATCTCGTCGAAAGGCGGGGTCGCGAACGGCGTCACCCAGGCCCTCAGCAGCGGGTTGGTCTCGGCGTCCGTAGTTTGGCGCAGTTCTGACATCACAAGTCCCGATTTTTGAGCCAATTTGTTGCAGCCAGCTATAGCACGCGATGGGGCTTTTTTGGGCCGTTTGCCCTTGCTCCCGGCCGCCTTTTCGGGGAGATTGCGGCCCTCGAAGACACGGGATCCCTGAGCTCATGAACGCGCCTGCCTCCTCTTCCCGCCAGATCGCCTGGCCGAGCGTCATCACCGTCATCAGCGCCGCCATCCTGATTGGCGCGGAGGTGTTCGGCGCGGCGTTTGCCGGCGGCTGGGCGCTCGCGATCCTGTTCGGGCTCGGCGACCAGGGCGCGCACATCCTTCAGGCCGTGCTGTTCACACTCGGCGTGCTGGTGATGACCGCGTTCATCCGCGGAGCTCAGCGCGTCGAGCCGTTCACGAAGCGCCGCTGACGCTTCGTCGCGCGCGAGACACGCGCGCTGCGCAGAAAACTTAACGCGCGTTCATCTTCCGCGTCGCTCGCGCAACGCTGCGCAAGCAGGTGTTAGGCAATTCTGTTCTCAGCCTAAAAAAATTCTTGCGAAGCAGAGTCAAAACGCTTATGTGCGGATTTGCCCAATTTCGCACGTGCCTGTGGTCGTGTGTCAGTCGGTAGGTATCCGGACAAGAGGCCGGACAGCCGCCAAGGGGTGAAGAAGCCGAGGGGCTCTTCGGAAGTGCGGAAGTCAAAGGACCGAAGGTCGCAAGACCTGAAGGTCCAAAGATGAAGCAGACCCGGAGCGTCCAGCATCTCTCTCAAGAGATGCCATGTCGAAGGTGACTTCACTTTTTGCAACCGTGACTGGCAGCCGGAGGCGAACCGGCGCACCCCGCTCTCAACGGGGGACGCGACTTAAAGCAACGACGGATCGGGCTTTTTTGGTCTCTACCGGCAGTCCAACGCCGGCGCGGGCTACTGAAAAGGCTTGTCCTTCATTGCCAGGTGTGCGGGCGGGAAAATTCCCAACCAATCCACGGCAGCACAATTCGGTCCAGGGGTCTTGCCCTGTCGCGTCTCCATCGTGCGGCAGCGGCGTAGCACCCTCGTCCGAGAACCACTTTGAACGAGCTCCGTCGCTGGGGCCGCTTTGGAGAGTGCTATGACCGAACGTATCCAGGAATTCCTGCGCAATCGCCGCAAGGATGGCCTCGACACCGAGCCGTGCCTCGTCGTCGACCTCGAGGTCGTGCGCGACAATTACCAGAGCTTCGCCAAGGCGCTGCCCGACAGCCGCGTGTTCTACGCCGTCAAGGCGAACCCGGCGCCGGAAGTGCTGGCCCTGCTCGCCTCCATGGGCTCCTGCTTCGATACCGCGACGGTCGCCGAGATCGAGATGGCGCTGGCCGCGGGTGCGACGCCCGACCGCATCTCCTTCGGCAACACGATCAAGAAGGAGCGCGACATCGCGCGCGCCTTCGCGCTCGGCATCCGGCTGTTCGCCGTGGACTGCGCCGCCGAGGTCGAGAAGGTCGCCCGTGCCGCCCCCGGCGCGAAGGTGTTCTGCCGCATCCTCTATGACTGCGCCGGCGCCGAATGGCCGCTGTCGCGCAAGTTCGGCTGCGATCCGGAAATGGCGGTCGAGGTGCTCGACCTCGCCAAGCGCCTCCGCTTGGAGCCGTACGGCATCTCCTTCCATGTCGGCTCGCAGCAGCGCAAGGTGAAGGCATGGGACCGTGCGCTGGCGATGGCCTCGCAGGTGTTCCGCGACTGCGCCGAGCGCGGCATCAACCTGTCCATGGTCAACATGGGCGGCGGCTTCCCGACCAAGTACCTGAAGGACGTGCCACCGGTCGTGACCTACGGCCGGTCGATCTTCCGCGCGCTGCGCAAGCACTTCGGCAACCAGATCCCGGAGACCATCATCGAGCCGGGCCGCGGCATGGTGGGCAACGCCGGCATCATCGAATCCGAGGTCGTGCTCATCTCGAAGAAGAGCGACGAGGACGAGGTGCGCTGGGTGTACCTGGACATCGGCAAGTTCGGCGGCCTCGCCGAGACCATGGACGAGTCGATCCGGTACGCCATCCGCACCCGTCACGACAGCGCGGACATGACGCCGTGCGTGCTCGCGGGGCCGACCTGCGACAGCGCCGACGTGCTGTACGAGAAGACCCCATATCCGCTTCCCGTGACGCTTGAGATCGGCGACAAGGTGCTGATCGAAGGCACCGGAGCCTATACGTCGACCTACTCGTCGGTGGCGTTCAACGGCATCCCGCCGCTGAAGACCTACCACATCTGATCCGCCTCTCTTTCGAGGCCTGACGAACCCGGGAGCCGGCCCTGCCGGCTCCTCCCTCACATTTCGATTTCTGACGACGTCTTGGACCGGCGTGCTCGCTCACGTCGGTTCAAGCGGGGACTGACGCGCCATGACTGCTCCTCGGAAGCCACAGATCGCCCTCACCTCGAAAGCCGCTCCGTTTGCGATCCGCAGCGAGCGTGCTGGCGACGTCGCGATGCGTGAAGCGCTGCTAGATGCCTGCTTTGGCGAGAACCGCCATGGCCGCACCTGCCAGCGCCTGCGCGACGGACGCGCGCCTGCCGCAGGCCTTGCCCTGTCGGCCGTGCGCGAGGGACAACTCGTGGGAACCGTGCGGCTGTGGCACGTCAGCGCCGGAGGCAGGCCCGCTCTGGTCCTCGGACCGCTGGCGGTCGACCCTGCCTGCCGCGAGCTCGGGATCGGCGCCGCGCTGATGCATCAAGCGCTGGCCGCCGCCCGGGCGCGCGGGCATGCTGCGGTGATCCTGCTCGGCGATGCCCCCTACTACGCGCGCTTCGGCTTCTCGGCCGACAAGACCGGCGCGCTGTCGCTGCCCGGCCCGTTCGAGCGCGACCGGCTGCTGGCGATCGAGTTCGCGGAAGGCGCGCTCGATGGCGCCGAAGGGATGATCGTTCCGACCGGAGCGGCCCTGCCCAAACGGAGGGCGGTTCGCGCTCTCCAGGCGCACGCGGCCTAAGGGATTGCCATGATGGCAACGACCGAAGCCGCATCCAGCGGCCGTCCCCGGCTGCGCCTGACTTGATGCCTGTTCCTTTGGGGTTGCGCGGGCCCGAGAAACGCCCTTTAACCCCGCGAAACATCCCCCTTCAGTCGAGGTCCGAGAGCATGTCCCGTCGCCTGATTTCCACCGGCTCCCCGTTCGAGAAGACCGCCGGCTACAGCCGCGCCGTGATCGATGGCGAATTCGCCTTCGTCGCAGGAACCACCGGCTATGACTACACGACCATGACAATGCCGGTCGATGTCACGAGCCAGTCACGCAACTGCTTCAAGACCATCGAAGCTGCCCTGAAGGAGGGCGGATTCGAGATGGCCGATATCGTCCGCGTGACCTATTACCTCACCGACATCAAAGATGCAGACGCGCATTTCGCCGTCTGCGGCGAAGTCCTCGGAGACATCCGCCCGGCTGCAACGCTGATCGCCGTCTCAGCGCTCTACAAGCCCGAGATGAAGGTCGAGATCGAAGTCACCGCCAAGCGGCGTAGCGCCTGATCCACCCCTCACCCATTGTCTGCCAGCACGTTCCGGAGAAACCATCCCATGAGTCCCGCCTCGCAGATCTACGCGAAGATCACCGGTCCCATCGTCATGGTCGGCTTCGGCTCCATCGGCAAAGGCACGTTGCCGCTGATCGAGCGGCATCTCGATTACGACAAGTCGCGCGTCACCGTGATCGATCCCAAGGATGAGGGCCGCAAGGCGCATTGCGAGAAGCACAATGTCCGCTTCATCCAGAAGGGCGTGACCAAGGACAATTATCGGGAGTTGCTGACCCCGCTGCTCACCGAAGGCGGCGGCCAGGGCTTTTGCGTCAATCTCTCAGTCGACACCGGCTCCACCGACATCATGGAGCTCTGCAACGAACTTGGCGCGCTCTACATCGACACGGTCAACGAGCCCTGGCTCGGCTTCTATTTCGACGCTTCGAAGGGCCCGGAAGCGCGCTCCAACTACGCCCTTCGCGAAGTGACGCTGGCCGCCAAGAAAGCGCGGCCTAAGGGCTCGACGACGGCCGTCTCCTGCTGTGGCGCCAATCCCGGCATGGTCTCCTTTTTCGTCAAGCAGGCGCTGCTCAATGTCGCCGCGGATCTGAAGCTCAATGCCCCCAAGCCGAAGACCAAAGCCGAATGGGCGGACCTGATGCGGCAAGCCGGCGTCAAGGGCATCCACATCGCCGAACGCGACACCCAGCGCTCCAGGAAGCCGAAGGAGCCTGACGTCTTCGTCAACACCTGGTCGGTGGAAGGCTTCCTGTCGGAAGGCGTGCAGCCCTCAGAACTCGGTTGGGGCACCCACGAAAAGTGGATGCCCGAGAATGCCCGCACCCACGAAACCGGCTGCGGCGCCGCCATCTATCTGATGCAGCCCGGCGCCAACACGCGCGTGCGCACCTGGTGCCCGACCCGCGGCGCGCAGTACGGCTTCCTCGTCACCCATAACGAGTCGATCTCGATCTCCGACTACTTCACGGTGCGCGACGCATCGGGCACGGCGATCTATCGGCCGACCTGTCACTATGCCTACCATCCGGCCGACGATGCCGTGCTATCGCTGCATGAAATGTTCGGCCGCGCGGCGAAGATGCAGGAAAAGCACCACATCCTCGATGAGAACGAAATCGTCGATGGCATCGACGAGCTCGGCGTGCTGCTGTTCGGCCACGACAACAATGCCTACTGGTACGGCTCGCAGCTCTCCATCGAAGAGACCCGCAAGCTCGCGCCCTACCAGAACGCCACCGGCCTGCAAGTGACCTCCGCCGTGCTCGGCGGCATGGTGTGGGCGCTGGAGAACCCGAACGAAGGCATCGTCGAAGCCGACGAGATGGATTTCGATCGTCTCTTGGAAATCCAGCTGCCCTATCTCGGCCCGGTGAGGGGTTTCTACACCGACTGGACGCCGCTGACGGATCGCCCGGGACTGTTCCCGGAAGATATCGATACGAGCGATCCCTGGCAGTTCCGGAATATTCTGGTGCGGTGAGGGCGGCTGTTTCCGGTCGTCATTCCAGGGGCGCGCTACTTGGCGCGAGCCCGAAATCCAGCTCCGCACACTGCTGTCATGCCCCGCGCAGGCGGGGCATCCAGTACGCCGCGGCTTCTCGGCTCGATCACTACAGGCTCTGGAATACTGGATTGCCCGCTTTCGTGGGTGATGACACCGAGTGCGTGGCTGGGAGCGCGGCCGCCAGCTACTTCTTCTCAATCGGCGGCGCGACCTTCTCGGCTGGAGCGGGCGGCAGCGTGGGCTTGGTCGCCGCGCCCTGCGTCTGAGGATCGGGCCGTGCGGGCTCGGGGGCCGGCGTGGTCGGGCGATCACCGCCGGGCTTGGACTCGGCGGGCGTCTTGCTCTGATCGTCGGACGGGGTGCCCTGGAGCGGTGGCGTTGCCTGCGCCATCTGCAGCCGGCTCTCGGCGCGAATCTGCGCCAGCGACAGGCCCGACACCACGACGCCTGCTGCGAACAGCGAGCAGGCGATCATCAGGTCGAGCTTCAGTCTGCGCTTGTCATTGCCTGTCATGTCGATCACCGCATTTGTCCGTGGGATCAACGAAATGGCCGCGCGCGGGTTCCGAGCCGGCAAGGTGGGAACCGCACACCGGCGCGCCAGAACGCCGCGCTCAATCCGTGGTGCTGACTTCCCAGGTGGCGTGGCGCACGCCTGGAAGATGCTGGAGATCCGTCGCCACCGCATTAAGCTCGTTCGGATCGACCGCGGTCGCAACCAGCTTTGCGACGATCTCCAGGATGTCGTCGCCGATCTCGGCCACATCGATATCAGCGACCGAATATTTCGCGGCTTCCAACCTCTCGACGAGGCGGTCGCGCATGTCAGGCAGAGCGTCGGCCGCGACCGCCAGCTTGAAGTAGTAGGTCGCCTCCAGTGCACGCTCATTCAGCGGAATGCGGTTGATGGCATTGACCAGCGGGCGCAGCAGCGTGTTGCCGGCGATGACGAACACGGTCAGCACCGCGGCTTGCGCGACCATGTCGGCGCCGGCACAGGAGCCGACCGCGGCGGAGGCCCACAGCGTCGCGGCCGTATTGAGCCCGCGCACGTCCATGCCCTGCTTCATGATGACACCGGCGCCGAGGAAGCCGATGCCGGATACGACATAGGAGATCACTCGCACCGCGCCGTCTGCGCCATCCAGATGCATGGCGAGATCGACGAAGGCGGCGGCGCCGACCGCGACCAGCACGTTGGTGCGCAGGCCCGCCGTGCGCTGGCGATACTGTCGCTCGGCGCCGATCAGCGTCCCCAGCACAAAGGCCGTAAACAGGCTGATCAGCGTGTCCGCAAAGTCGGCAATCTGGAATGTCGTCAGAAACCGCATGGCCCCCTATACGGCGGGAACCATGACAGATTAAAGCTCCAACAGGCCGCCGTCCCCATTTTCATCCGCGAACGCCAGCAGCGTGCCCTTGGCGTTCCAGGCAAGTCCGGCGACCGGCGGGGTGCCGTTGCGGCGGACCAGGATTTCCGCGCCGTCCTCCAGCCGCACCATCAGCACGGTGCCGTCGCTGTAGCCGGCGGCGAGGATGTCGTTCTTGGGGTGGCAGGCCACCACCGCCACGCGCGCTTGCAACGGCGCGAGCATCGCGGGCTCCTTGCCCATCGGACCGTCCTTGCCGGCGAACGGCCACAGGATCACAGTGTCGGCGCCCGAGGTCGCCAGCGCCTTGCCGCCCGCGCTCCAGGACATCGAGCGGACGCGGCCGGGATAGCCGGTCATGCGCATGTGCCTGTTGTCGGCGAGCCGCCAGCCGTGCAGCGCCGCCTCGTGCATCGCAGTGACCAGGAACTTGTTGTCCGGGCTGAAGGTGACGCCGAGATGCGAGCCGGCCCAGGGCAGGAATTCGGCCGTAGCAGCCATGTTGGGAAACCACAGCGTCGCGCCGTTGTAATGCGCGATCGCGAGCCGCAGGCCTTTCGGCGCGAACGCAAGCCCGCCGACGGTCGAGGGCACCTCGATCGACTTCTCCTCGTTCTTGCCGCTCTTGACGGTCGCCGTCTTGCCGGCCGACCAGGCGAAGGCGCCATCTGGATGCAGCGCCACCGCGTCGATCCAGCGCCGCTTCGGATCAGTGGCGAGCAGTGTCACCTCGCCCTTGGCGTCGAGCGACACGACCTTGCCGTCGTCGCCGCCCATGACGAGGCGCTTGCCGTCGGAGGCGGTCGAGAGGATGCCGCCGCTATGCACGGCGACCTTGCTGATCTCGCCCTTGGCATCGACCAGCGCGACATTCTCCTCGCCGCCGACGAAGGCGGCCCGATCGGCGAGGAAATGCACTGACGTCACGGCCATGCCGAGCGCGACCGGCTTGACGCGGTCGGTGACGGAAACGATCGAGGCGGAGTCGGGAGCCGGCGTAAACTCTTTCATCACGAGACGATGCAGCTCTCGAAGCCTTTACGGATGGCTTCTTCCGGCAGTTCGCGGCCGATGAAGATGAGGCGGCTCTCGCGCGACTCGCCCTCCTTCCACTTCCGCTGGTGGTTGCCCTCCAGCATCATGTGGACGCCCTGGAAGACGTAGCGGTCGTCATCGTCGTGGAAGGCGAGGATGCCCTTGGAGCGCAGGATCTTGCCGCCCTCGATCTGCACCAGGTTCTGAAGCCAGGGCATGAACACGTTGGGATCGAGCGGCTTGTCGGTCTTCAGCGCTAGCGATTGCATGTCCTCGTCGTGATAGTGCTTCAGGCCATGGCCGTGATCATGGTGATGGTGATGGTCGTGGCCATGGTGATCATGGTCATGGTCATGATCGTCGGCCTCCAGGAAATCGGGCTCGATGTCGAGGATGCGGTCGAGGTCGAACGCGCCGCGATCGAGCACGTCGGCCAGCGCCACCGAGCAGCGCTCGGTGCGATGCAGCTTCGCATAGGGGTTGATGCCGCGGATGCGGGCCTCGACCTCGGCGAGTTCGCCCTTGTTGACCAGATCGGTCTTGTTCAGCACGATCACGTCGGCAAAGGCGATCTGGTTCTTGGCCTCGGGCGCGTCCTTGAGCCGGTCGGACAACCACTTGGCATCGGCAACCGTGACCACCGCATCGAGGCGGGCGTTCTTCTGCACGTCCTCGTCGACGAAGAAGGTCTGGGCGACCGGCGCCGGATCGGCAAGGCCGGTGGTCTCGACGATGATGGCGTCGAACTTGCCCTTGCGCTTCATCAAGCCGTCCATGATGCGCACGAGGTCGCCGCGCACGGTGCAGCAGATGCAGCCGTTGTTCATCTCGAACACTTCCTCATCGGCGCCGATGATGAGGTCGTTGTCGATGCCGATCTCGCCGAATTCGTTGACGATGACGGCGTATTTCTTGCCGTGGTTTTCCGACAGGATGCGGTTCAAAAGCGTGGTCTTGCCGGCGCCGAGATAGCCGGTCAGTACGGTCACGGGAATTTTTGGGGCAGTCGCTTCAGACATAACAACTCCGGACTTTAAGGCTTTTCGCGCGACGCGAGGCGGGGTGGCCCCTGCCCTAGTGGTCAAGCGCGCTGGTCAGGGCCTTTATATTGTGCCTGACCATGTCAATGTAAGTGGGTGCAGGCCCCTTTTCGCCGGTCAAACCGTCGGAAATCAAGGTCCCGCCGACCTTTGCCCCGGTCTCGGCCGCGATCCGCCGGATCAGCCGGTCGTCGCTGATATTTTCCAGGAACACGGCCGGGATTTTTTGGACCTTGATCTGGCCGATGATCGCGGCGATGTCGCGCGCGCTGGGTTCGGTCTCCGTGGAGACACCCAAGGGGGCGATGAACTGGATACCATATTCGGCGGAAAAATAGCCGAAGGCTTCGTGGGTGGAGATCACCTTGCGCCGCTCCACGGGGATTTTGGCTACGGCCTCGCGGACCTCACGGTCGAGGGTTTCGAGCTTTTCCAAATAGGCTTTGGCCTGGGCGCGGAAGACATCTGCGTCATCCGGGGCGGCCGCGGCGAGCGCATCAGCGATGTCGGTGACATAGACCTTGGCGTTGGGGATGGACTGCCAGGCGTGGGGATCGGCGGCCGAACCTAATTTCAGAGGCGTGATACCGGCGCTCGCAGTCACGACCGTCGCCTTGCTGCCCGAGGACTGCACGAGCCGCGGCAGCCACCCTTCCAGGCCGAGCCCGTTGACGATGACGAGATTTGCATCCGCGATCCGCTTCGCATCGCTCGGTGCGGGCGTGTAGATATGGACATCGCTGTCGGCGCCGACCAGCGTGGTCAGATTGATCCGCTCACCCCCGACATTGTGGACGAAATCGGCGAGGATCGAGAAGCTCGCGACCACGTTGAGCCGCTCGGCGGCGTGCAGCGGCGAGGCGATCAGCAACAGCGCACAAAGCAGGATGAGCCGCATCGTCACGCTTCCAGATGCCGGCCGGGAAACAATTGCCGGACGATACCGCCGACGCGGCCGAACAGGACAGAGACCACGTAGAGCACCGTCGCTACGAGAATGATCGCGGGGCCCGACGGCACGCGGGTCTGGAACGAGAGCACGAGGCCGGCATAGCCCGAGGCGGCGGCAGCGACGACCGCGATGCAGATCATGGCCGTGAGATCGCGCGACCAGAACCGCGCAATGCCGGCCGGCAGGATCATGAGGCCGACCGCAAGCAGCGTGCCGAGTGCCTGAAAGCCGTTGACGAGGTTGATCACGACGAGCGCGAGGAAGGCGAGATGCGCAGGTCCCCCGGCGCGGCTGACGGTGCGCAGGAACAAGGGATCGACGCTCTCGATCACCAGCGGGCGGAAGATCACGGCGAGCACGAGCAGCGTCACCGTGGCGTTGAAGGCCACCACCAGCAGCGTCTGGTCGTCCATCGCGAGGATGTTGCCGAACAGCACATGCAGCAGGTCGATATTAGTACCCTTGATCGAAACGATGGTGACGCCGAGCGCGAGCGAGGCCAGATAGAAGGTGGCCAGCGAGGCATCTTCCTTCAGCCCGGTCGAGCGTGCGACCACACCGGCGAGGATCGCGACCGCAAAACCGGCGATCAGGCCGCCGGCGGTCATCGCGAATAGGTTGAGCCCGGAGAGCAGGAAGCCGACAGCCGCGCCCGGCAGGATCGCATGCGCCATGGCATCGCCGACGAGGCTCATCCGCCGCAGCATCAGGAACACGCCGATCGGCGCACCGGCCAGCGACAGCGCGATCACGGCGGCGAGCGCCCGCCGCATGAACTCGAATTCGGTGAACGGACCGATCAGCGCGTCATAGGCCATTTGCGATCACGCCGCCTGCGAACGCCCGTCGTCGGCCGCGCAGGCCGCCGCACTGTCGTCGAAGGCCTCGCACATCCGCATCGCGACCATCAAATTTTCCGGCGTCAGCACCTCGGCCGTCGGCCCCCAGGCCACGGGGCCGCGCGCCAGCACCAGCGTCTCGCTGAAATGGGTACGCACCATCTCCATGTCATGCAACGCGGCCAGCACGGTGCGGCCCTCGGTGTGCCACTCCTTCACCAGCGCGAGCAGATCGGCCGTGGTCTTGCTGTCGATGGCGTTGAAGGGCTCGTCGAGCACGATCAAGCTCGCGTCCTGGAGCAGCACCCGCGCGAACAGCACGCGCTGCATCTGGCCGCCGGAGAGCGTGCCGATCGGGCGGTTCTCGAAACCGTTAAGGCCAACGGCGGCGATCGCGCGCAGGATTTTTTGCCGCGCGGCCTTGCCGATGCCGCCGAACAGGCCCGTCCCGCGCCACAGCCCGGTGCCGACGAAATCGAACACCGAGATCGGAAAGCTGCGGTCAATCTCCGCGCTTTGCGGCAGGTACGCGATGTCCCTGCTGTCGCGTCCGCCGAGATGGATGCTGCCGTCGAGCGGCTTGAGGATGCCGACGATGCCACGGAGCAACGTCGACTTGCCGGCGCCGTTCGGGCCGATCACGGCGACCAGCGCACCGGGTGCGACCTCGCCATTGAGATGGTGCACGGCCGGATGCCGGTCATAGCCGAGCGTGACGTTGTGGAAGGCTAGCTGTGCCATGGTCACCTCATCGCCAGGAAGACCATGCCCCAGAGCGCGGCGCAGACGGTGAGCGCGGCCGCGAGGCGCCCCGCCATGGTCATGCGCAGGATCGACCACGGCGCCGCCTGGGCCGGATGCGGCGAAGCCGCATCATGGACATGGGCATGGGTGTGATCGTGCCCGTGCGAATGGGCGTGGTCGTGGGAATGGTCGTGATGATGGGCGTGGGAGGCGGCGGGAACCATGCCAAGACGTTATATTATAACATTGCGCCTGTCCACGCCGGGCTCAGGGCCGGCCGATCAGCATGGCGATGGCGGCCGCTACGAACGGGAACGGCACCGACACCGCGCAACGGAACCAGACGAACCGGGCCGGCATGAATGGGATCTCCCACAGGATCACCCGCTGGAAGGCGAACAGGGCCCAGGCGACGACATAGGCAACCACCTGGGGCACCCCGCCGCCGGACTTCAGCGCCACCGTGCCGATGGAGAAGCCGATCACAGGTCCGCCCGGCGTGGCGGCACCGGCGACCACGGCAGACGCGACCCCAAGCCAGCCGCTGTCCGGCCCGAGCCAGCCGGTGATCACCTCCTGCGGGATGATGGCGGCGATGTAGCCGGAGCCGATCACCCCCAGTGCAATCCGCGGCACGATGTTGATGAAGTCCATCGAGCCTTCGCGCAGCGAAGCCTTGAACACGGCAGGACCGCGGCGGAAGGCGATCAGGCCGACGCCGAACACCGAGCCCCACAACAGGATGTCGATCAGGAGCGCGGCGCTCACGTCTCGTCGCCCTTCGGGATCGGCTTCGGATAGAGCCGGACATAGACGAAGCGCCCGAGCGCGCCGGCGAGCACCGGCAGCGGCAGCGAGATCACGATCCGCCACAGCGTGAAATCGGTGCCCATGATCGGGATTTCCCAGGCCACCGCCCGGCCGTAGCCGATCAGGGTCCAGCTCACGACCATGGCGATGGTGGCGCCGAAATCGGCGCCGACCGCGAGCAGCGCGCTCGCCACCGGATAGGCGGTGAAGGGACCGCCGGGCAGGATCGCGCCGAAGGCGGTGCCGATCAGAAGCCCCATCAGGCCGGATTTCGGCCCGAGCGAGCGCGAGACTTTTTCGTGCGGCAGGATCTCGGAGATGAACGCACCAAGCAGGCAACCGGCGAGCACGCGCGGCAGGATGCCGCCGAACAGCGAGAGGTCGTGGGTGAGAATGTCGAGAACACCATCGGTGCCGTCACGCCGCCAGACCAGACCCGCGCTCACCGCTACCAGAGCCGCGATGATGATGGTCGACCAGCCGATCGGCTTGCGCGCACGCCCCGGCCGCGGCTCGGAGTCCGCGTCCTCGGCAGACGCCGGGTCTTTCAGGGAAGGTTCTGACAACGGGCTCGGGTCGGATCGAGGGGATGCCCGTCCTGCTTAAGGGGGCCGCCCATGCGATGCAAACGGAACGATCACAGGCCGATACGCGCACCGCGCAGGGCAATTCCGCACAGCAAAAAGGCGGCCGCGCACGCGACCGCCCTCTCTGTCATTCCGGGCGGCGCGTCAGCGCCGAACCCGGAATCCATCGGGCCTCAGCCCGAGTGGACAAATGGATTCTCAGATGCGCAATTGCGCATCATAGCTCGCGCTTGGCGCGCCCCGGAATGACTCCAAATGCCTACGCCTTCTCGAACAGAGACTCGACGTATTCCCAGTTCACGAGGTTCTCGACGAACGCCTTGAGATAGTCCGGACGGCGGTTGCGATAGTCGATGTAGTAGGAGTGCTCCCAGACGTCGCAGCCGAGGATCGGGGTGGCGCCGTGCACCAGCGGATTCTCGCCGTTCGGGGTCTTGGAGATCTCGAGCTTGCCGTTCTTGACCTGGAGCCAGCACCAGCCGGAGCCGAACTGGCCAACGCCGGCCGCCTGGAAGTCGGTCTTGAATTTATCGAAGCCGCCGAGGTCCTCGTTGATCTTCTTCTCGAGCTTGCCGGGCAGCTTGGTGCCGCCGCCATTGGGCTTCATCCAGCTCCAGAAGTGGATGTGGTTGTAGTGCTGGCCGGCATTGTTGAACACCGCGGGGTTCTTGCCGAACGAGCCCTTGACGATCTCTTCAAGGGATTTGCCTTCCCATTCGGTCCCCTTGAGCGCGTTGTTGCCGTTGGTGACGTAGGCCTGATGATGCTTGTCGTGATGATATTCCAGCGTCTCCTTCGACATATACTGGCCGAGGGCGTCATAGGCGTAAGGGAGTGGGGGCAGCGTAAAGGTCATGGCTTCTTGTCCGCAACTGGTGGGGAACGAGTTCTAACGGTCACCCCTTATAGAAGGTTCCTGCGTCGTTAAATACCGCCAATTTGCGAAAATGCGTGATGCCAACGCTTGGCACGATTGCATAAAATCGTCGCAGCACGCGGACATTCGCGCGGCCTTGGTGGCGTGATGCAAAATATCATTGCCTTTGAGGTGCTTATCGAAGAACGAATGCACCACGGACCGACGTTGCGAAAGACAGAGCCATGAGCATCGAGATCGACATTTTGAACGGCGACGCCTCGTGGCCGATCGCAGAGCCGCTGCACCAGGCAGTCTGGGGCCCGCACATGGTTGCAGACAAGCCCTGGGCTCACGTCAAATGGGATAACGCTCATCTTCGCGTGCTGCTCGACACGCCCGAGGATGGCCTCGTCTGCCATGTCGGTGTCTACTTCCGGACCGTCACCTGGAACGGGCAGAAGGTCCATGTCGGCGGCATCGGAGGCGTCTGTACCCGCGAGGACCGGCGCGGTCGCGGCTATGCAACCATGGCGATCGACGCGGCGGTGCACACCATGCGCGCCAACGATGCGGTGCGCTTCGCGCTGTTGTTCTGCGAGCCGCACAATTTCGCGTTCTACGAGGCGCGCCGATGGCAGCCCTTCAAGGGCGAGGTCTATTGCCAGCAGCCGGAGGGACGAATCCGTTTCGACTACATGGCACCCTACGTCTTCGACATCGTCCGCGCGCCGACGCTGGGCACCATCGACCTATGCGGCCTGCCGTGGTGAGCCCTGCGTGAGCGGAGGGCTGCGCCGGCCGCTTCACGCCTTATAATATGTCGATCATCATTTAATATTCCGCCCGGTGAACATGACGATCGACGCCCCTGCAGACGCCGTCCCGCCGCTTGCGCCGGTCGCCTCCCCCATCGCCAGCCTGCTGACGGCGCCGATCCTGCCGACATTGCTGCGGCTCGCGATCCCAAACATGATCGCGATGGTCGGCAGCACGCTGGTTGCGATCGCCGAGACTTCCTATATCGGCCGGCTCGGCACCATCCCGCTCGCCGCGATCGCGCTGGTCTTTCCGTTCGCGATGCTGACGCAGATGATGAGCGCGGGCGCGATGGGCGGCGGCGTCTCCTCCGCGATCAGCCGCGCGCTCGGGGCGGGGAATCGCGACCGCGCCGCGACGCTGGCGCTGCATGCCGCCATCATCGGCCTCTGCGGCGGCCTGTTCTTCACGGTGATGATGCTCGTGTTCGGCCGCTCGTTCTTCGCGCTGCTCGGCGGCCGCGAGCGCGTGCTCGAGGAGGCCAGCGGCTATTCGCAGGTGCTGTTCTCCGGCGCGGTCGCGATCTGGCTCGTCAACACGCTGGCTTCGGTGATCCGCGGCACCGGCGACATGCGGCTGCCTTCGACGACGTTGATCGGGGCGAGCCTGCTCCAGGTCGCACTCGGCGGCACGCTGGGACTCGGCCTGTTCGGCGTGAAACAATTCGGCATGCCCGGCGTCGCGAGCGGCCAGCTGATCGCGTTCAGCTGCGCCGCGGTTTTCCTGCTCTGGTATCTCTTGTCCGGCCGCAGCCGGCTGCCGCTCGACTTCCACGCCTTCCATTTCGAGCGCGCGATGTTCCTGGACATCCTCAAAGTGGGCGCGGTGGCCTGCCTGTCGCCGCTCCAGACCGTGCTCACCATTCTGATCTTCACGAAAATCCTGGCGAGCTTCGGCACCGAGATGCTGGCCGGCTACGGCATCGGCTCGCGGCTGGAATTCTTGCTGATCCCGATCACCTTCGCCTTCGGTATCGCATCGGTGCCGATGGTCGGCATGGCGATCGGCGCGGGACATCTGAAGCGCGCGCGGCGCGTGGCCTGGACCGCGGCCGCCGCCTCCGGACTCACGGTCGGCCTGATCGGCCTTGGGATCGCGCTCGATCCGTCGCTGTGGGTCGCGCTGTTCACGCGGGATCCCGGCGTCACCGCCGCCGCCCACAGCTATTTCCACTGGGCAGGTCCGGCCTTCGTGTTCTTCGGCATGGGCGTGTCGTTGTACTTCTCCTCACAAGGCGCGGCGCGCGTCGGCGGGCCAGTGCTTGCCTCCACAGTGCGGCTCCTGATCGTCGCGATCGGCGGCGTCGGCCTCATGACGATGCAGGCGCCGGCCTGGACGTTGTTCGCTCTGGTCGGCGGCGCCATGGTCATGTTCGGGCTCTCGACCGCCGTCTCGGTCGCCTTCGTGCAGTGGGGCAAATGAGCGCAGGCGAATAAGCGCAGACAGTAAGCGCAGGAATGTGATTCCATCCAGCGTTGCACTATTTTGCCGGACTGCTATGGAGGCGCCGTCATTTTCCGGGGCTCTCTCCATGTTCAGCAGATTCGCGATTCCCTTCGTCGTCCTGGCTGCGCTGCTCGGCGCAACGAGCGCCCAGGCGCAGAGCGCCGACGGGACCTGGCTCACCCAGGCGGGTGATGCGCGCGTGAAGATCAGCAAATGCGGCGGCGGCATCTGCGGCCACATCGTCTGGCTGCGCGAACCCACGGATACCGCGACCGGCCAGCCCGCGACCGACAACAAGAATCCCAATCCCGCGCTCGCCAGGCGTCCGATGATCGGCCTGCCATTGTTCAGCGGCATGCAGCCGTCAGCTCCGAACAAATGGTCGGGCCAGATCTACAATGCCGACGACGGCAGCACCTATGCGAGCAGTATCAGCGTGACGGGCGCGGATTCGCTGCGCGTCGAAGGCTGCGTCGGCGCCCTCTGCGGCGGCGAGACCTGGACGCGCGCGGGACGCTGAGGTCAGTCTCGTGTACCGGGCGCAGCGCAGCACGTCGTGATGCGCTGCCGAGCCGGGCCCGGGGCCCATTGCGGCGCTCTGGGTTCCGGCTCTGCGCAGCGTCACTGCGTGCCGCAGCGCGTCCAGGACACGGGAGCCCTTACCCCACCATTGCCTTCAACGCCGTCGCAGCCGAGGCATAGCCGCCCCGCGCGCCGTCGATGAAATGGACGTGGTCACTGCGCAGCGCCGAGGGCGTGAAGCAGGTCATCATCGCAGCGTCCTGCTGATAGAGGCCGTAGCGCACGATGCCCTCGCGCGCGGCTGCAGCGAGACGATCGCTCAGCGCGCGCTCGAGCTCGCCGGTACAGTCGAGAATCATGCGCAAGCCGTCGTCATATTTCCTGAAGTCCGAGTTCTCGACCACCTGACGCTTGTAGACGTTTGGCACGAAGCCGCCGACCTTGATGTCGAAGCGCATGATCAGATAGGCGAACAACGTGTAGGCCAAGACGGCGGCCCGGCGGGCAAGCAGCGGGCCGCCGCGCCTGGTGCGGGCTTCATAGTCCAGCCCCTGCGGCGGCCATTTCAGCGGCGGTCCCTGCGCCGGCACCGGGCGGCCGCCATCCGGACTGCGCTCGACGAGATGGATGATATCCTCGATCACCTTGCGGAAAGCCAGCGGGTCAGCGCTACGCGCCGGCATCACCAGCACCGACAGGATCAATCCGCGTGACGCCGGCATCACCTCGAAGCGGCAGGACAGGCCGGAGAGATCGGGCTGCGTGCCGTCGGGCGCCTCGGTCACCGCGAACTCGCCGCGCTTCATCGCGGCGTCGGCCCAGGCGAGGCCGCCGCCGGAGAACATCGCATAGGACAGGTTCGCCGACGGACCGAAGCGTGCGACGCGTACGTCGAGGCCATGCGCTCGGATGGCACTGACCGGCACCAGGGCGACACGCATCTTCAGATCGAGATCCTCCCGCACCCAGGTCGCGGTTGCCGCCAGCGCGTCGCGGGTAAGCTCGAGATCGTGAGGCGCAACCGCAAAGCTGGCGCCGTCACCGCCGAACACGAAGGGGAATTCGCGCCCCTCCAACGCGTTCGTCACCGCCGCGATCACGGCGGCACCGGCCATGTTCACCGCCTTGTAGCGCTGCGCCGCGATGGCCTTGGTCGAATCGACGATGTCGGCAACGCCGATGCTCCAGTCGTCCGGCAGCGGCGCATACAGCACCGGATCCATCAGGCTGGTGAAGCCCCGGAAGACCGGAATGCCGCTATAGAAGGATTCGCCTGATGTCATCGGGTGATGCCGGATGGTTGGGATGGCGCCTGCGGAACAGATACGTGGCAGGATCGATCCGGGTTCGCCGGCCGGTCTCCGCGAGGTCCCGATCATTGGCCGAAATGGAGCCGGACAACAAGCTCGCACCGCGATGCAATGCCGCAGTTTGTCATTGATCGGCATCAATCAGCACACCGCAAAAGGCGTTTACTCTTGATTTATCGAAAATGAATGCCCGGGATCATCGAAGTGTCCGACTTCGGCAACAAGGATTCGACCTCACCCGTACGCTGGCGCACGGGTCTCGACGCAATCAGCGCGGTGAAGATGCCGGAACGGCTGACCGCCGCCGTCGATGCCTGGGCTGAAGCCCATCAGCTGACCCGCTCGGATGCAATCTGCAAACTCGTCGAATTGGGGCTGAAGATCTCGCCTGCCGAACCGATCTCGGCGCACGAGATCACATCGGATGCCATGCAGATCGAGGACATCGCCGTGCACGAGATCGACGCGCTGCTCGATCCCGCATTGCCGGCAGACGAACGCGAGCGCCGCATCCGCCGCCTCACCGAGGGACCGCCGGAGTTCTCACATGAACGAATTGACTTGCCGAAGCATCAGAGGTGAGTGGCTAGTGCAGCTTCTCGTCCTGACGCTTGCGCACCGCTGATGCGGGGACATCGTGACAGCCGACCAGCCGCACGAATTGCTGCGGATACATTTCGTGGCCGTGGTCACCGGAGTTCTGATGCGACATCGGCTGGCAATGGACATCGTCCGGCCTCGAGCAAGACTGCTCTGCTGACGCCCGGCCCAGATTCGAAGCGGTCATGGACTGCTCCCTGTCGATTAGGGCAGATCGATTGACGTAACCCAACCGATTGCGGGGCATCTTACGACCAAATCCGGTGAATTCAAATTGAGCCGGATCAACGCTATTGCGGCGGCAGAGTTCCGCTACGCCGTATTCCCTGCGTCGATCGTGAAGACGGTGCCGGTGACGTTGCGGCCGCCGTCGCCGAGCAGATATTCCACCATGCGCGCGACGTCCTCTGTCTCCGGCAGGCGGCGCAACGCGCTGCGGCCGGCGATGCGCTTACGTCCCTCGTCGGAGAGATTGTGCGTCAGCTCGGTGTCGATGAATCCCGGCGCGATCGCATTCACGGTGATGCCGAGCTTGCCGACCTCGCGCGCCAGCGAGCGGGTGAAGCCGGTGGCGGCCGCCTTGGTGGCGCCGTAGACGGAGAGTCCATTATAGCCGGTGGTCGCGATGATCGAGGAGATGTTGATGATGCGGCCGGCGCCATCGGCCATCATCTGCCGCGCGACGTATTTGGTGAGAATGATCGGCGACAGCACGTTGAGCTGCACCAGCGCCGCGATCTCGGAATTGTGCATGGTGGCGAGCAGGCCCTCGGTGCCGAGGCCGGCATTGTTGACGAGGCCGTAGATCGGGCCGAATTCGTCGCGGACAAGCTTTGCGAACGCCGGGATCGCATCGATCACGGCGAGATCGCAGGCGCGGAAATGCAGGCGTCCCTCAGACGCGGCGATCGCGGCCTTGAGCTCCTCGCTCTCGCGCCGTGCGGCCGCAATCACGTTGAAGCCGGCGCCGGCGAGGCGCCTTGCGATCGCAAGGCCAATGCCGCGGCTGCCGCCGGTGACGAGAACATTATGCATCGGTGCGCGCCAGTTTGCCGGCCGGAGTGACGTCGAGCGCCTCGACGAAGCGGATCACCGCCGGCACCTTGTGCGAAGCGAGCTGGGCGCGGCACTGATCCAGGATCTGGTCACGGATCTCCTTCGTGCGCGCGGGATCGGTACCGTCGGCGAGGATCACGTCGGCGACGACGATGCCGCCAGTGATCGGGCTGCGGCGGGATTTGGCCCGCGACATCCGCACGTCGGGATGGCGGTTGATCACCGCCTCGATCTCCTCGGGGTGAACCTTCAGTCCGCCGATATTGATGATGCCGCCGCGGCGGCCGACGAAATAATAGCGATCGCCACGCAGCTCGACGATGTCGCCGCTATCGACAAAGCCGTCCGCATCGGTGAGCGCAGCAGCGTTGCGGCCAATGTAAGCGTGCGCGGTGCGCGTCGAGCGGATGCGCAGCGAGCCGTCGACCACCTTCATCTCGACACCATTGCGGTTACCGAGATAGTCGGCCGGAAAACCCTCAAGCCCGTCATTGACAGCGAAGCCTACGCCGGCCTCGGTCGAGGCATAGGCATGACCGACGGAGGCATTGGGGAATGCCGCTTTCAAGCCGTCCAGCACCGCCTGATCGGCGATCTCGCCGGAGAGACGTACATAACCCGGCGCGAACTGTGCCGCCGAGCCGCTCATCAGGAGCTTGCGCCAGTGCGAGGGCGTGCCGGAGATATGCGAGACGCCGCGCGCATTCAGCCGCGCGACGTGATCGGCCAACGCCTCATGCGGGTCCGACAGCACCATCGAGCCGCCGGAGAGGATGGCGCGGAGGAAGATTTGCAGCCCGCCATACCGGCGGATGTCGTAGAACGTCGCCCACACCGGCGCAGGTCCGCGCGCGGGGCCTTCGGCGACGATTGCGCCGGTGAGTGCTTCCAGCGTGTGCCCGGCGATCTTGGGCACGCCCGACGTACCTGAGGTCAGCATCAGCCATTCCGTGGCACGTTCGGTCTTCGCCGACGCGGCCGCTTCGAGCGGCAAGTCTGCGGTGACAATGAGCGCGACGCCGGTGTTGGCCCAGCGATCCGGCTCGTCAGTAACGACGGCATCGATCCCGGCATCCGCGATCAACGCATCGAGATGCGCCGGGTTGAGATCGGGCGGGCACAGCAGCATGCGACGCGCGATGCCGTCGAGCTCGATCATGGCAAGGCCCGACCGGAGCTGGTCGGACAGCCTGAGCAGCACACAGCGGTCGGACAATTCGCGCAGGCGGCCGCCGAGGACCGTCTGCGACAGGATGTCCGTCAGCGACACGCTCGTCTCTGCATCCGACAGCGTGCGGCCTTTCAGCTCCACGCCGAGATGGTCTCGAAGCGCGAAGATCTCACGCGGGGACATTTTCGTAGGCCCGCACGAAATCGCCCACGGTGGCGGGGAACGCTGCGTCCTCGGAAATGGTGAAGGGGTCGACGCCGGTCTCGTCCTCGAGGCGCGCGACCAGGATCGCGAAGGCGAGCGAGTCGAAGCCCGTCTCGTGCAGGGACAGATCGTCCGAGAGTGCAGGAAGCGTGACGTGCTGTTCCTTGGCGATCTGCTGGATCGCTTCAATGACCTTAGACCTTACCGACATGGCTGGCTCGCTTGTTGTTATCGATCGTTCGCGTTGCGGCGGCTCTTGCTGACCGCCTCCCCATGGCCGCCTGTTTACCCGACAGAAGTAAATGGCTTCTTGGACAATTCAGATAAAATTGGACCTATCTGCGGATTTTCGCAGCGTTACAGCCTGATCGTGCCGTCGTTAATTTGGGCATAGGCCTCGGTATCCATCACGACATAGGCGCCGGATTTCGGGTCAAGCATGAACAGCGGATCCGCTATCGCGTTCGGATCGAAGCCTTCGCGCGCTAGGTCGCCCTTCTTCTGCTTGAAGGTCTCGGTCGCATCGATCTCGCAAGAGATGCGGATGAAGACGGGACGGGCATAGGCCGGCAGCCGCTGTGCCAGATGCGCAAGCAGTGCGGCGATATCAAAGCCTTCATTGACGACGAGCGCGCTCATGCCGGCGCGGCCGTCGGTGCCGGGGATGCTGACGCCGTAGGTGATGGCATCGATCACGCCGGTGAAATCCCGCACGGCATCGCTCACTTCCGACGTCGCGACGTTCTCGCCCTTCCAGCGGAAGGTGTCGCCGATGCGGTCGACGAAATGGAAGAAGCCCTTGTCGTCGACCCGCATCAGGTCGCCGGTGCGAAACCAGGCATCGTCCCTGGCAAAGACGTCGCGCAGGATCTTCTTCTCGGTCTCGCCCGCGTCGGTATAGCCCTCGAAACGGCCGCCGCCCTGGTCCGCGGTGCCGATGCGGCCGATCGCTTCCCCGGCCTCGCCACGGACGCAGGCGATGCAAAAGCCTTCTTCGTTGCGCAGCGGCGCGCCGCTGTCGGGATCGAGCTTGACGAGGCTTGCGGGAAAGCGATGCGCGAGCAGCGGTGGGATGCGGCCGATCGCGCCCGGCTGGCCCTCGACGTTGAACAGCGAGAAATTACCCTCGGTTGCAGCATAGAACTCGAGGATGCCCGGAATCGAAAAGCGCGCCTGAAAGTCTTCCCAGATGTCGCCACGCAGGCCGTTGCCGCAGACGAGCCGCAGACGATGCCGGTTCTCATATTCCGACGGCGGTGCCTTGAGCAGATAACGGCAGAGTTCGCCGATATACTGGAACAGCGTGCAATCATGCCGGACGATGTCGGACCAGAAATGCGAGGCCGAAAACTTCTCCGCAATCACCACCGAGCCGCCGGCAGCCAGCATGCTGCAGGGCGCGACGATGCCGCCGACCGAATGGAACAGCGGCAGGCAATCGTAGAGCCGGTCCTGCGGCGTCGCGCCGGTGAGGCCGGCGAACCAAAAGCCCCAATTGAGGATGCGGCGGTGGCTGATGCTGGCGGCCTTCGGCAAGCCCGTGGTGCCCGAGGTATAGATCAGCAGCGCGCGGTCATCGATGGTGACGTTGCCATGTTCGTCCGGCGAGAGCGCTCCATCGTCGAGCGCGGCCAGCGCCACGTCGATCGCACGTTCGCCGCGGGCATCGCCATGGGCCCAGACCTTTGCGTCCGTCTTCAGATACGGCGCTGCGCTGTCCCACATCTCCATCAGCTCATGCGCAACGATGACATGCGACGGCTTTGCGACGTCGACGCAATGTGCGAGCGATTGCCCAATGAGCTTGGTGTTGATCAGCGCAGCCACGCCGCCGATACGGCTGATGCCGAGCCAGGCCGCGACATAGTCGATGCCATTCGTCATGATCAGAGCAACGGCGTCGCCCTTGGCAACGCCAGCCGACCGAGCCCAGCGCGCATAGCGGTTGATCCTCTTCGACAGACCTTCGTAATCGAGAGTGGCATCGTCGGTCACGAGCGCTGCGCGATCGGGCTGGCGCTGCGCCCAATCGTCGACGACGTCCGCAAACAGACGTCCCGGCAGCGTCTCGATCCGCGCGGTGAGCTCGATCGCCTTCAGCCAGATTTTGGAAGCCGAGGGGGCGCGCGCGGCTTTCGGTTGCTCGAGGACACCGGTGGTCATGCCGTTCATTCTTTCGGGACGTGTCTGCCGATCCGGCAGCTTAGACCTGCGAGCCTGCCCAGATGTTAAGAGACAGGCTAAAACCCGGTTAGTGCGGGATTAACGCTAGCGATCCTTTACCAAGCGGGCGAGTTCGGCGGCATGCTGCCGGCGGAGACGATCACTGGCGCAAGGTGGAGTTGTCGGGGATCAGGAAGGGGTAGCGGCAAGCCTCAGGCGAGACCGAGCGGCAATCCGCCCGGCGCTAACCATTTCGCCTGTAACGCGGGCGCGAGGCCGGGACGTTGACGGGATAGTACGGATTGAGGTCGCAGGTCGCGGCGCGGCCCGACGCCGTGGCGCGGCACTGCGGTGCCGAGAGGAAGGAGCAGTCGTACCAGTCCCCGCCACCGCCGTTCGAGCCGGAATAGACGTGCATGCAGATGGGATAGCGGGGATCGAAGGTCTGCG
Source organism: Bradyrhizobium sp. DN3 (assembly GCF_041357655.1). Lineage (NCBI taxonomy): Bacteria > Pseudomonadati > Pseudomonadota > Alphaproteobacteria > Hyphomicrobiales > Nitrobacteraceae > Bradyrhizobium > Bradyrhizobium sp. DN3. Next base: position 115,276 of record NZ_JAULLN010000022.1, on the reverse strand, counting down.
CATGCGAAGGCGCGGCCAGCAGCAAGGCACCCAAAGTCACGATCAGGCCGAATGAGTGGCGCATGAAAACTGTCCTCGGAAGTCGCATCGCGGAAGCGCTAGTATACCTTCTTGTGGCGCCGGCGTGGCGGCGGCGGTTGATCGAAAGCGTAGTAGGGATTGACGTCGCAGCTGGCCGAGCGGCCCGAAGCCGTGGCGCGGCATTGCGGCAGCGAAGTGAAGGAGCAGTCGTAATAATCGCCGCCGCCACCGGCGAAGCCGCCGGGCGTATAGACATGCATGCACACCGGGTAGCGCGGATCGTAGGTCTGGGCGCTGGCATCTGCCGCCACCAAAAGCGTGGCAATGGCGGTAAGGGTCAGGATCGGCAGGCGCATCGGGCAGTCCTCGAATCGTGGCAACGGCACGCGTTATTCCATTTCGATATGGCACAACAGCGCGGAAGAAGCGATTGTTCCTGTTCATACCTCTCCCGCTTGTGACACGCACCGAAACGGATGAGGCACGGCGCTGCAACCACGCAAAAGCGGAAAAGAACTCCGCTTCCGGCCTGCATAGGACGCATATCTCACGGCAGCATTCCTTCGACAAAGGTCGCAAGCATCCGGAGCAGGAATCCGTTCGCAGGCTGCAGCGATCGGACTAGTCTTTCGATTACAACGCTGGCCCCGGACCAACGACGATCCAGGGCAATCAACAAACATACGGGCTGAAGGAAACGCACATTCGCGCTCGGGCTCTCGAGCGCGGCTCCGCTATGCGCGGGGGAAGATGCGCCGGCCGGTCTGCAGGCTCAGGGCATGCAAGAGAGCTTTTCGTCTCCCTTCATCCGCTATCCGATCGGCACCTCGCTGCTGATGGCGGGCATCCTGTTCGTAGGCCTCGTGGCCTATCCTCTGCTGCCGGTTGCACCGCTGCCCCAGGTCGACTTTCCGACCATCCAGGTTTCCGCGTCACTTCCGGGCGGCAGTCCCGAAACCATGGCCGCCTCGGTGGCACAGCCGCTCGAACGCCAGCTCGCGCAGATCCCCGGCATCACGCAGATGACCTCGACGAGTTCGCTGGGCTCGGCGTCGATCACCATCCAGTTCGATCTCAACCGCCTGATCGACGCCGCCGCCAATGACGTGCAGGCCGCGATCAACGCGGCGAGCGGACAATTGCCGAAGAATCTGCCTTCGCCGCCGACCTATCGCAAGGTCAACCCGGCAGACTCGCCGATCATGATCCTGTCGGCGACCTCCGACACGCTGCCGCTGACCACGGTCAGCGACCGCACCGACGCCCAGCTCGCCCAGCAGATCAGCCAGATCCCCGGCGTGGCGCAGGTGTTCGTCGGTGGGCAGCAAAAACCCTCGGTGCGCATCCAGATCGATCCGGCCAAGCTCGTCGCCAAGGGATTGTCGCTGGAGGACGTTCGCAGCCAGATCGCGACTGCCACCGCGGACAGCCCGAAGGGCAACATCGACGGCACGCGCCGTTCCTATACCATCTACGCCAACGACCAGCTGCTCGAGGCCTCGCACTGGAAGGACGTGATCGTCGCCTACCGCAACGGCGCGCCTTTACGGATCCGCGACATCGGCGAGGCCGTGTCCGGGCCGGAGGACATGAAGACCGCGGCCTGGGCCGACGGCAAGCGCGGCGTGTTCCTGGTCATCTTCAAGCAACCCGGCGCCAACGTCATCGAGACCGTCGACCGCATCAAGGAGAAACTGCCGCGGCTGATCGCGGCGATCCCGCCCGCGATCAAGATCAAGATCATCAGCGACCGCACCATCACCATTCGCGCTGCGGTCGACGACGTGCAGATCACGCTCATGATCACCATCGCGCTCGTGGTGATGGTGATCTTCATTTTCCTGCGCAGCTTCTGGGCCACGATCATCCCGAGCATCACGGTTCCGCTGGCTCTGCTCGGCGCCTGCTCGCTGATGTGGGTATTCGGCTATTCGCTGGACAATCTCTCGCTGATGGCGCTGACCATTGCGGTCGGCTTCGTGGTCGACGATGCGATCGTGATGCTGGAGAACATCACGCGCTATGTCGAGCGGGGCGAGAGCCCACTCGCCGCGGCGTACAAGGGCGCCGCCGAGATCGGCTTCACCATCGTTTCCATCAGCGTCTCGCTGGTCGCCGTGCTGATCCCGCTGCTGCTGATGGGCGGCATCATCGGCCGGCTGTTCCGCGAATTCGCGGTGACGCTATCGATGGCGATCTTCGTCTCGCTCGTGGTGTCGCTGACCCTGACGCCGATGATGGCCTCGCGCTTCCTGCGCGCCGACCATGAGGCGCGGCGCGGCCGCTTCTACCAGTGGAGCGAGCGGATGTTCGAGCGCCTGCTCGGCGCCTACGAGCGCGGGCTGGACCTCGCGCTGCGGCACAGCTTCGTCACGCTTCTCATCTTCTTCGGCACCGTCGCGCTCTCGGCACTGCTGTTCATCGTGATCCCGAAGGGCTTCTTCCCGCAGCAGGATAACGGCTTCCTCACCGCGGTGTCCGAGATGCCCCAGGACATCTCCTTCACCGAGATGAAGCGCCGGCAGGAGGAGCTCAATGCCATCGTGCAGGCCGACCCTGCCGTCGACTCCATTGCGATGTTCATCGGCGGCGGCGGCACGGCGCTGAATTCGGGGCGCATGTATATCACGCTGAAGCCGATCGGTGAGCGCGATGCCAGCGCACAGCAAATTATCGCGAGGTTGCGGCCAAAACTCGCCGAGGTCGAGGGCGCACGCCTCTATATGCAGGCCTCGCAGGACGTGCGGCTCGGAGGGCGCGCCACCCGCACCCAGTTCGAGTTCACGCTCCAGGACGCCAATCTCGCCGAGCTGAACGAATGGGCGCCAAAGATCCTGGCCGGCATGAGAGGCCTGCCGCAACTGCGCGACGTCGCCACCGACCAGCAGACGGAGGGCACGACGCTGCAGCTTAGGATCAATCGCGACACCGCCGCACGCTACGGCATCCAGCCGCAATTGATCGACGACACGCTCTACGACGCCTTCGGCCAGCGCCAGGTCGCGCAGTATTTCACCCAGACCAACAGCTATCACGTCGTGCTCGAGATCACACCGGCGCTGCAGGGGCAGCTCGAGACGCTCGAGAAGCTCTACATCAAATCGCCGCTCACCGGCGAGCAGGTGCCGCTCTCGGTGATCTGCAACTGGACCAACGTGCCGGTGCGGCCGCTCGCGATCGCGCATCAGGGCCAGTTTCCGGCGGTCACGATCAGCTTCAACCTTGCCGAAGGCGTGGCCCTGGGACAGGCGACCGATGCCGTGCTGCGCGCGGTCAGCACGATGGGCGCGCCGCCGACGCTATCGACGAGCTTCCAGGGCACCGCGCAGGCGTTCCAGCAATCGCTCGGCACCGTGCCGATGCTGATCCTCGCCGCGCTCGTCGTCGTGTATCTCGTGCTGGGCGTGCTCTACGAAAGCTACATCCACCCGCTGACCATCCTGTCCACGCTGCCGTCGGCCGGCGTCGGCGCGATCGCGATCCTGATGATGTTCGGCTTCGACTTCAGCCTCATCGCCCTGATCGGGGTCATTCTGCTGATCGGCATCGTCAAGAAGAACGGCATCATGATGGTGGACTTTGCCATCGTCGCCGAGCGCGAGCAGCATTTGACGCCGGAGCAGTCGATCCGCCAGGCAGCGCTGCTGCGCTTCCGCCCGATCATGATGACGACGATGGCGGCCCTGCTCGGCGGCGTGCCGCTGATGCTCGGCCACGGCACCGGCGCCGAGATCCGCCAGCCGCTCGGCTATGCCATGGTCGGCGGCCTTCTGGTGAGCCAGGCCCTGACGCTGTTCACGACCCCCATCGTCTATCTCTACCTCGACCGATTCTCCAACCTGCTTTCGCGCTGGATGGAGGGGAAGCCGGAGGCGGAGGCAGCTAGTGACAAGCACAAGGATGCGGCGGAGTGAGCCGAACCACGACCTCCGTCATTGCGAGCGCAGCGAAGCAATCCAGGACTGCCTCCGCGTGGACAGTCTGGATTGCTTCGTCGCCAGCGCAAAATTGCTTCGCAATTTTGTCGCAGGCTCCTCGCAATGACGACGTCGCCTATCAGCCCAGTCCCTGCAACACCAGCCGGTTCAGCCTCGCCGCAAAGGCCGCCGGATCTTCCGGCAATTCGCCGTCCAGGATCTGCGCCTGTTCGAGCAGCAGCAGGCTGAGATCGTCGACGTCGCTGGAGCCGGCCTGCGCCTTGGTGATCGCGCTCACCAGCGGATGGCGCAGATTGATCTCGAGGATCGGCTTGGTCTTCATGCCCCGGTTCTGCTGCGCCAGGATGCGCTCCAGCTCGCGGCTCGGCCCCTGGCTGTCGGCAACCAGGCAGGAGGCCGAGCTGGTGAGGCGCGTCGAGACCTTGACGTCGCTGACGCGCTCGCCGAGCGCGGCCTTGATCACCGCGATGGTGGCGGCTTCATCCGCCTCCGGCTCATCCTTCTTCGCCTCGTCCTTGTCGTCGACGCGCGGGATCAGGTCGAGGTTGAGATCGCCCTGGCTTAGCGATTTCAGCGGCTTGCCGTCGAATTCCGAGGGCATCGAGGTCCAGAAAGCGTCGACGGGATCGGACAGCAGCAGCACCTCGATGCCGCGCGCGGTCGCCGCCTCGAGCCGCGGATTGGACTTCAGCCGCTCGATGCTGTCGCCGACGAGATAATAGATCTCGGTCTGGTTCGGCTTGAAATCGGCGATAACCTGCCTCAGCGACCGCTTTTCACCCGAGGTCGTGGTGAAGCGCGACAGCGCCAGCAGCTTTTCGCGACGCTCGAAATCCTCGTAGATGCCTTCCTTCAGCACCGCGCCGAAGGCGTCCCAGATCTTGGCAAAATTCTCCGCGTCCTTCTCGGCGAGGCTTTCGAGCTCGGACACGACGCGGGTCGCCACGGCTTTACGGATCTGCGCGAGCTGCGGATTGTTCTGGAGCATCTCGCGGGAGATGTTGAGCGGGAGATCCTCGCTGTCGACGACGCCACGGATGAAGCGGAGGTAGCCCGGCAGCAGATCGGCATCATCGGTGATGAAGACCCGGCGGACATAGAGCTTGACCCGGCCCTTACGGTTCGGCTCGAACAGGTCGAACGGTTTCGTCGAGGGTGCGAACAGCAGCACGGCGTAGGAATAGCGGCCCTCGGCGCGGTAGTGCAGCGTCATCGCGGGATCGTCGAAGGCGGAGGCGATCTGCTGATAGGCCTTCTTGTAGTCGTCTGCCGTCAGCTCGGATTTCGAGCGTTGCCACAACGCGCTTGCCGAATTGATCTGGCGCGGCTCGCCCTCGCCAGGCACGAGCTCGATGGGAAACAGGATGTTGTCGGAATAGGCACCGACGATGCGCTCGATCTCATAGGTCTCGAGATATTTCTTGGCGTCGTCCTTCAGGTGCAGGACGATCTCGGTGCCGCGGGCCACGCGCGCCGTGTCCTCGTCGCTGGCGCGGGCGATCTCGAATCCGGAGCCGCCGGAGGACGTCCAGGTCCAGACGTCACTCTCACCGGCGCGGCGGCTGACCACGTCGATCTTCTCGGCGACCATGAAGGCGGAATAGAAGCCGACGCCGAACTGGCCGATCAGCCCGAGGCCGTCCTTGGCTTCCTTCAGCTTGGACACGAACGCCTTGGTGCCGGAGCGGGCGATGGTGCCGAGATGATCGATCAGCTCCTGCCGCTCCATGCCGATGCCGTTGTCGGCGATCGTAAGCGTTCCGGCCGACTTGTTCGGGATGATGCGGATCCTGAGCGCGTCGCCCTCGCCGAGCAGGTCCGGACTGGCGATCGCCTCGTAGCGCAGCTTGTCGCAGGCATCGGAGGCATTGGAGATGAGCTCGCGGAGGAAGATGTCGGTTTCCGAATAAACGGAGTGCACCATGAGGTGCAGCAGTTCGGAAACTTCGGCCTGGAAAGGCTGCGTGTGCACAGCCGTATCTGACGTCGTCATGCGCTTACCCGGTCAAATCAAAGGGGAGGAACCCGGATATAGCGCGATGAAACGGCGGATCAAGAGGATGTGAAGGCTCTGCCGCAAGTCGCGACAGAGCAGCCTTGGTCGGACCAATGGCGCGGATCAGGTCACACAGCGGCCGGGCTGGAGCAGCTTGGCGATCTCGGTCAGGGAGCTGACCATCGGCTCACAGGCGATCGTCGGCTTGCTGCGGCCCTGCTTCTGGTTCTTCTGGTTCTGGAGCAGCACCGGCGGCTTGGCATTGCCGGTTTCGATCACCGCGGGGACCCGCAACAGCACCGACGTGTCTGCAAGATCGTTGAGTCGCATCGACACGGTGCGGGTGGCGACCGGTGCCGGCTTGATCTCGCCGAGCCGGTCGGCCTTGCCGGCACGATTGACGTTGTGGCTCGGGGCGAAGTTTGAGCTTTGGCTGGAGATGTCGGCGACGGCCTGCCAGCGATCGGCCAAATCATGGCCGGAGGCCAGTTGCACGGCACCCAGCGTGGCGGCAATCGCGACGGCGCCCAAAAATACCTTTTGAATCTGTGACATGGCTATGGATCCCTCGCCCCATGGCGATCGCGGGAACAACGCGGGCGGAGGATCGGGGGTTCTTGGCCGTTACGATCACTTAACCGTGTGCGAAAAATGCCGGAGGCCCGCAAAATATTTCGCAAGGCCTGGAACGACTTTTGCGGACGGGAGTCGTCTCAGCAGCCGGCTATTCCCCCCTGCCCCATAAGCCGGCGACGTAGGGCGCGACTGTGGTGATGCCAGTCGCGCCTTACTTTTATCTGGGGCTCACTTCGTCTTCGTCTTCGCCGTCCCCGCCAGCCAGTCCCGCCCCTCGCCATAGAGCTTCTCGACCTCGGGTCCGATGAGGCCCGGCATGTCGCGCTTGACCTTGTAGCCGATCAGCTCCTGCATGTAGGCGAGATGGCGATAGCCCTCGGGGAGCGCGGCGAGTGCTTTCTGGTCGAGCTGAAGCGGCGCGGCGGGATCGACCGGGTCGATCCGGTCCTTCTCGTAGATCGGCTGGCGGCGAACGATGCCCCACCGGCCCTGCCGCTTCTCCAGGAAATCGTAGAAGCGGCCGGTACAGACGACGTCGCAGAGCACGTCGTGCACCAAAGCCCGCTGCGAGATCGTCATCTTGGTCTGTGCGATGGCCCGCTCACCGCTGAGGTCGATGCTGGTGCCGCCGAGGAAATGCAGGATGCGCACCCCCTTGGCGAAGCCCTCCTGGCTGACGCGCATGAAATCCCGCGCCGGCCCCTGAAACCAGGTGGCGGACATCCAGCCTTCTTCATGCCAGACCGTCGCAAAGCGCTCCCAGTCCCCGGCGTCGCGCCACACCGCCCAGTTCTCGACGAGGTCGCGGATGGCGAGGCGATCGAGGAGTTGTGGGTCCAACATGCGAAATCTCCTGGCGGATTGGAGCGGCGATAGATGTCATCGGCTCGAAATATCAACGAGGCAATTTAGCCGCCGTCAAGCAGCTCCGGGCTTCCCAGCCCCTCGAATTACCCACACCTGCGCGAACGCGATACGAGCAGCGAGCCTTGCAATCAACCAGACCGCGACTAGTATCCGCATCGATGCAGATGAAATTCCCCTTGCTGGCCGCCCTCCTCGGATTGCTGGGGGCCTTCTCCGCGCATGCGCAGGCTGAACCGCAGAGCGATAGCGTCAATGCCTGGAAGACGAGGCTGACGGCGCACATTGCCAGCAACAGGTTTTTTCCGGCTGAAGCATGGGGACAAACCGGAAAAGCCAAAGTCGCAATCATCATCGATCGGTCCGGCAGGTTGATCTCACGGACGCTGGCTGAGAGCGCCGGCTCGCGGCCACTCGACGAAGCTGCGCTGGCGATCATCGCCCGCGCTCAACCCTTTCCGGCGCCGCCTTCGGAGCTGACAGAAAGCTCGTTCTCGTTCACGGTGCCGATCGTCTTCGAGGGTCGTCAATTCCAGGTACCGCCGTTCGGGGTCGTGCTGAGCAGGCCGGGTCCGGCCGCCACGGAGTCCGATCCCATGGCTGCGTGGCGCAAGACGGTCACCGAACATGTCTGGCGCCATAGGGCGTTTCCGCCGGGGGCGATGGGTCAGAAAGGCGATGCCGGCGTCACATTCGTAGTCGATCGTTCGGGCAAATTGATCTCAAACGCTTTGGTGGAAAGCACAGGTTTTGCGCCGCTGGATGCCGCGGCGCTCGCCATGGTCGAGCGATCCATTCCATTCCCGAAACCGCCCGCGGAGGCGAAGGACGACCTGCAGAGAGTAACTGTCCTCATGACTTTTGATGGGACGCAGCCAAGCCTAGCGCCGTCGCCGGAACGAGAAAAATTGCTCCAATCCTGGATTGAGGACCAGGCCAAGCTGAATGCGAAATCCCCTGGGCCAGACGATAGCAAGCTAAATTCCATGCTTCGCAGCATCTGCCGCGGCTGCTGAGCAAAACAACTCTCCGCCACATACGAAAACGGCGCGCCTTGCGGCGCGCCGTCTTCTTTTTGAGGTCAACCTCCTTACGCCGCCGGCGCCTTCCTTACGCCGCCGGCGCCTTCGGCGTGCGGTTGCGCGAGTTGCGCTGGAAGAACAGCGCCTGACTTGCGACCGCCGACACCATCGCGGGCTGGAACGGCTTTGAGATCAGGAACGCCGGCTCGGGGCGCTCGCCGGTGAGGAAGCGCTCGGGATACGCGGTGATGAACACCACCGGGACCTCGAAGGTGCGGAGCAGCTCGTTGACGGCGTCCAGGCCCGACGAGCCGTCGGCGAGCTGGATGTCGGCGAGGATCAGGCCAGGCCGCCTGTTCTTGGCCAGCGCCACCGCATCGGCATGGGTGCGCGCGACGCCGACGACGTTGTGGCCGAGATTCTTCACCAGGCTCTCGAGGTCCATGGCAATGAAAGTCTCGTCCTCGATGATCAGCACGTCGGTGGCGATCTCGGCCGCCATCTCGCGTCCGGCAGCGTCCGCGAGCCGCCGCGTCTCGCCCACGTCGGTGCCGAGGATGAAGGCGACTTCCTCTTCCGAAAAGCCCTCGAGCGAGAGCAGCAGGAAGGCCTGCCGCGGCAGAGGCGTGATGTTCGACAACCGCCGCTCCGGCGGCATCGGCAAGGTCGTCACCTCGGCATCGTCGTTGACGGAGACGGAATTCCAGATCTGGGTGAACAGCCGGAACAGGCCGGCGCGCGGCCCATGGCTCTCGTCGAGCACCGATGGATCGCCAAGCATGGCCTCCAACATGGCTGCGACATAGGCGTCACCGGAGGCCTGGCTGCCCGTCAGGGCGCGTGCGTACCGGCGCAACAACGGCAAGTGTTCAGCAACAAGCTGTGAACGGGACATCCCCACTCCATTCATCGTCGGGCCAGACTTGAGGTTACCCTGAGGTCAGCGTTACGCGGGGGGCCCGGGTTCCCCTGCTGCGCTGATTACGCCTCAGCCTGAGAAAAGTTCCGTATTGGGCGGAACTTTTTCTCGCAACTCGCATTGAGCCTATCCAGGGAACGGCTCCCGGTTGAGAAAAATTCTCGATTTTACAGTCACTTAACTCGGGGAAACGTGGAACAGGTCATGAAAGATCTCAAGTCTCAAGCCAGCAAAAGCACGACCCCCGGCAAGGGAGGGCTCACTCCGGAGATCCAATCCCGGATCGGCCATCAGCTGCGCGCCATGTACGACGACGTGGTGCGGCAAGGGGTTCCGGATCGGTTCGCTGAACTGATCAAGAAGCTTGATGCACCGGGAGCGGCCCACCAAGTGGAAAATGAGGGTGGATCCAACGACAACAACAATGGGAGGGATTAATGCCTCTCACGGACTCCCTGCGTAACGACATCCTGGCGGCGGTGCCGAGCTTACGCGCATTCGCCATCTCGCTCAGCGGCAATGCGGACCGCGCCGACGATTTGGTGCAGGAGACGCTGCTCCGCGCGCTGGCCAACATCGACTCGTTCCAGCCCGGCTCCAACCTGCCGGCGTGGCTATTCACGATCCTGCGCAACCTGTTCCGCTCCGACTACCGCAAGCGGCGGCGGGAGGTCGAGGACGCCGAAGGCAACTACGCCAAGACGCTGAAGACGCAACCGTCGCAAAACGCGCATCTCGAATTCGAGGAGTTTCGTACGGCGCTCGACAAGCTTCCACAGGACCAGCGTGAAGCGCTGATCCTGGTCGGCGCCTCCGGCTTCTCCTACGAGGACGCGGCCTCGATCTGCGGCTGCGCGGTCGGCACGATCAAGAGCCGCGTCAACCGCGCCCGCTCGAAACTCGCCGCGCTGCTCTATGTCGAGGGCGCCGAGGACTTTGGGCCCGACGAGACCGTACGGGCCGTGATCGGCGGCAGCGGCGGCTGACGGCAGGCATCATCAGGATCGAGACGGCATGAAGGCGGCCGCTTCCGCGGCCGCCTTCGCGTGCGTGCGAAAACGTGAGGGCGCCAAGCTTGCAGCGCCGATCACTCGTCCACGAAGGTCACGGTGTCCGCGACATTGGCCCGCGAGGTGCGGTAGCTGTTGACCTTGTGCGCGTGGTCGGCATAGCCGAACGAGATGCCGCAGACGACGCGGCGATCGTCGGGCAGGTTGAAGTGACGACGGATCAAGCCGGAATGGCGCGCGAGCGCCGCCTGCGGAATGGTGCCGAGCCCGAGCGCCTGTGCGGTCAGCATGAAATTGGAGACATAGGCGCCGCAATCGATCGCACCATAGATGCCGAGCGGCTCGTTGGTGTGAATGATCGCGACATGCGGCGCGCCGAAGAAATTGTAGTTCTCCAGCGCCTGCTTGGCATAGGCCGCCTTGTCGCCGCGGACGATGCCGAGCGTGTTGTAGAGCTGAAAGCCGCTCTCGCGCCGGCGTTCGAGATAGACCCCGACATATTCTCGCGGCGGGATGAAATCGTAGTCGTCGCCGAGACCGCCCGAGGCTTCCTTGTAGATCGCCTGGCGAAAGCGCTCCTTGGCCGCGCCGCTGGCGATGATGACCTGCCAGGGCTGGCTGTTGCACCAGGACGCCGTGCGCTGCGCGGTGGTCAGCACATGCTCGATGATGGCACGGTCAACTTCCTTCGGGAGAAAGGCGCGGACGGAGTAGCGCTCGTTGAGGAGCTCTTCGAGCACGCCGATGCGGTCTTGTGTCTGGCTCACTTTTGCATCCATGTTTGGCTCGCGCTCTTCGTAGAGTGGGCAAAGGCGCATAGCGCCGGCCCACCGACAGACTTATCCCGGAGCATCTGCATATGGTGGGCACGCTTCGCTTTGCCCACCCTACAAGATACAGCGAGAGGTGAGATCAACGTCCCTTGGTCGGGATTTTGTTGTACGGCACGTCCTTGTCGACGCGGATGTCGCCCGGCAGACCCAGCACCCGCTCTGCTATGATATTGCGCAAAATCTCGTCAGTGCCGCCGGCGATGCGCATCGAAGGCGAGGACAGTAGCATCTGCTGGAATTGGCCCTGCACCGTCTCCTCGTCGCTGCCTGTGAGAACGCCGGCTGCGCCCTGCAGGTCCATGGCATAAGTGGCGATGTCCTGGAGCATCATGCCCGAGACCAGCTTGCCGATCGAATTCTCCGGGCCCGGCCGCTCGCCCTTCGACAGCGCCGAGATCGCGCGGTAGCTGGTGTATTTCAGCCCGCTCGACTTCACCGCCCAGCTCGCAAGCTTTGAGCGCACGGCCGGATCATCGATCGCAAGCCCATCCTCCAGCATCAGATTCGAGCAGAACTCGAACATTTCTGGCACGCCGGTTGCGAGCCGCGCGCCGATCGACATGCGCTCGTTCATCAGCGTGGTCAGCGACACGCTCCAGCCCTCGCCGACGGCGCCGAGGCGCTGGCTGTCGGGGATCACGACGTCGGTGAAATAGACCTCGTTGAACTCCTGCATGCCGTTGGCCTGCTTGATCGGACGCACCTCGACGCCCGGGCTCTTCATGTCCAGGAAGAACATGGTGAGGCCCTTGTGCTTGGGCACGTTTGGATCTGTGCGCGCGATCAGAAGCCCGTAGTCTGAATAATGCGCGCCCGAGGTCCAGATCTTCTGGCCGTTGACGATCCAGTTGTCGCCTTTCTTCTCCGCGCGGGTGCGCAGACCCGCGACGTCGGAGCCGGCCGACGGTTCGGAGAACAGCTGGCACCAGATCTCCTCGCCCGAGGCGAGCTTCGGCAGATACCGGCGCTTGGCATCCTCGCTGCCGAAAGCCATCACGGTCGGGCCGCACATGCCCTCGCCGATCTGGAACGGCTGCGTCAGCTTGCCGTAGACGCTCTCCTCCTGCTGCCAGATCACGCGCTCGATCGGCGTCGCGCCGCGGCCGCCATATTCCTTCGGCCAGTGCAGGCAGGCCCAGCCCGCTTCGAACTTCTTCTTCTGCCAGGCCTTGCCGACATCGACGATGTCCTGCTTGGCAAGCCGGATGCGGCCGAGCGAGGATTTTGACAGCTCGGCATGCAGCTCCTTCGGCGCGTTAGCCTCGACCCATTTGCGCGCGGTCTCGCGGAATGCGGCTTCTTGCGGGGTGTCGTCGAAATTCATGGCGGACCTCTAACCTCTTCCCTTCGTCGGGATCTTGTTGAACGGCACGTCCTTGTCGACACGGATATCGCCGGGCAGGCCCAGCACCCGCTCGGCGATGATGTTGCGCATGATCTCGTCGGTGCCGCCTTCGACGCGCGTACCCGGTGCGCGCAGCAGCATCGCCTGGAAGCGGCCAGCCATTTCGGCGTCTTCGGGGCCGCTGACGACGCCAGCCGCGCCTTGCAGATCCAGCGCGTAGGTCGCGACGTCCTGGATCATGGAGCCCGCCACCAGCTTGCCGATGGAATTTTCCGGCCCCGGCCGCTCGCCCTTCGACAGCGCCGAGATCGCGCGCATGCTGGTGTAGCGCAGGCCGCTCGCCTTCACCGCCCAGTTCGCGAGCTTCGCGCGCACCGCGCGATCCTCGATCGCAGGTCCATCGTCGAGCATCAGGCTGGAGCAATACTCGAACAGCTCCGGAAAACCGGTCGAGACGCCGGCGCCGATCGACATGCGCTCGTTCATCAGCGTGGTCAGCGAGACGTTCCAGCCGTCACCGACCTCGCCGAGGCGCTGATGGTCGGGGATACGGACATTGGTGAAATAGACCTCGTTGAAATCGGAGGCGCCGCTCGCCTGCTTGATCGGCCTGACCTCGACGCCCGGGCTCTTCATGTCCAGGAAGAACATGGTGAGGCCCTTGTGCTTGGGCACGGTCGGATCTGTGCGGGTCAAGAGGATGCCGTAGTCCGAATAATGCGCGCCCGAGGTCCAGATCTTCTGGCCGTTGATGACCCAGTCGTCACCGTCCTTCCCGGCCCGCGTGCGCAGGCCCGCGACGTCCGAGCCACCGGCCGGCTCCGAAAAAAGCTGGCACCACACCTTCTCGCCGGAGGCAAGCGGCGGCAGATAGGCCCGCTTATGCTCCTCGCGCGCGAATGCCATCATGGTCGGCCCGCACATGCCGTGGCCGATGATGAACATGTGGGAGAGCTTTCCGAACGGGCCCTCCTCCTGCTGCCAGATCACCCGCTCGATCGGCGAGGCGCCGCGGCCGCCATATTCCTTCGGCCAGTGCAGGCAGGCCCAGCCGGCATCGGCCTTCTTCTTCTGCCAGGCCTTTGCGACCTCGAGAATGTTCGCGTTCTTGAGCTGCGTGCGGCCGAGCGAGGATTTGCGCAGCTCGTCCTCGTATTGCTTGGGTGCGTTGGCACCGATCCAGGCGCGGGCGGTTGCGCGGAATTCGGCTTCCTGCGGGGTGTCGTCGAAGTTCATAACGTTGCCCCTCGCTTACGCCGCGTTCTTCTTCCGCATGCGGTCGATCAACTGGTCTTCCCAATAGGTGAGGCTGCCGAGCCCGAGCGCCATGGCGTTGGCGCGGCGGTAGTACATGTGGCAGTCGAACTCCCAGGTAAAACCCATGCCGCCGTGAACCTGGATGTTGTTCTTGGCACAGTGCTGGAAGGCCTGCGTCGCGCTGATGCGCGCGGCGGCCGCCGCCTCCGGCAATTCAGCTGCGTTGGTCGAGAGCGCCCAGGCACCGTAATAGCTGTTGGAGCGTGCCAGCGTCGCCGAGACATACATGTCGGCGAGCATGTGCTTGATGGCCTGGAACGAACCGATCTGACGGCCGAAGGCGATGCGGTCGAGCGCATAGTCGCGGCCCATCTCCAGGGCGCGGTCGGCGCCGCCGACCTGCTCGAAGGCGCAGAGCACCGCGGCGCGGTCGAGCACCTGGCTGAGGATGCTCCAGCCGTCGCCGGCAGCACCCAGCGGCTCGGCCTTGCAGTCTTTGAAGGTGATCTCGGCCTGCCCGCGGGTCGGATCGAGATTGGTGAGACTTTTCACCTCAACACCCGCGCCTTTGAGATTGACCAGGAACAGCGAGATATCATTCTCACGCCCACTCGATCCCGTGCGCGCGGCAACCACCGCGAAGTCGGCGATGGCGCCATCGGCCACCGGCTTCTTGACGCCGTTGAGCATGCCATTCGCAGCCGTCACCTTGACATTCTTCGGTGACGGATTGCCCTTGCCCTCGAACAGCGCCAGCGTGCCGATCGCTTCGCCCGAAGCAATCGCGGGCAGCCACTTCTTCTTTTGCCCGTCGCTGCCGGCGATCAGCAGCGCTTCGGCGGCAAGATACACGGTCGAGGAGAACGGCACCGGCGCATTGGCCCGGCCCATCTCCTCCGCGATCACGCAGAGCTCGAGATGACCGGCACCCGCACCGCCGAATTCTTCCGGGATCGCAACGCCGAGAAATCCCATTTCGGCAAGGCCTTTCCACAGCTCCTTGTCATAGGGCGCCTTGCCGTCGAGCACGATGCGCACCGCCTTGGGCGAGCACTTCTCGTTGAGGAATTTGCGCGCCTGATCGCGAAGCTGCTTCTGGTCGTCCGAAAAGTCGAAGTTCATGGCGGGCTACCTTTTTATTCGTTGTCATTCATTGATGCCGTCATTCCGGGGCGCGACGAAGTCGCGAGCCCGGAATCCATTCCACCGCGTCAATGCGGCCCGATGGATTCGCTGATGCGCAATTGCGCATCAAAGTTCGCGCTGCGCGCCCCGGAATGACGAGGTGGGAGAGTTGTGCACTCATCGCAGCACGATCACATCCTGATCCGGCTTGTCCGCATACAGCCGCTCCACCAGCGCTGCGCGGCGCTCCAAGCCGGCGCGCTGGTTGATGTAGCCCTTGTCGGTGAGCTCGTTGCCGTCGATCGAAGGCGGCTCGACCATCAACATGGCGCGCGCGATGATGCGGCTGCTGGCGCCTTCGCACTCCCGGTTGTGCGTCTCCAGCCCGCGCCTGAAGCAGGCGATGACCTCAGGGTGCTTCATCGCATCCGCAAAGCTCAGGTCAGGATTGCCGACGAGCTGGCGGCAGGCATGCAGGTTTGGCCAAGCAAGCAGGCCGATGAAGGCGCGATCCTGTCCCGCGACCAGCGCGTCATGCACGACGGGCGTCGTCGCCGCGATCGCATCGGTACGGAGCGAGCCGACATGCACGAACGTGCCCGTCGTGAGCTTGAAGTCTTCCACCACGCGCCCGGCAAAGATGATGCCCTGCACCGGATCGGCATCGTCGACGAAAATGCCGGCATCGCCGATGCAGTAGAAGCCTTCCTCGTCGAACATCTTCTTCGTCAGCTCCGGCTGGCCGAAATAGCCAGGCGTGACATTGACGCCGCGCAGGCGCAGCTCGTATTTCGAGCCGCACGGCACCATCTTCAATTCGACTCCGGGGAACGGCAGGCCGATCAGGCCGACTCGCTCGGTGTCCCAATAGGTGCCGGTCGAGGTCGGCGCGGTCTCGGTCGAGCCCCAGCCGGTGTAGAACACGATGCGCTCACCGGTCGTCTTCACCGCCAGCGCCTGCATGCGATCGTAGAGATCGTCCGGCAGCCGCGCGCCGCCATAGGCCATGATCGAGAGATTCTTGAAGAAGGAGCGACACAGCGCGTCGTCCTTCTCCATCGCCGCCGCCAGCGCGGCATAGCCGGCCGGCACGTTGGCGTAATAGGTCGGCGAGATCTCGTGCAAATTGCGCAACGTCTCCTCGAACTGGCCCGGCATCGGCCGGCCGTCATCGATATGGAGCGTACCGCCTTCGACCAGCACGGGGTGGAATGCCGCATTGCCGCCCATGGTGTGATTCCAGGGCATCCAGTCGAGCACGGTCGGCAGCGGGCCGCCCGGCGTACGTGGCCGCACCTGCATCATCATCGCCGCATTGGCGCACATCATCTCCTGGGTGTTTATGACGGCTTTGGGCATGCCGGTCGAGCCGGAGGTGAACAGCAGCTTGCCGATGGTCTGCGGCGTGATCTTCGCGATCGACGCCTCGACATCCCTCGTGACCGGCGTCGCCGCAAGCTCGGCAAAGCTGACGCTCTTGATGCCCTCGCAGGAGCGTGCGACGTGAACGACAGTGACGCCGGTGAGATCGATCGCCCTGAGCGCCTTCTCGAAGGTCGGGCCGTCCTGCACCATCACGACGGCCGGCTTGATCAGGTCGAACAGGTATTTCAGCTTGACGTGATCATGGCTCATCAGCGAGTAGGCCGGCGACACGGGAGCCGCCGGGACGCGCGCCTGCATCGCCGCCTGTGTCATCAGGGCATGCTCGATCGAATTGCCCGAGAGGATCGTGACGGGCCGTCCCTCGAGCTCGAGGTTCAGCAGCGCTTGCGTCAGCGCATCCACGGTGCGCTTGGCCTCGCCATAGGACACCTTGCGCCATTCGCGGTTGGGCCCGCCGCGCTGCGCGAGCCAGATGCGCTCCGGCGCTTCTTTCGCCCATTTCGCCAGCGATGCCGGGATGTGCTTCTCATAGAGCTGCAGCGGAATGCGCGACTTCAGCACTAGCGTGCCGTCGCCGCGGCGCTCGACGTCGATGTCGCGCGCGAGCCACTCGACCTTGCGAAAGGCGGGCTTCGTCATCACTGCCGCCGCGCTTCCACTCATTTTGCGTCTCCCGGAATTATTGTCCTTTGCGGATCATTCTCGTTCAGCGCTTGATATAGACAGGCTTTCGCTTCTCAAGGAAGGCCCTGATGCCTTCCGAAAATTCCTCGGAACGACTGCACAGGACCTGGTTGCGGTCCTCCATTGCGATCGCAGCTTCCAGCGATCCGGCATCCACGCTCATGTTGAGACATTCCTTCGACAGACGCAGCCCCACGGGCGAGGCGGTCATCATCGCGTCGACATAAGGCGCGGCCGCGTCGTCGAGCTTGTCCTCGTCAACGACCTCCGAGACGAGCCCGACCGCCAGCGCGCGCTCGGCGCCGATGAAGCGCCCGGTGAGGATCAGCTCGGATGCCACGGACACGCCGACGAGGCGCGGCAGGAAATAGCTGGTGCCGATGTCGCAGCCGCCAAGACCAAGCTTGATGAAGGCGCAATTCATCCGCGCCGATTTCGTCGCGATGCGGATGTCGGACGCCAGCGCCAGCGCAAAGCCGCCACCGGCCGCGGCGCCCTGCACCAGTGCCAGGATCGGCTGCGGGCAACGCCGCATCAGCATCACGATGTCGGCGATGCACCGCTGCGAGTCGAGCGACTCGGTTACACCGGGCGGCTCCTGCTGACCGGCGCGGCGCGCCATCGCGGCCTTGAGATCGAGGCCCGCGCAAAAATTCCGGCCTGCGCCTTTCAGCACGACGACGCGCGTGTCGCGGTTGCGCTGCAGGCTTTGGAAATAGACGTTGAGAGCATCGATCAGCGCGGGATCGAGCGCGTTGAGGTGCTCGGGGCGATTGAGCGTGACCCGGTCGACGCCGTCGTCATGCTCGATCAGCAGCGGTTGAGACATGGGGACCTCACACATCAATCATGAGCCGGACTGTCACCCTCCCCTGGAGGGGGAGGGTCGATCGCGCGGAGCGCGAGCGGGGTGGGGTGACGGTCTCTCCCCACTAAACAGTGCCCGAGCGGAGAGATCACCCCACCCCGGCGCTTCGCGCCGACCCTCCCCCTCCAGGGGAGGGTAAGAAGCGCCGCTTACCTTGGCGCCATGCGGATGGCACCGTCGAGGCGGATGGTCTCGCCGTTGAGCATCGGGTTCTCGACGATGTGGACCGCGAGCATGCCGTATTCGGCGGCATCGCCGAGACGCGAGGGATGCGGCACCTGCGCGCCGAGGCTCTTGCGGGCCTCTTCGTTGAGGCCCATCAGCAGCGGTGTGAAGAACAGGCCGGGCGCGATGGTGTTGACGCGGATTTTCTGGCTGGCGAGGTCGCGCGCCGCCGGCAGCGTCAGGCCAACGACGCCGCCCTTCGACGCCGAATAGGCGATCTGGCCGATCTGACCTTCGTAAGCGGCGACCGAGGCGGTGTTGACGATCACGCCGCGCTCCTCACCGACCGGCTCGATCGTGACGAGACGCTCTGCGAACAGCCGCAGGCAGTTGAAGGTGCCGATCAAATTGACGTTGATGATGCGCGCGAACTTTTCCAGCGGGTAGACGCCGTCGCGACCGACGATGCGCTGCGAGCCGCCGATGCCGGCGCAGTTCATCAGCACGCGGGCCACGCCATGCGCGGCTTCCGCCTTGGCGATCGCCGACTTGATCTGCTCCTCGCTGGTGACGTCGGCATGCAGCGCGATGCCCTTCACCTCGGCGGCGACCTTCTCGGCGTTTTCCTTGCTCTGGTCGATCACGCCGATCTTGGCGCCCTTGGCGGCCATGGCGCGGGCGGTCGCAGCACCCAGGCCCGAACCGCCGCCGGTGATGAGAACGGCTACGTCTTTCAACTGCATCGCTTGTACCTTTCCTTGGGCGTTTCTTCTCTGGACTTGAAGGTTCAGCCGGATCATCCGGCCGCGGCAGTTTCCTCGGCTTGCGTGAGGATGCCGCCGCAAATCAGCGTTTCCATGTGCTTGATGTATTGCCGGCAGACTTCGTCGGTGACCGGGCCGACGCCGGTCGCGCGAGACATCGCGTGTCGGCCGAAGAACAGGTGATCGCAAGCGCCGATCAGGCTGGTGTAGAATAGCACCGGATCGGTGGCGCGGAACTCGCCGCGGCTGACGCCGTCGGCCAGCAGGCGGCGGTGGAAGTCGAGCAGCGGCGCGACGAAGAACTTCGACACCTCATCTGCGCATTCCGGCTTGGTCTCGTGCAGGAGATAGTGGATCAGCCGGTTCATGTACGGGAACCGGTAATAGGCCCGGATGATACCGCCGATATGCAGCTTCAGCTTCGCGGTCGGCGTGATCGGCTGCGCCAGCAGATATTCGAGATTCGACAGCTCGGTCGCGGCGTTGCGCTCGAGCAGCGCCAGCAGCAGGCCGTCCTTGTTACCGAAATGGTATTTGACCAGCGCGGCATTGGCGCCGGACTTCTGGGCGATGTCGGAGAGCGAGATCTCGATCGAGGAGCGTTCGATCATCAGCTCGCTCGCGGCCACGAGCAATTTCTCTGCCGTGGAATTCTTCCCGCTGGGGAGCTTGGTCGGTACGCTGGTAGCCACAGAGATCCCTGAACATGCCTCGTGAGGCGCGCAGATAAGCCCAAGCAGCGCCCTATCACAAGAGTTAATTGATCGATTGACTAAATGATCTCGCGCCCCTTAAATCCGTCCCCGACAACTAACCCAATCAAGAATTCAGGGAGAAACCGAATGGCCGAGGCTTACATCGTCGCCGCTGCGCGCACCGCGGGCGGGCGCAAGGGGGGCCGCCTCGCCGGCTGGCATCCGGCCGATCTCGCCGCCAAGGTGCTGGACGAGCTGGTCGACCGCACCAAGGTCGATCCCGCAGAGGTCGAGGACGTGATCATGGGCTGCGTGATGCAGGTCGGCGAGCAGTCCAACAACATCGCACGCAATGCGGTGATGGCGTCAAAACTGCCGGAGAGCGTGCCGGGGACCTCGGTCGACCGCCAGTGCGGCTCCTCGCAGCAGGCGCTGCACTTCGCCGCGCAAGCTGTGATGTCCGGCGCGATGGACGTGGTGATCGCCGCCGGCGTGGAATCGATGACGCGGGTGCCGATGGGCCTGTCGTCACAGCTCCCGGCCAAGAACGGTTTTGGCAATTACAAGAGCCCGGGCATCGAGAAGAAATATCCGAACATCATGTTCAGCCAGTTCACCGGCGCGGAGATGATGGCCGAGAAGTACGGCCTCTCCAAGGATGAGCTCGACGAGTACTCCTACAACAGCCATCAGCGCGCGATCGCGGCGACGCAAGCGGGTCACTTCAAGAAGGAGATCGTGCCGCTCGAGATCACCCGTGCCGACGGCAGCAAGGACACTCACCACATCGACGAAGGCATTCGCTTCGACGCAACGATCGAAGGCATCAGAGGCGTCAAGCTGATCGCCGAGAACGGCAAGCTCACGGCGGCGAGCGCCAGCCAGATCTGCGACGGCGCCTCCGGCGTCATGGTGGTCAACGAGCGCGGCCTGAAGCAGCTCGGGGTCAAGCCGCTCGCGCGCATCCATCATATGACCATGACCGGGGGCGATCCCGTCATCATGCTCGACGCTCCGCTGCACGCGACCAAGCGCGCGCTGGAGAAGGCCGGCATGAAGATCGGCGACATCGATCTGTTCGAGGTCAACGAGGCCTTTGCCTCGGTGCCGACCGCCTGGCTCAAGACCACCGGCGCCGATCCGGAGCGTCTCAACGTCAACGGCGGCGCGATCGCGCTCGGCCACCCCCTCGGCGGCTCCGGCACCAAGCTGATGACCACGCTGGTCCACGCTCTGCATCAGCGCGGCAAGCGCTACGGCCTCCAGACCATGTGCGAGGGCGGCGGCATGGCCAACGTGACGATCGTGGAGCGGCTGTAAGCCTCATCCACATAGATGGTGTCGTCCCGGACAAGCGCGCCTCTAGCGCGCGCCGATCCGGGACCCATAACCACAGGACGCCGTGGTTATGCTACGCCGGAGCTCCATCTCGTTTCAACAACCACGCCCTGTGGTTATGGATCCCGGCTTTCGCCGGGATGACACCTTCTTTGTTGCGAGACCTTCGCCATGACCCATCCGTCCGTCTACGCCAAGACCACGCCGAGCAAGATCGCCTATCAGATGGCCGGCACCGGCAAGGCGATCACCTATCGCGAGCTCGACGAGCTCTCGAACCAGGGCGCGCATCTCTTCCGCTCGCTTGGCCTCAAGGCCGGCGACCACATCGCGCTGTTGATGGAGAACCGGCTCGCCTTCATGGAGATCTGCTGGGCCGCACAACGCAGCGGGCTCTATTACACCGCGATCAGCCGCTATCTGAAGCAAGACGAGATCGACTACATCGTCAAGGACTGCGGCGCCAAGGTTGTGATCACCACGCCGAAATGCGCCGACCAGATCAAGGGCTTGATCAAGGGCACGCCAGGCGAGCCGATCTTCTACATGATGGACGAGCCGCTACCGAGCTTCCGCTCCTACGACAAGGAAGCAGGCGCGCAGCCGACGACGCCGATCGCGGACGAGGTCGCCGGCTACGATATGCTGTATTCGTCCGGCACCACGGGCCGTCCGAAAGGCGTCAAGAAGGCGTTCGAGGGCAAGCCGATCGACGAGCCGAACGCATTCCTGCGCGTGCTCTGCGCCAACATGTGCGGCATGAACGCCGACACAATCTACCTTTCTCCGGCGCCGCTCTATCACGCGGCCCCATTGCGCTTCAACATGATGGCGGTCGTGCTCGGCGGCACCTCCATCATCATGGAGCATTTTGATGCCGAGGAATTTTTGAAGCTCGTCGAGAAATACAAGGTCACGCAGTCGCAGCTGGTGCCGACCATGTTCGTGCGCATGCTAAAGCTGCCGGACGAGGTGCGCACCAAATACAATGTCTCCACGCTGAAGGGCGCAATCCACGCCGCCGCGCCCTGCCCCGTCGACGTCAAAGCCAAGATGATCGAATGGTGGGGACCGATCCTGATCGAGTATTACGCCGGCTCGGAAGGCAACGGCGTCACCGTCTGCAGTTCGAAAGATTGGCTGGCGCACCGCGGCAGTGTCGGCCGCGCCGTGGTCGGCAAGGTCAAGATTCTGGACGAGAACGACAAGGAGCAGCCGGTGGGCGAGATCGGCACGGTCTATTTCGCCGACGCGCCGGCCTTCACCTATCACAACGATCCCGAAAAGACGAAGAAGGCCTACAATGCAAAGGGCTGGTCGACGCTCGGCGACGTCGGTTATCTCGACAACGACGGCTTCCTCTATCTCACCGATCGCAAGTCCTACATGATCATCTCCGGCGGGGTGAACATCTACCCGCAGGAGACCGAGGACGTGCTCATCACCCATCCTGACGTCGCCGACGTCGCCGTGTTCGGCGTGCCGAATGAGGAGATGGGCGAAGAGGTGAAGGCGGTGGTGGAGCCGCACGACATGAGCCGTGCCGGCAAGGCGCTCGAGGCCGAGTTGATCGCCTATTGCAAGGGCCGCCTCTCCGCCATCAAATGTCCGCGCTCGATCGATTTCGAGGCCGAGCTGCCGCGCACGCCCACGGGCAAGCTGGTGAAACGCCATCTGCGCGACAAGTATTGGCCGAAGACGGCGACGAAGATTTAAGGCGCTCTCTCGTACCCTCCCCTGGAGGGGGAGGGTCGGCGCGAAGCGACGGAGTGGGGTGATCTCTCCGCATGGAACACTGCCCGAGTTGAGAGATCACCCCACCCCGCTCCCGCTGCGCGCGATCGACCCTCCCCCTCCAGGGGAGGGTCCTCAATCAAACAGGCTCGGCGTGTGGTTCACCAGCGCGCCTTCGATCTCGAGCATCTTCAGCTTCGTCACCACGCCGCCATTCGCCGAGAAGCCGCCGGGCTTGTTGCCGGCCGCCAGCACGCGATGGCAGGGCACGACGATCGGGCACGGGTTGCGACCGAGCGCCTGGCCGACGTCGCGCGACAGCTCGACGCCGCCGAGCCGCTTGGCGATGTCGCCATAGGTCATGGTCTTGCCCGGCGGGATGGTGCGGGCGATGTCGTAGACGCCGCGGTTGAACTCGGGCACACCGTCGAGGTCGAGCGGGATGTCGGTGAGATCATCCAGCTCGCCCGCGAGCAGTTTAACGATACGGTCGATCGCCTGTTGCACCTCGGCGGTGGGCTCGGCTTCGGTCGCCTCCGCATGGCGCTGATGGATACGGGTGCGGATCTTCTGCTCGCCGCCCATCGGCAATTGCGTGCCGTTGATGCCACGCGGGCCCCAGGCGATGGCGCAGAGGCCGATCCTGGTGTCGAACAGGGCAAAATGCTGGTCGGTCATGGCTTGGTTCCTGGCTTGCTTCCTCGTCGCAGGCCCCCTCTTTGATCTCCTGCGAAATCTAGGCTTGGAAATAGTTGCGATCCACCCGGTTTCCGGGAATCTTGCACAGGAGTTCCTGTTCCTTCGCGCGAGCCCAGAATGCAAAGCCTCCACGTCAACGGATACGACATGCCCTATCTCGACGTGGGCGAGGACAAAGGCGGCCCGCCGCTGGTCTGCGTGCACGGCTCGCTCTCGGACTTCCGCATCTGGGGTTGCGTGCTCGGACCGCTGACGCAGCGGCACCGGGTGATCGCTGTCAGCTTGAGGCACTTCTTCCCGGCGCGATGGGACGGCCTCGGTGACACCTATTCGATTGCTCAGCATGTCGACGACGTTATCGCCTTCATCGAGAAGCTCGACCTCGGCCCGGTCGACCTGATGGGCCATTCCCGCGGCGGGCACATCTGCTTCCGCGTGGCGCAAGCGCGCCCCGACCTGTTGCGGCGGCTGATCCTCGCCGAGCCCGGCGGCGAGCTCGATGCAAGCCTCGATCCCGATTTCGTCGGCGGCCCCTCGCCGCTGCTGGCGCGCTTTACGGCTTCCGCAGAGAAGATCGCGGTTGGCGACGTCGACGGCGGCCTCGCCGTCTTCGTCGACACGCTGGAGGGCCCCGGCACCTGGCCGCGACTGCCGGCGATGGTGAAGCAAAATCTGCGCGACAACGCCATGACACTGATCGGCCAGGTCCGCGACAATCGCCCGCCGTTCTCGAAGGCGGACGCGGAGTCCATCAAAATGCCGACGCTGTTCATCCTGGGCGCGCGGACCAAGGGCCTGCTGCCGAAGGTGCTGCACGCGCTCGCGGCGCATGTGCCTTATTCGAAGACGGCGATCATCCCGAACGCAACACATCCGATGTTCGAGCAGGCACCGCAAAAATACTCCGAAGTGGTGCTGGATTTTCTGGCGAGCTGACCCATGCAGACATTTCGCGTCAACGGTTACGACATGGCCTATCTCGAAGTCGGAGACGGCCCGCCCCTGGTCTGTGTGCACGGCACGTTAGGCGATTTCCGCACCTGGTATTCGGTGCTCGGCCCGCTGTCGAAGGCGCATCGGGTGATCTCGGTCAGCCTGCGGCACTTCTTTCCCGAGCATTGGGATGCCGTCGGCGACGACTACAAGATGGCCCAGCATGTCGCTGATACGATCGCCTGCATCGAGCAGGTCCAGCCTGGACCGGTCGATCTGATGGGACATTCGCGCGGCGGCCACATCGCCTTCCGCGTGGCGCAGGCTCGGCCGGATCTGTTGCGAAAACTGGTGCTGGCCGAACCGGGCGGCGATCTCGATGCCAGCCTGCCGGTCCCCGCCGGCACGCCCGCGCATCCGCCGCTGGCCGCGCGCACCGCGCGCTCGGTCGAGATGATCCGCGCCGGCGACATCGAGGGCGCGCTGCAGAATTTTTACGAAGGCATCGAAGGCGACGGCTCGTGGCGGCGTGTGCCGGCGGCGGCCAAGCAGCAACTACGCGACAACGCACTGACCTTCCTCGGCCAGATCAACGAGCAGCGCAAACCCTACACACTGGCGGATGCGCGGGCGATCAAGACGCCGACGCTGCTGATTGGTGGCGGCGCGACCACGGGAAGCCTGTCGGTGATGTGGCGCGTGCTGGTCGAGCACATCGCAGGCGCCAAGACGGCGGTGATCCCGAACGCCGGCCACTGGATGTTCGAACAGGCGCCGCTGGAGTTTGCTGAAGCAGTGAACAGGTTCTTGGCGGAGTAGGCTTCTTCCTTCTCCCCTTGTGGGAGAAGGTGGCGCGAAGCGCCGGATGAGGGGTTCTCTCCACACATGAGCTTGCGGAGACAGACCCCTCACCCGCCGAGCTTCGCTCGCACCCTCTCCCACAAGGGGAGAGGGTTAGAAAGGCCTCACACCTTCCAAACGCCGACCGGCATCTTGATCGTCGCGTTCAGCCGGTTCCAGACATTGATCGTTGCGATCGAGAGGATCAGCGTGGCGAGCTCGCGCTCGTCAAAATGCTTGGCGGCCGCGTTCCAGATCGCATCCGGCACGGGATCCTCGCGATCGGCAAGACGCGTGACCGCCTCGGTCAGCGCCAGCGCGGCGCGTTCGGCTTCGGTGAAATAGGGCGCCTCGCGCCAGGCGGACACGGCGAACAGGCGTTCATCGGTCTCGCCAAGCTTGCGCGCGACCTTCGGATGCATGTCGACGCAGACGCTGCAGCCATTGATCTGGCTGGCGCGCAGGTGCACCAGTTCCAGGAGCTTTTCCGGCAGACCCTGTTTGGTCAAATTGCCGAGGGACTGAAGGACATTCATGGCCTCCGGCAGGACCATGACCGGGTGATTCATACGTGCGTGCATCATCTTGCGTCTCCGTTCGAGAATTTCGAAGGTTCCGGTCACATCGACCGGATTGGCTTCGTCATAGGCATGACGGATCGCGATGAGGGAATGTGACCGATGACTGAAGAAAATCTTCTCACCCGCCAGTTCGAGGCCAGCCGGGACCATCTGCGCGCGGTCGCCTATCGGATGCTGGGCTCCCGCGCTGAGGTCGAGGATGCCGTGCAGGAGGCCTGGCTGCGGGTCAGCCGCTACGATATGTCCGACGTCGCGAACCTGCGCGGCTGGCTGACCACCGTGGTGGCGCGGATCTGCCTCGACATGCT
This sequence comes from Bradyrhizobium sp. DN3, assembly GCF_041357655.1. NCBI lineage: Bacteria > Pseudomonadati > Pseudomonadota > Alphaproteobacteria > Hyphomicrobiales > Nitrobacteraceae > Bradyrhizobium > Bradyrhizobium sp. DN3. Next base: position 89,375 of record NZ_JAULLN010000022.1, on the reverse strand, counting down.
GCGCGCACGGAAGTCGCGCAAGGAAGAGCCGATGGGTCCGCACGTGCCCGAGCCGGTCGACGAGACGCGGGAGCGCGAGGCGGAGATGGCCGATTCCGTCGGTGCGGCGCTGCTGGTCGTGCTGGAGACATTGCAGCCGGCGGAACGGCTTGCCTTCGTGCTGCACGACATGTTCGCCGTTCCCTTCGATGAGATCGCGCCAATCGTCGGCCGCTCCGTTGACGCCTCGCGGCAGCTGGCGAGCCGCGCGCGACGCCGTGTGCAAGGCGCGCCGGTGCCGGAGACGGATCTGCCGCGCCAGCGCGGAATCGTTGATGCCTTCCTCAAAGCTTCGCGCGAGGGCGATTTCGAGGGCCTGCTGGCCGTGCTCGATCCCGACGTCGTATTCCGCGCCGACCAGGCCGCGGTGCGGCTTGGCTCACTGCCCGAGATCCGCGGCGCGGACGCGGTCGCGCAAACCTTCAAGGGCCGTGCTCAGGCGGCACAGGCCGCGCTGGTCGATGGCGAAATGGGCGTCGCCGTCGTTCTCGGCGGCCAGTTGCGCATCGCGCTACGCGTCAGCTTCAGGGACGGCCGGATCGCCGGGATCGATGCTATGGCCGATGCCGAGCGAATTGCGACGCTCGATGTGGAGATGCTCGAGCGCTAGGTAGTAACAGGCCGACGGTGTCTTGCGCCGCTCGGTGGTGGCGCCGAGCGCCTTCAGGCGAGCTTCGGTGAAGCCGGCCATCTTCTGCCTCACCATCCCCAATGGCATCGCCCGGGCCATCATTTTTCTCGAAAAACAACCCCATGCACAGTAGACGGCCCTAGCAATATCAATAGCTTAGCTGCTCCGAAATGAGGGACCGGGCCATCCTCCGGTACCGCTTGACGCCGTCGATCCCGCAGCGTAGCGTCGAATACGGAATTCCGTATTCCCTCTTGCGCCTTTTCGGAGCTGCCGGCGTGATTCCTCTCGACCCGCTCCCGAACCTGATCGACCAGGTCTATGCGCGGATCCTGGAGGCGATCTCCGACCGCACCCTTCAACCCGGCCAGCGCATCCGGCAGAACGAGCTCGCCGACAAGCTCGGCGTCTCGCGCCAGCCGGTGTCGCACGCACTGCATCTGTTGCACCGGCAGGGCCTTGTCGCGGAGAGCGGCAAGCGCGGTTTTGAGGTGACCCAGCTCGACCCCTCACGCATCCGCCAGCTCTACGAGGTGCGCGGCGCCATCGATGCGCTGGCCGCCCGGCTTGCCGCCGAGCGTGCAGGCACTGACGCCGCGGCTCGCGCGCGGCTGGAGGCGGCGCTTGCCGCCGGACGCCGCATCGACCGCAACACGACGCTCGCCGAGCTCATCGTGCTCGACGTCGATTTTCACCGCGCCATCTATCAGCTCGCCGGCAATCCCGTGATCGAGGAGACGATGGCGCCGCAATGGCCGCATATGCGCCGCTCGATGGCGACGGTGCTGTCGGAGCTCGACTATCGCGGCAGCGCCTGGGCGGAGCATGCCGATATCGCCAAACACATTCTCGCGGGCGATGCGAACGCCGCCGAACGCGCGGCGCTGGCGCATGCGCAGATGGCGGGACGGATGACCGAGGAAAGATTGAGGGCGACTGAGGAGGCGGCGGCGTAGTCATTTGCACCTGCGCCGTCATGGCTTGACCCGGCCATCCATGCCTTTGCTCGACGCCGAAGAACGTGGATGCCCGGGACAAGCCCGGGCATGACAAGAGAGAAAACAAATAAACAAAATCAAGGAGGACGACCCATGAAACTGTCTCAGGAGCAATTGGAGTTCTTCCACCGCGAGGGCTGGCTGTTCCTCCCCGAATTGTTCAGTCAGGAGGAGGTCGATCTGCTCGCGCGCGAGGCGGTCGGCATCTATGACGCCAACCGGCCCGAAGTCTGGCGCGAGAAGAGCGGAGCGCCGCGCACCGCCTTTGCCGCGCATCTCTACAACGAGGCGTTCGGCATCCTGGGCGCACATCCGCGCATGATCGAGCCGGTCGAGCAGGTGTTCGGCGAGCCGGTCTACATGCACCAGTTCAAGATCAACGCGAAATCGGCCTTCACCGGCGACGTCTGGCAATGGCACCAGGATTACGGCACCTGGAAGCGCGACGACGGCATGCCGGAGCCGCGCGCGATGAACATCGCGATCTTCCTTGACGAAGTCATGCCGATCAACGGCCCGCTGATGCTGGTGCCGCGCAGCCAGAACGCCGGCGATCTCGAAGCCTCGCATGACCTCGCCACCACATCCTATCCGCTGTGGACGCTGGATGAGGACACCGTGACACGGCTCGTCAAGCAGGGCGGCATCGTGGCGCCCACGGGCAAGCCCGGCGGCATGCTGATGTTCCACGGCAATCTCGTGCACGGTTCGAGCGGCAACATCACGCCCTATCCGCGCAAGATCGTGTATCTGACGCTGAACGCGGTCTCGAACTACATCCGCACCCCGACGCGGCCGGAGTACATCGCGCATCGCGATTTCGCGCCGATCAAGCCGGTGGACGACGACGCCCTGCTGCGGCTTGCCCGTGCGCCGCGGCAGGCGGCGGAGTAAGGTCGTCGCCACGGGCGTGCTCACCTCTCCCATTGGGAGAGGTCGGCGCGGAGCGCCGGGTGAGGGGTTAGGCCCTCTCGTCGGAGCTGCGGCCCCTCACCCGGTTTGCTGCGCAAACCGACCTCTCCCCTTCGGGGAGAGGTGGACCGAGCGCAAGCCGCATCAGCAATGCTGAACTATCGGACACCCCCATGAACCTCTTCCGTCTCCTGCAAGCCCGCGCTAGCGCCGGCAAGCCCGTTCGTGTCGCGCTGATCGGCGCCGGGAAATTCGGCTCGATGTTTTTGTCGCAGGTGCCGCACACGCCGGGACTGGAGGTAGCTATCATCGTCGACATCGACCGCGACCGTGCACGCGAGGCCTGCCGCACCGTCGGCTGGGACGCGGAGCGCATCGCCGCGACCACCTTCACCGATGACGGTGTGCGCGCCATCGCCGGCGGCGCGATGGACGTGGTGGTGGAAGCGACCGGCAATCCCGCCGTCGGCATCAAGCATGCGCGCGCTGCGATTGCGGCCGGCAAGCATATCGTGATGGTCAATGTCGAGGCCGACGTGCTGGCGGGCCCCCTGCTCGCGGAGGAAGCGCGAAAAGCGGGCGTGGTCTATTCGCTCGCCTATGGCGACCAACCGGCGCTGACGGCGGAGATGGTGGATTGGGCGCGCGCGACAGGATTCCACGTCGTCGCTGCCGGCAAGGGCACAAAATATCTGCCGGCCTATCACGACGTGACGCCTGATGGCGTCTGGCAGCATTACGGCCTCACCGCGGGCGAAGCGCAGTCGGCCGGCATGAATCCGCAGATGTTCAACTCCTTCCTGGACGGCACCAAATCGGCGATCGAGATGGCCGCGATCGCCAATGCCTGCGGCCTCGACGTGCCCGCCGACGGCTTGCTGTTTCCTCCCTGCGGCGTCGACGATCTGCCGCACATCATGCGGCCGCGCTCGAGCGGCGGCGTGCTGGAGCGATCGGGCGTGGTGGAAGTGGTCTCTTCACTCGAGCGCGACGGCCGGCCGGTGTTTCGCGACCTGCGCTGGGGCGTCTATGTCGTGCTGGAGGCGCCGAACGACTATGCCGCCGACTGCTTCAGACAATACGGCCTGAAGACCGATGCGAGCGGTCGCTTCGCGGCGATGTACAAGCCCTACCATTTGATCGGGCTCGAGCTGAACATCTCGGTGCTGTCGGCGGCGCTGCGGGGTGAGCCGACCGGGCAGGCTAACGGCTTTCGCGGCGATGTCGCGGCTGTGGCAAAACGCAATTTGCGCGCCGGCGAGATGCTGGATGGCGAAGGCGGCTACACGGTGTGGGGCAAGCTGGTACCGGCGGCCGCGAGCCTGAAGGCCGGCGCGCTGCCGATCGGCCTCGCGCACGGCGTGAAGCTGAGGCATGACGTCGCGCATGGCGCAGTGGTGCGGTGGAGCGACGTCGAGTTCGATGCGGGAAACGAGACGGTGAAAGCACGCAAGGCCATGGAGGCCGCGTTCGCAGCGCAGCATTGAGGGCGTCGCCGGCAGCGCAACCAAATGTGCGCTTGCTTTGCTGCCGCCCTTTCGCCATCCTGACCGCGATCCGGGACACTTGAATTTCGGACACCAAGAAACGTCGGCCAGCGGCGAAGACAAAGCGGCGCCAAGATCGCGATACCCTCGTCGAGGACTCGACATCACAGGAGGGAATGCATGGAACGTCGTAAATTCCTGACGGCAGGCGGGCTGGGCCTTGCCGCAAGCGCAGTTGCTGCACCGGCTATCGCGCAATCGATGCCCGAGGTGAAATGGCGCCTGGCGGCGAGCTGGCCGAAATCTCT
>NZ_JAULLN010000022.1:0-80000 GCF_041357655.1 Bradyrhizobium sp. DN3 | reverse complement strand
CTTAGGCTTGGAGGGTGGTCCCCCCGTGTTCAGACAGGATTGCACGTGTCCCGCCTTACTCGTGGATACATCATCGCATTGCTCGTACGGGGCTATCACCCTCTGAGGCCCAGCTTTCCTGACTGGTTCCGATTGTCTTTGATGTATCACTGGCCTGGTCCGCGTTCGCTCGCCACTACTAACGGAGTCTCTGTTGATGTCCTTTCCTCCAGGTACTTAGATGTTTCAGTTCCCTGGGTTTGCTTGAAACCTCCTATGTATTCAGAAGTCTCATACCTTCTCTTGATAACCGGAAATCCAAAACCTCGCGGTCATGGTCCCGATCATTTCTGGTCGAACCCCAACACACAAGGTCTTGGAGTTCCGGCTATCGAAGGTGGGTTTCCCCATTCGGAAATCCGCGGATCAAAGCTTCTTCGCAGCTCCCCACGGCTTATCGCAGCGTAGCACGTCCTTCATCGCCTCTCAGCGCCAAGGCATCCACCGAACACCCTTAAGGCACTTGATTGCTCTCATTATCAATGTCCACACACTCGGCAGAATGTTGTCTGTACGATTGCCTTGCGGCGCGCACCCTCGATGAATGCTACGTACAGCCGGACATTGACTAGAAAGACCAGCTTGCTTCGTAAGATCGTTCCGATAGCGAGGCGGTCAAGCTTCGCTAAAAGGATCATTTTACAACTCGCAGCCAACCTTGCGGTCAGACGCGAGCGCCGAAAATGATCCGGAGATAATGAAGGCTCGCGCAACGATATGCTGCACGACCCAACTCGGATCGATCTCCTCTTTACGATGTCAGAAAACACGCAGTTCACTGTCTATCCAGACTAGTGAATGCGAAGTGATGTTTCGCGGACGACGGTGCAAGATCTCGGTGATCAAACCATCTGGTGGAGCCAGACGGGATCGAACCGACGACCTCATGCTTGCAAAGCACGCGCTCTCCCAGCTGAGCTATGGCCCCGTAACCAGAAGACGAAGCGCCTCTCTAAGTCCGGCGTCGCCCTTCGGGCTATGCCGGACACGCTTCGCTTCATCGTCTTGCATGGCAGCGCCACGCAAAGCCAACGGCGAAGCGTGGTGGGCCTGGGAAGACTTGAACTTCCGACCTCACGCTTATCAAGCGCGCGCTCTAACCAACTGAGCTACAAGCCCCTAACGCTATCCTTATCAGGACTAGGGTCTTGCGTGCATGCATCCGCGACCAGCGCAGATGCAATCGCACAGCGCAGCCCCGGCGCGTGTTCGTCCGCGAAGAAAGAGAAACGAAGACGGCGAAATCCCGCCAATGCAGCTCAACGATCTGGCGATCTGTTGGCCACTGATGTTTCTAAAACGATCCGATAGTGAGCGTGAGCTCGCTGAAGGATCATCCTTAGAAAGGAGGTGATCCAGCCGCAGGTTCCCCTACGGCTACCTTGTTACGACTTCACCCCAGTCGCTGACCCTACCGTGGCCGGCTGCCTCCCTTGCGGGTTAGCGCACCGTCTTCAGGTAAAGCCAACTCCCATGGTGTGACGGGCGGTGTGTACAAGGCCCGGGAACGTATTCACCGTGGCGTGCTGATCCACGATTACTAGCGATTCCAACTTCATGGGCTCGAGTTGCAGAGCCCAATCCGAACTGAGACGGCTTTTTGAGATTTGCTAGGACTTGCGTCTTCGCATCCCATTGTCACCGCCATTGTAGCACGTGTGTAGCCCAGCCCGTAAGGGCCATGAGGACTTGACGTCATCCCCACCTTCCTCGCGGCTTATCACCGGCAGTCTCCTTAGAGTGCTCATCTAAATGGTAGCAACTAAGGACGGGGGTTGCGCTCGTTGCGGGACTTAACCCAACATCTCACGACACGAGCTGACGACAGCCATGCAGCACCTGTGTTCCAGGCTCCGAAGAGAAGGTCACATCTCTGCGACCGGTCCTGGACATGTCAAGGGCTGGTAAGGTTCTGCGCGTTGCGTCGAATTAAACCACATGCTCCACCGCTTGTGCGGGCCCCCGTCAATTCCTTTGAGTTTTAATCTTGCGACCGTACTCCCCAGGCGGAATGCTTAAAGCGTTAGCTGCGCCACTAGTGAGTAAACCCACTAACGGCTGGCATTCATCGTTTACGGCGTGGACTACCAGGGTATCTAATCCTGTTTGCTCCCCACGCTTTCGTGCCTCAGCGTCAGTATCGGGCCAGTGAGCCGCCTTCGCCACTGGTGTTCTTGCGAATATCTACGAATTTCACCTCTACACTCGCAGTTCCACTCACCTCTCCCGAACTCAAGATCTTCAGTATCAAAGGCAGTTCTGGAGTTGAGCTCCAGGATTTCACCCCTGACTTAAAGACCCGCCTACGCACCCTTTACGCCCAGTGATTCCGAGCAACGCTAGCCCCCTTCGTATTACCGCGGCTGCTGGCACGAAGTTAGCCGGGGCTTATTCTTGCGGTACCGTCATTATCTTCCCGCACAAAAGAGCTTTACAACCCTAGGGCCTTCATCACTCACGCGGCATGGCTGGATCAGGGTTGCCCCCATTGTCCAATATTCCCCACTGCTGCCTCCCGTAGGAGTTTGGGCCGTGTCTCAGTCCCAATGTGGCTGATCATCCTCTCAGACCAGCTACTGATCGTCGCCTTGGTGAGCCATTACCTCACCAACTAGCTAATCAGACGCGGGCCGATCTTTCGGCGATAAATCTTTCCCCGTAAGGGCTTATCCGGTATTAGCACAAGTTTCCCTGTGTTGTTCCGAACCAAAAGGTACGTTCCCACGCGTTACTCACCCGTCTGCCGCTGACGTATTGCTACGCCCGCTCGACTTGCATGTGTTAAGCCTGCCGCCAGCGTTCGCTCTGAGCCAGGATCAAACTCTCAAGTTGGACTTGAACTTTGAACCGGCTGATCACAACGTTTGACGAGGTCCCACCATACTCGCGAAGCGATTCACATCGCTTGCGAACTGACCTCAATGAAGAGGCCATGGTGTTACCTTTGAAACGTGTACCGCCGAAGTCTTTCGTCCGGTCTCGATCAGAAAAGCCGAAGCTTTTCAGAAGCGAGACCCGCAAGGACTCCGCCGTCCACGTTTCTCTTTCTTCATCTTCACTTGTCAAACAGCCCGGGACCGTGGAGGCCCCAACCTTCCTGGGAGGAAGGGTTCCGACACCCTTACCGACGATAAATGAACTCCAATCGACTAGCGTCGATTGTTGTGTCACTCAACAAGGTGAGGAGCATCAGTGGCGCGTTCGCTCGCCTCGGTCAGTGACCCGGCGGCGCCGCGCTCAGTGGTTGGGGTTATAGGCCCCACCTTCCGGGCTGTCAACGCCCATCGTCAACAAATCGTCGCACAGTGGATTGGCTGAAAAATTCACGCGATTTCAGTTAGTTAGAAGGGCGTGGGGCGCACGGACGGAGACCGCGCGGAGAAAAAACTGAAAAAAAGTTTGCGCCCCTGCGGGCTCCGGAGGGGGCTTTTGGGGGGCACTTGGGAGGGGACTTGGGAGGGGACTTGGGAGGGGACTTGGGAGGGCACTTGGGAGGGGACTTGGGAGGCGGTTTGGGAGTGATTTGGGAGGCTGCTTGGGAAGTGGCTTGGGGCGCCCTTCCGAGGCGGCCTCCCGCGCCCGTTCCTTCAGGAAACTTTTTCCATATTTGGCGCCGTACTTGAGCCACAATCCCGCGGCGTTCTGATAAGAGACAAGCTTGAATCGCGGGGATGCCAGTGGGGGCTGCCGGCGGTTTTCATGGGGGTCAGAGGAAGGCGATCTTGCAGATGACGCGGCCTTCTTCCGGCGTTCGAGAGACATCGAGAGACCTTTTTCCGTTTAGCTGTTCGTAATTTCGGCCGGCCCGTCATCGGGGCCTTCTGACCGCGAACGCCTATTCGGGCTGCCCTTTTCCTGCGATACGCCTCGAAGAGGGCGACCGGGAAGAGGCTCGAGGCGGGGCTTTTGGGTCGTTGAATTGGGGGACTTGGGTTGAACCACAGGACATCACGCGGCGCTTACGGGCGTGAGACCGGGATCATCGATCTCGGCCACGAGCCGCCGCTGTCCGTCGATGGTTCTGAGGCCGCCGTCATCGATCGCCGTCGTGTCTCGGTACAATGGTTCAGCGGTACAATTCTGACCGGACTCTGCGGCGCGGCCCTGATCGGCGGCGCCGTTTTCGCGTCACTCGACGGCGAGATGACCTTCGCCAAGGTGCCGGAGCGGGTCGAAGGCGCGCTGCGCGGTACATTCGGCGCAGCCGATCGCGCCGCCTCGCTGCACAAGAGCGACCGGCTGCCGCCACCGAGCGAATCCACGGCTTCGCGCAACATCGTCCGCGTCTCCACGGTCGCCCGCGTCGGCAACCGCGACGTGATGCGGGTGCGCCCCTTCGTCCGCATCGCCGGCAATCTGTCGATGACGACGAGCGATCTGTCGGCGAAGATCCCGCCATTCAACGCCCAGCGCCTGCTCACCGACGTCGGCTCCGATAAGACCGCCTCCGACGATCCGAACAATCCGGAAGCGGTCGAGCCCGACGCCGAGGTCTCCTTCGTCACCAAGGACCTGTCGCCGGTGCTGCCGAAGGCCAAGATTTCCGCGGTGGTGGCACTCGACGACATCCTGATGCGGGTCCGCGATGCCGCCAATTGGCGCGGCAATGGCGGGGTGCGCTACGCCTCGCTCGCCAATGCCACCGCCGACGTCTCCGGCGCGACCGGAGCGTCCGACATGAAGATGGCCTACGCCACCGAAGTGTCGTCGGCCGATCCCTATGCCGGCTTCGAGACGCGCGTGGTGCCGGAAAACGTCACGCTGCTGCCCAAGACCAAGGAGCAGATCACCGGCGGCAATCCCAACGGCGAACGCGTCCACATGGTCAAGAAGGGCGACAGCGTCGCTGGCGTGCTGCGCGATCTCGGCGCCACCGCCGACGAGATCAAGGCGATCACCGCAACGCTCGGTCCGCGCGGCCGCGACGGCGGCCTGAAGGAAGGCGAGAAGCTCCGCATCCTGATGGCGCCCGCCAGCCCCGGCGCCCGCCTGCAGCCTTATCGCGTGGTGGTTGCAAACGACACCATGGTCGAGTCGATCGCGGCGCTGTCCGATCTCGGCAAATACGTCGCGGTCGACGTCTCCAGCATGAACACCGTCGCCGACGCTACGGCCAGCGCCAACAGCGACGACGATGACGACGATGACGGCTCCGGCGTGCGGCTCTACCAGAGCATCTACGAGACCGCGATGCGCAACAAGGTGCCGATGCCCGTCATCGACGACATGATCAAGATCTATTCCTACGACGTCGATTTCCAGCGCAAGGTGCAGCCGGGCGATTCCTTCGACGTGTTCTACGCCGGCGAAGACGAGGGCGTGACCGCGAGCGAGAAGAACGAGGTGCTGTTCGCTTCGCTGACCGTCGGCGGCGAGACCAAGAAATACTACCGCTACCAGAGCCCCGACGACGGCGTCGTCGACTACTATGACGAGACCGGCAAGAGCGCGAAGAAGTTCCTGGTCAGGAAGCCCGTTAACAACGCCATCATGCGCTCCGGCTTCGGCGGCCGCCGCCATCCGATTCTCGGCTATGTGAAGATGCACACCGGCGTCGACTGGGCCACCGCCTACGGCACGCCGATCTTCGCCTCCGGCAACGGCATGATCGAGAAGGCCGGCCCCGAGGGCGGCTACGGCAAGTATATCCGCATCAAGCATTCCAACGGCTACGAGACCGCCTACGGCCACATGTCGGCCTTCGCCAAGGGCATGGAAGTCGGCAAGAAGGTGCGGCAGGGCCAGGTGATCGGCTTCGTCGGCTCATCGGGCCTGTCGACCGGCCCGCACGTCCACTACGAGATCCTGGTCAACGGCCGCTTCGTCGATCCGATGCGCGTGAAGCTGCCGCGCGGCCGGTCGCTGGAGGGCCCGATGCTGGCGAGCTTCGAGAAGGAGCGCGACCGGCTCGATGGCATGATGAGTGGCCGAGGCGGCGCCATCGCGCGCATGTCGGACGCAACGGGCGGGCCGCTGCAGGTCATCAACCGCTAAGCCAGCTGAGTGGACTTCGTGGCGAGGCGGCTTGCCGCGTCACATCAGGCGCCGCGCGTTCCATTCCTTCATTCAATTTCGCTGGAACCACAAGGAACACGCCGGATGGTGGCCCGGTTGTTTTCGCATGAGGGGGCGGAGCTAATGGAGGATGTCATGGAGAATTGGACGAACGCAAAATGGTGCGACGTCGCGAACCTGATCCTCGGCGCATTCCTGTTCTTCTCGCCCTGGATATTCGGATTCGATGCCGGAGTAGCCTCTCAGAACGCGTATGTCGCGGGCATTGTCATTGCGATCCTGGCCATCGCGGCGCTCGCAGCCTTCGCTGTGTGGGAGGAGTGGCTTAACCTGATTGTCGGCCTGTGGACGCTTATTGCGCCTTGGGTGCTCGGGTTCCAGGGCGCCAAGACAGCAATGACGGTGCACGTTGTGGTCGGTATCCTGGTGGCTGTGCTTGCTGCGGTCGAACTCTGGATGATGTCCCAGAACCCGCCGCGGCTGACGACAAGCCGGTAGCAGGCGAAGCCCCGTCCGCACCACGGCGCGGGCGGGGCCATTATGGAGATATACTTCCGCCGTATCCGGCAATCAGGCGCCGGAGAGCTACGGCAGTGCCCACGCCCGCACGATCACGAAGACGATCCCGATCGCCGTCAGGCCGAACGAGACGGCCGCCAGCGGCAACAGGACGTCGATCGCGGCATGCGAGCCGCGAAGTTTTGCACCCCAGACCTTGAATTCGCCGGCCTCCCAGTCGTGCAGTGATGTCGGCCCCAGATGCGGCTCGTACGGCATCCGATACCTCCTCCAGAGCCGCGAAAGGGCCCAGGGCAGCAGGATCGCGACTACGAACAGCAACGTGACGAGGCCGAGGGAAAGACTGATGTCACTGCTGCGGTCAAACAGCACCCAGGCCATGAAAGCGAACCATACGACAAGGCCCACCGCTGCCCCGTAGATCTTGGGATGAAGCTCGTCAAAGACACGATGATTGTGGGCGACAAGATCTTGTTTCATGGCAAATATCCTGCGCTGCTCTGGGGCAACCCCAGTCCACCGCACCAGTTTCATCAAATCGAAGGGTTCCGGCGCCCCTCGTCGGGCTGGGACGATGGAACTGTTGGACGCCCAATCGCGATTGCCGCGCGGCCACTTGCTGGAAGGCCCGATACGCAAATCTCGAAAGACCGCGGCGGGCTCGAAGCGATGATGAGCGGCCGCAACGGCGCCATCATCCGGATATCGAATGCGAGTTGGATGCGACGCGAGTGCTGTGTCTCTGACGTCTGATTCACTCAAATGTCATTCCGGGACGTTCATTCCGGGCGCAACTAAGGCGTGAGCTATGATGCGCAATTGCGCATCAGAGAATCCATTTACCCGTACTCTGTGGCCCAATGGATTCCGGGCTCCCTCGCCCCGCTCGGGCCCGGAATGAAGGAATGAACTGTCGGAATCACAACACCAGTGAAATGAAGTCGCTTCAGTGCGTCACAACGTCAAGTTTCGTTTGCCAAAGCCGTGCGATGGGCGAATACTTTCCGAAAAATGGGAGGTCTCGCCATGAAGAACAGGCTCGCTTGCGCAGCTCTGATTGGTGCAATTTTTTCCATCACGAGCGCATCGGCCGAGACATTGCCGGCAACCTGGGAGGTCACCAAACTCGTCCCGGGCTCCGCATTCCACGGCGTACATGGGCTCGGCATCGACAAGGCCGGCCATCTGTTCGCCGGCAGCGTCGCGGGCGCCGCGCTCTACGAGGTCGACATCGCGGGCGGTACCGCCAAGGTTGCAATCCCCGCTCCGATCGGAATGGCCGACGACATCGCGTTCGCGCCCGACGGCACCATGGCCTGGACCGGCTTCCTCGCCGGCGATCTCTATGCGCGCAAGGGCGACGGCCCGATCAAGAAGCTTGCTTCCGGTCTTCCCGGCATCAACTCGCTCGCGTTCCGCAAGGACGGCAGGCTCTACGCCACCACCGTCTTCCTCGGCGACACGCTCTACGAGATCGACGTCGAGGGCGTCAAACCGCCCCGCCAGATCATGGAGAAGATGGGCGGCCTCAACGGCTTCGAGTTCGGCCCCGACGACAAGCTCTACGGTCCGCTCTGGTTCAAGGGACAGGTCGCCAAAGTCGATGTCGACAAGGCCGAGCTGACCGTCGTCGCCGACGGCTTCAAGGTCCCGGCCGCGGTGAACTTCGATTCCAAGGGCAACCTGTTTGTGGTCGACACCGCGCTCGGCCAGCTCGTCCGCGTCGATCCCAAATCGGGCACCAAGACCATGGTCGCGCAACTGAAGCCGTCGCTGGACAATCTCGCGATCGACGACAAGGACCGCATCTACGTCTCCAACATGGCCGACAACGGCATCCAGGAGGTCGATCCGACGACCGGCCAGGCGAAGCAGATCATCATCGGCAAGCTGGCCCTGCCCGGCGGCATTGGCGTCACCTCGGAGAACGGCAAGGATACGATCCATGTCGCCGACGTATTTGCCTATCGCACGGTGGACGGTGCCACCGGCGAGGTCACCGAGAAGGCGCGCATGCACGCCGCCGGCGTCACCCTCGAATATCCGATGAGCGCGACGGCGAAGGGCAACGAGGTGGTGCTGTCGAGCTGGTTCACCGGCACGGTGCAGGTGATCGACGGCAAGACCGGCGCAACGCGCGACATGCTGCACGGCTTCAAGGCCCCGCATGACGCGATCGTGCTCGCGGACGGCAGCATTCTGGTGGCCGAGCTCGGCACCAAATCGCTGGTCAAGGTGAGCGGCGAGCATGGCAAGGATCGCGCCACGCTGATCGGCGATCTCGAGGGACCGGTGGGTCTCGTCGGCGGATCCGCTGGCGAGGTCTACGTCACCGAAGCTCTCTCCGGCGTGGTCTCCCGGATCGACCAGAACGGCGCAAAGACCGTGCTCGCCAAGGAGCTGAAAATGCCCGAAGGCATCGCGCGCGCCAGCGACGGCAAGCTGATCGTGGCGGAAGTCGGCGCCAAACGATTGATCGAGATCGCGCCGGAGACCGGCAAGGTGACCGAGATCGCGGCCAATCTCCCGATCGGCCTGACGGGCGCGCCGGGCGGCCTGCCGACGCATATCCCGACAGGCGTCGCGATCGGCGCGAGCGGCGTCATCTACTTCAGCTCGGACGTGGAGAACGCGATCTACAAGGCGGTGAGGAAGTAACATCCGCCCGAGAAGACCTGACCGCGGAACCCATGCGCGGGTTCCCGGTTAGACGCTGACGGAAGCCGACCAGCAGGAGGATCGCCCATGACGCGCCTCTCACGCGACGATGTCATCAAGGTCGTGGACCGGGCCGACGACGTCACCATCGCCCAGATCATCGGAACCGGCGCGACCGTCGAGGAACTCGCCGAAGCCCAGGCCTGGCTCGCCAATGACGAGCCGATGATCAATGACTTGCGCCCGCTAGCACAGGGACGGGTGCGCGAGCTGGTGGATATTTTGTCGGAGCTGGAAGAGGAAGAGGACGCGACCGATCCAAACGCCACGTCCGCGGCTGGCTAGGCTGTTTCCCCAGAATCGCGGCAGGCGTGAAGCGCCGACGCGAAGGCCGCATTGCTCACAAAGTAGTCGAAGGTGTGCGGCGACGCAACATATCGCAAGGCCAACTAGAAGCGGAAAGTCGAGGCCGGCCAAGCCTTCGCTCGCTTGGCCCGTGTCGGGTGTCCCCGATCGGCCCCAGTGTTTACCTCATGGACCACAATCAGATCGCGTCCACAACAACGTCCACGTTGTTGACATTCTGACCGGCCGCCTGTTGCCGCCGAACCGCTGCCTGAATTTTTACCGGTGCAAATGATGCCCGCGCCTGCCGCTATCCTGCAATTGCTTCGCTTCTCTACGAGTTCGTGCTGCATGTGCTGGCGACTTCTGAAAATCCGATGCGACAATCATGCAACTCGGACACTAGTTTATTTTCTCTCTAATTCTGAAGGACTTGATGAGATTTCCACACAGCGTAACCAGAGATAGAAAAACGCAGAGACATCGGCTAAGTTGGATCGCGAGGAAGAACAACGTGGGCGGGCGGCAGTATTTTGGCCTACGCTTCCTCGTGCGGATTGGGGAATATTGAGGGCGCAAGCCACTCGCTTTGCTTTTCGGACTGCTCGTTAGTGCGATGATTGCTGTTGCGTGCGGGGGCACAAGATGCGTTCATTATTTCGGCTTGTTATCTGCGTGGCGATTGGTGGGCTGATTGCAGGGTGCAACCTCTCGGATAGCAATTATTTTCGACAAGGCATCGGCACCGACGTCTATTCTTCTGAACTTCCAAATGCCACCGCTCTCAATGACACTTATGTTGCGCTCATTTGCCGGCAGGCCGGTTTGGCCAATGAGGGGGAGACTTGCGACACCCCTCTGCTCGGACGGTCGTGGGCGACGTTCGTCCAAGCCGGAATGAACGATATCGACCGGCGCTGTGATGCGTACCTCGCCTGGCTCGATGATAGAAAGCGCTCACAGACGCCGGTCCTCAACGAACTCCACGCGCTAAGCGCGGCATCAATCGGAGTAATGAACGCAACCGGTGTCGGCGTGAACCCGATTACGATCGTCGGGCTTGCCTTTGGATTGGCGGCCGACACGTTCACAAATGTCCAATCCCGCCTTGTTCTGGAAGCCAATCATTCGACCGTGCAAGCGGTCGTGCTGGACAATCAGAGCCAGTATCGCCGCGAAGTCATCGACAAGGTGGTCGATAACAAGCCCGCCGCAATTTATCTGCTGCGCGGATACCTACGCATCTGCATGCCGTTCTCAATCGAGACGAGCATCAACAATACGCTGACGGTCTATCATCGCAGCGGAGCGAGTGCTCTGGTTCAGCAACCGGGCGTCTTTCAGAGGCCTGCTTTGATTCCTACGGCCTCGCAGGCGTTCCGGCAGTCCATTCCGGCCAGCCCCACCACTCAGTTGCCAGGTGTGGCTGGACAGCCCGGTCCCAAGCCGGAGGGGATGGTTATTGGATGGCAAACGGACGCCGAAAAGATGCCCATTTCCGTCGGCCGGCGGATCCAAGGAAACCTATGCATTGCGAGCTCCAGCGGCAATTTCGATAAAAACACGCAGGAAGGCGCAGACACTCGGGAAGCTATTCGTCAGGCCAAAATAGCTGCGAACATGAGCAGGGTGGCCAAAACGGCACCTGAGCTCTTCAAGCCGGTCAGCAACCAGATCGGCACAAACGACGAAGCCCAGATTTTTCTCAATGCACAACACTGCGAATCCGACCGCTCAGGTACTGATCGCGCGTACGCAACGGCATTCGAGAAGTTCCGCTTTGCCGACGACGTTGCCATCAAAGCCTTGCAACAGACGCTCGCGAAGTGCGATCCGGCCGTCACGCCGACCGGGATATTCGACAAGGCAACGCGGGACGGCATCTCAAAGGCAACGGGCCGGAAGGGCTCGACTGTCCCGAAGACCGATCGGCTCAACGACAAAGCATACGAATGGGTTAGCGGGATCTGCATTTAAGATTCGCTCGTCAATCGCACTTGGGCTCCCAGAGGCAGATTATGACCGAAGTGAAGAAAGTTACGCAGCCACAGTTCTTGCGGAGCGTACCGAAGCTGCAGCCATTCACCTTTATTCCCAGCGATAGCGGCGGGAACCTTCAAGTCGATATCGGCGAGACGGTGAACGTCGGCGCAAAGCCGGATGTCGACGAGACCGTCGATGGAAGAGCGCTGAAATGGATATTTGTCGAAGCCACCACAGGTCAGCAAATCGATAAGCGAAAAGGCTTCGTTCTGGATGAGTTTCTGGCACCGGCAGATACCGACGTTCCCACCTCGGACGGATTCGAGCCCTTCTCCACGCAGGTTAACAGGGAAGACTACGCAAACACCTGCTATTTGCAGGCGGCGTTGAATGGCACGAATCCGGCTTACCTGTATGCGTTGGCATTCGCGTCCAGCGGCGACCAATGGAGCGCCACCGTTGTCAAAACCGACGATCCCCCCGGTGCTCTTGCCTTTGGGGTGTATCGCTTCTCGAAGAAAGCCTGGCAGCAACAGACGACCCAGCCGGAAGCGGAAGGCATAGAGCCCGACGACATCAAGTTTCCGGACGTTCAATGCATCATGGCGGCAATTCTCGCCGCCAAGTCGGCTGAGCTGCTGAAAGGCAAAATCACGGACCGCCCATTAACTGCCGTCGATCTCATGCTCGCGTTTCTTTGTAACGACACAGCCGGTTTTGGCTCGGAAGCGGCAGTGACAATCCTCCAGGCCGACAAGACGAAGCAGGCGGCGACCGTGCTCACGGCGATCTATCCGGATCCATCCGAACGAGCCGCATTCTTCAAGCGCAATGCACACATCTTCAAGGACAACGGCTCAGCCACCATCGACGAGGCGCTGACGGAGTGCGCGAGCCGGCTTGCCGCGGGTTTTGCCGAAGCCGACAAAATTGCTGACGACTCCGACTCAGACGTATTTGGCGACAGCATCCCCTCGATGCCGACAGACCCAATTCCGGACGGCAGCGGTGCCGGTTCAACGACCGGCAATACCGGTTCAGCCACTGGTACAGGCCATGGAGGCGTCACCGTCGCCAGCGTCGCCAATGGCATCGATCGCACGCAGTTTCTGAGCGAACTCAACAGCAACCCTGCACTCATCAAGAAGTCTGCAAACATGGTGAAGGGGGAGGTCGGCTGGGGCGCTCCGCACAACACCAAGCTTGTCCAGCTCGAAACGGCGTTCAACCGTGCCATGGCGCGCGGGCATTCCCTCGCACGGGCTTTGCTATCGACATCGGAAGACAGGCGACGCGGTTATTACCAGGGCGGCGCGAACGGGACCTATTCGCGCCCGGTCACCAGCGCAGAATTCGATGACTTCAAGAAGACTCTTCTGCAGGAACTCCTCGCCGGTTCGAACAAGTCGGAAGAATTGCTGGGCTTTATTGCCACCGGCAACGCCTCACCTCCGACGTCCACCGCACAGTTCGCCAGCGGCACGCGAGGCGGAAACCTTCCGACAGCGCTTCCCAACCATCCGGAGAGCTATTTCGATGAGGGTCCCCACACACATCCGTTCAAACGGTTTCAGGGCGGCGAAGCCGTCGTGGTCCCGAGCGGGCCATCGTCGGGGCCATCCGGTCCGTCGCTGCACGGTGAGCCGCCCGAACACATGGACGGCGACACAGAGGGCCGCGGCCCTTCGGGAGGCAAGTTCAATGTGAAAGCAGGTTCGCCGCTGTCTCCGCAAAGCGACCGCCAGACAGTCACGTTCAGCAATGGCCAAACTGTGGTGGTCAATAAGGCGGTCGCCGAACAATTCCGCGGATTTTTCAATGATCTCATCAAGTTCCATGCGCCCGTGCGTGGCGTTTTTGGATTCGGAATGCGCGGGAACCCTTCAGAACATCCGATCGGATTCGCGACCGATTGGAATCAACAAAGCCGCAACAAGGTTACGGCCGATGTGCAGCAGTGGATCGACAGCCATCGTGACTTGCTCAGAAAGCTCGAGCGGCGCTGGGGCATCAGCGGCGGCGAGAACTGGCACAATCCGGATACGGGCCACTTCTCCATCGAGCGCATTTTTGGCGACCAGCATTTGCAAGCAGCAAAGGCGGCGAGCGCAAGAGACTAGTCACTCCTTCACGGGTCCAACGATCCGGTCGATAATATAGAGGTTGCCGATCTGCCGTGCGACGTGCCCCGAGAACGTGCAATGCTCATCTGTGCAAAATTGATCGAGCTGTGATCTCGCCTTGCTGTTGAGGGGTATCTCGCATGCTGTCAATTTCCCATCGTTGATGTCCAGCGACACGACAACACGGACCCGCATCCCGAAGCGGTAGCCATTGCAGTAAATCTCGCGCGCGAGCGCGGGTGCCGAGAAGGCGAACAAACAAACCGAAGCAAGCAGGGCCTTACGCATTTGCTGTCCTTTCCTTGAAGGGAATATAGCGGCGTTGACGCATTCACACACCTGGAAGGCCAACCATTGTCCAGACTTTGTTGTCATGCGCGTGCAATGAGAGAAACATGACGAAAATAAATCGCCCCGGAGAGAACGACCTCTCCGGGGCGAGTTTATTTGGCGATGAGCGCCGCCGATCAGTTCAGCTTACGCTTCGCCACCGGCGCCTCGAACTGGGCGATCTCGGCGGTCTGCGGCGCCTTGCCGTTGAAGGTCAGCACGTTGCCTTCGGACGAGATCGCAACGCTGTCGCCGTCCCTGACGTCGCCGGCGAGGATCATCTCGGCGAGCGGGTCCTGGAGGTGGCGCTGGATCACGCGCTTGAGCGGCCGTGCGCCGTAGGCGGGATCCCAGCCCTTGGCCGCGAGCCAGTCGCGCCCTGCGGCATCGAGCGTCAGTACGATCTTGCGATCGGTGAGCAGCTTCTGCAGCCGCGCGAACTGGATCTCGACGATCCGGCCCATCTCGCTCTTCTGCAAGCGGTGGAACAGGATGATCTCGTCGACGCGGTTGAGGAATTCGGGGCGGAAATGCCCACGCACCATCCCCATCACCTGCTCGCGCACGGCCGAGGTGTCCTCGCCCTCCGGCTGGTTCACCAAAAATTCCGAACCGAGGTTCGAGGTCATGATGATCAGCGTGTTGCGGAAATCGACGGTGCGGCCCTGGCCATCGGTCAGGCGGCCGTCGTCGAGCACCTGCAACAGGACGTTGAAGACGTCAGGATGCGCCTTCTCGATCTCGTCGAACAGCACCACCTGGTAGGGCCGGCGCCGCACCGCTTCGGTGAGCGCGCCGCCCTCGTCATAGCCGACATAGCCCGGAGGCGCGCCGATCAGACGCGAGACCGAGTGCTTCTCCATGTATTCGGACATGTCGAGGCGGACCATCGCGGTCTCGTCGTTGAACAGATACTCCGCCAGCGCCTTGGTCAGCTCGGTCTTGCCGACGCCGGTCGGCCCCAAGAACATGAACGAGCCGGTCGGCCGGTTCGGGTCTTGCAGGCCTGCACGCGAGCGGCGCACGGCGGTTGCGACCGCACGCACGGCTTCGGCCTGGCCGACGACGCGCTTGCCGAGTTGCTCCTCCATCTTCAGGAGCTTCTCCTTCTCGCCTTCCAGCATCTTGTCGACGGGCACGCCGGTCCAGCGCGAGACCACCTGCGCGATGTGGTTGGCGGTAACAGCCTCCTCCATCATCTCGCCGGCGTTCTCCTTGGCCTCGATATCCGCAAGCTTCTTCTCGAGCTCCGGGATCCTTCCATAGGCCAGTTCGCCGGCCTTCTGGAATTCGCCGCGCCGCTGGGCGTTGGCCAGCTCGACACGCAAGCCGTCGAGTTCGGCCTTCAGCTTCTGGGCATCGGAGAGCTTGCTTTTCTCTGCGCTCCAGCGCGCCGTCAGCGCCGCAGACTTCTCCTCGAGCTCGGCAAGATCCTTCTCCAGCGTCTGGAGCCGGGTCTTGGAGCCGGGATCGCTTTCCTTCTTCAGCGCCTCCTGCTCGATCTTGAGCCGGATGATCTCGCGATCCAGCGAATCCAGCTCTTCCGGCTTGGAATCGACCTGCATCTTCAGCCGCGCCGCGGCCTCATCCATGAGGTCGATCGCCTTGTCGGGCAGGAAGCGGTCGGTGATGTAGCGATTGGACAAGGTCGCGGAGGCCACAAGCGCGGAATCGGAGATCCGCACGCCATGGTGCTGCTCGTACTTGTCCTTCAGCCCGCGCAGGATCGAGATGGTATCCTCGACCGACGGCTCGCTGACGAAGATCGGCTGGAAGCGCCGTGCCAGCGCCGCGTCCTTCTCGACGTGCTTCTGGTACTCGTCGAGCGTGGTCGCGCCGATGCAGTGCAGCTCGCCGCGGGCGAGCGCCGGCTTGAGCAGGTTGGAGGCGTCCATCGCGCCGTCACCCTTGCCGGCGCCGATCAGCGTGTGCATCTCGTCAATGAACAGGATGTAGGTGCCCTCGCTCGCGGTGACCTCCTGAAGCACGGCCTTGAGGCGCTCCTCGAACTCGCCGCGATATTTTGCGCCGGCAATCAGCGCACCGAGGTCGAGCGAGAGCAGCTTCTTGTCCTTGAGGCTCTCCGGCACGTCGCCATTGACGATGCGCAGCGCGAGGCCCTCGGCGATGGCGGTCTTGCCGACGCCGGGCTCACCGATCAGGACAGGGTTGTTCTTGGTCCGGCGCGACAGCACCTGGATGGTGCGGCGGATCTCCTCGTCGCGGCCGATGACCGGGTCGAGCTTGCCGTCGCGCGCCGCCTGGGTCAGGTCGCGGGCATATTTCTTCAGCGCGTCATAGGCGTTCTCGGCTGTCGCGGAGTCCGCGGTGCGGCCCTTGCGCAGCGCCTCGATCGCCGCATTGAGATTTTGCGGGGTGACACCGCCCTTGTTGAGGATCGTGCCGGCCTCGCTGGTCTTCTCCAGCGCAAGACCGAGCAGCAGCCGCTCGACCGTGACAAAGCTGTCGCCGGCCTTCTCGCCGGCCTTTTCGGCCGCGTCGAAGGTGCGGGCGAGCTCGGGCGCCAGATAAATCTGACCGGCGCCGCCGCCGGAGACCTTCGGCACCTTGCTCAGGGCGTCCTCGGTCGCCTTCAGGATGGCACGGGAATTGCCGCCGGCTCGGTCGATCAGACCGGAAGCCAGCCCCTCAGTGTCGTCCAGCAGGACCTTCAGCATGTGCAGGGAGGAGAACTGCTGGTGCCCCTCGCGCATCGCAAGCGACTGCGCGGACTGGATGAAGCCCCTGGAGCGTTCGGTGTACTTCTCGATATTCATGTCTTTTCTATCCCTCGGCCTGCCCCTGGGGCCCTCTAAGGCACCCCAAATGGCATCTTCACTGGGTTTCCGATTACCGCATTGACGTTTCTCAACCGGTAACGAGTCTCTTTTGCCGGCGTGGCCGCCGGCCTGAGGCAAATGTGGGAAGCGGGTTGCGGATGCGAAAGAGGCGAGTTCACAATTTCGTGCGCTCATGGGCCGCTTGGCGCGGGCCTGTCGAATCCCCTAAGTAGCGGCATGACAGCCAGCCGCACCGCCGAGATTACCGGCCTCTACCGCTACCCGATCAAGGGCCTGACCCCGGAACGCCTGACCCGCGTCGCCTTGCGGAGCGGCCAGACCCTGCCCGCCGACCGCCGCTATGCCATCGAGAACGGGCCGAGCGGGTTCGACCCGGAGGCGCCGCAGTGGAAGCCGAAAATCCAGTTTCTGATGCTGGCGCGCAATGAGCGGCTGGCGTCCCTCGACAGTCGGTTCGACGATGCGACCAACCGCCTGACCATCCGCAAGGACGGCCAGATCGTCGCCAGCGGCGATCTCGAGACCGCTGCCGGCCGCGCCGCCATCGAGCGCTATTTCAGCGAGAACTTTCAGCCGGAGCTGAAGGGACCGCCGAAGGTCCTGTCCGGCCGCGACCACAGCTTTTCCGACGTCGCCCGCAAGGTCGTGTCCATCATCAATCTCGACAGCGTCCGCGCCATCGAGACCATGCTGGGCGGCGCCGCGGTCCACCCCCTGCGCTTCCGCGCCAATCTCTACCTGAAGGGCTGGCCGGCCTGGTCGGAGCTCGACCTCGTCGGTCAGACGCTTGCGATCGGTGATGCCCGGCTGAAGGTGGTCAAGCGCATCGTCCGCTGCCCGGCCACCAATGTCGACCCTGTCACCGCAAAGCGCGATCTCGAAATCCCGCCCACGCTCTCGCGCAATCTCGGCCACATGGACTGCGGCATCTATGCCGAGGTGATCGAAGGCGGCGAGATCGGCGTCGGCGATGCGGTCGCGGTGGAAGAGCCGAAGCTGGTGTAAGCCGACATCGGCTCAACGCACTCCGTCATTGCGAGGAGCCCGCGACAAAATTGCGAAGCAATTTTGCGCTGGCGACGAAGCAATCCAGACTATTTCCGCGGTGGGATTCTGGATTGCTTCGCTTCGCTCGCAATGACAGACCGTTAATTCGGCATCACATACGCATAGATCCGGCCGCGCGAGACCGGCGCCTCGCGGACGCGGTTGCCGTTGTTGCCGGAGATCATGATCGGATTTCCCTTGGCATCGACGCCGGTGATGATGCCGACATGGCCGCCCCGGCCGCCGCGCGACATCACCGCGATGGCGCCGACCTGCGGACCGGAGACGCGCGTGCCGTAGCGCGCGAACGAATTCGCCATGTCGGAGCCGGTGCCCTGATGCCCGGTGTGCTGCAGCACCATGTTCATGAAACGCGCGCACCACAGGCTGCCACGTCCGGTCGGATTGCCGCCGAGATAGCGGCGCGCCTCGGACACGAGGCCCGATCCGCCGCCGAAGCCGCCGCTGCTCATCGCGCTATTGGCCATGCCGCCGCTATTGGCGTTCGGATCATAGTTCGCCTGGGTGTTGGCGAATCCACTCGCCTGCAACTGCGCCGCGCTGCGCTCGAAGCGCGAGCTGCGTGCATGGTGGCGGTAGTGATGATGTCTGGCGTGATGCACGTAAACGTGCCGCTCTGCGCTATGACGATGATGTGGCCGCGCTGAGGCCGGAGAAACGAACACGGCGACCGCCGCGAAGAAGAGCGCCAGCGCGACAACACAACGCGACAGGCGATACGCAAACAACTCAAACATTCTTCATCCTTGACTGACACCCCCACTTCCCGCCGGCCCGTGCGGCGGCCGACATCCGAAAGGCCGTTAAGCCGCCCGATGTGGCGAGAAAAAGACGCCGCGTCGGCGAATAGCTGCGATGATCTTGCGTCAATACTCATCTGATGTTGCCGCATTGCGGACAACAGCATTAACTGCGATCCTCCAAATGCGGCTTGAACAGAGGGAAACGGTTAATGCCCCACGCCACGACCAGGGACGACGTCCGCATCTATTTCGAGGAGGCGGGCCAGGGATCGCCGATCATTTTTCTGCACGAGTTTGCGGCTGACTACACCAATTGGGAGCCGCAGATGCGCTACTTCTCGCGCGGTCATCGCTGCATCACTTACTCTGCGCGCGGCTACACGCCCTCGGACGTGCCCGATGGCGAGGTCTATACCTACACGCATTTCTACACCGATGCGCTCGCGGTGCTCGATCATCTCGGGATCGAGCGCGCGCATCTCGTCGGCCTGTCGATGGGTGCCTACTCGTCGCTCCAGATCGGGCTCAACGCGCCGCAGCGCGCATTGTCGATGACGCTGGCCGGCGTCGGCTCCGGCTCCGAAATCGAGAATCTCGATGCCTGGCGCAATCAGTGCCGCGCCAATGCCGAGCAGTTCGAGACATCAGGTTCCGCGGAAGTCGCAAAGGTCACGCGCGAGGCGCCGAGCCGGATTCCCTTCCTGGTGAAGGATCCGCGCGGCCACGCCGATTTCTACGCCGCGCTGGCACGGCACGATGCCAGCGGCTCGGCGCGCACGATGCGCGGCTTCCAGGGTGGCCGTCCCTCGATCTACACGATGACGGACGCGATCAAGCGCGCCTCAACGCCGGCGCTGATCATCTGCGGCGACGAGGACGACCCGTGCGTCGGCCCGAGCCTGTTCTTGAAGAAGTACCTTCCGGCGGCCGGGCTCGCGATGTTTCCGAAGTCAGGCCACGTGCTCAATCTCGAAGAACCCGCGCTGTTCAACGAGAGCGTGGAGCGGTTTGTGATGCTGGTGGAAGCGGGCCGCTGGCCGGTGCGCGATCCGCGGTCGGTGGCGCACTAGAACGAAGGCGTCGCCACACACGCCGTCATTGCGAGCGCAGCGAGGCAATCCAGAATCCCTCTGCGGAAAGACTCTGGATTGCTTCGCTTCGCTCGCAATGACGAAAAGCTACTTTCCCTGCCCGCGGCTCAGCAAGAACACGCCCTGCTCGCCGAACATATTCCACACCCACCACGGCAGGTTCAGCGGCACCGGGCGGCCGTAGAGGTCGAGCGCCACCGAACGCTCCATCTTGACGTTGATCTCGTCGCAGAGCTCGACGAAATCCTTGATGGTGCAGAAATGAATGTTGGCGGTGTCGTACCAGGTCGCCGGCAGGTTCTCGGTGCGCGGCATGTGGCCGCCGATCAGGAGTTGGAGCCGCATCTTCCAGAAGCCGAAATTCGGGAACGAGACGATGGCGCGGCGGCCGATGCGCAGCAGATTTTCCAGCACCACCCGCGGCTGCCGCGTCGCCTGCAGCGTCTGCGACAGGATCACGTAGTCGAAGGCATCGTCGGGATAGTTGACGAGGTCGGTGTCGGCGTCGCCCTGCACCACCGCAAGCCCCTTGGCGACGCAGCGGTTGACGCCCTCGCGCGACAGCTCGATGCCGCGACCGTCGATGCCGCGCGTTTCCAGCAGCTGGAGCAGATCGCCCTCGCCGCAGCCGACGTCGAGCACCTTCGAGCCCGGCTTGACCATCTCGGCCACGAGCCGATGGTCGGCGCGAAACTGACCGGACGGCCCGGCCGCAACGCCATTCAACGGCAGCACTTCCTGTACCGACATCTTAGCCACCTTTGCCGTCGAGACCGCGTGCCTTGCCTGCCGATTGCAGGAAGGCACGCGAGATGTCGAAGAATTCGGGCACGTCGAGCAGGAAGGCGTCGTGACCGCGATCGGTCTCGATCTCGGCGAACGACACCCGAGCACTCGACGCGTTCAGCGCGTGCACCAGCGCGCGCGATTCCGAGGTCGGGAACAGCCAGTCGCTGGTGAAGGAGACCACGCAGAAGCGGGTCTTGATGCCGGCGAACGCCTTCGCCAGCACGCCGCCATGATCGGCGGCGATGTCGAAATAATCCATCGCGCGTGTCAGATACAGATACGAGTTGGCGTCGAAGCGCTCGACAAAGGACGAGCCCTGGTAGCGCAGATAGGACTCGACCTGGAAGTCGGCATCGAACGAGAAGGTCGGCAGCTCACGGTCCTGCATGCGGCGGCCGAACTTGCGATGCAGCGCGGCGTCGGAGAGATAGGTGATGTGCGCCGCCATGCGTGCCACCGCGAGGCCGCGATGCGGATGGATGCCGCGGTCGGCATAGCCGCCATTGTGCCAGTCGGGATCGGCCATCACGGCCTGGCGGCCGAGCTCGTGGAACGCGATGTTCTGCGCCGAGTGCCGCGTCGAGCAAGCAATCGCCAGTGCGGAGTACACGCGAGCAGGATAGGCCGCGGTCCATTGCAGCACCTGCATGCCACCCATCGACCCGCCCACGACCGCGAACAGCGTGTCGATGCCGAGCCGGTCGATCAGCATCGCCTGCGCGCGCACCATGTCGGGAATGGTGATGACAGGGAAATCGAGGCCCCAGACCTTGCCCGTGGCGGGATTGATCGATGCCGGCCCGGTCGAGCCCATGCAGCCGCCGATCACGTTGGAGCAGATGATGAAGTAGTGCTTGGGATCAATGGGTCGACCGGGGCCGACCAGCGTCTCCCACCAGCCGGGCTTGCCGGTGACGGGATGCACATTGGCGACATGCTGGTCGCCGGTCAGCGCATGGCAGATCAGAACGGCGTTGGAGCGATCGGCGTTCAATTCGCCATAGGTCTGGTAGGCGATCTGGAACGGCGACAGATCGATGCCGCAATCGAGCCGTAGCGGTTGATCGGCGCCGAAATACATAACCTGCGAACTCGGATGATCGACCTCGTGCGACCGATCATCGGTGCTGATCGCAGGACTCGGTATCGACTTGACGCTACCCATTTTGACCATCGACCTCGTTTGCGATCGGACTTCAGACCGCAGTGACATCAGGCCATGAAAAACCCGGCCTGAACGATAGGTTCGGCCGGGATCGGAAGCGTCCCCGGCCTGTTTAGCGAGTTTTTTAACGTGGCTGCAAGCCGGCCGGCTCAAATGACCACGGAACAGGCAAAAACTACCGTCTGGGGCGGTTTTCGTCAAGTCGCGGCCCGGATCAACCGGATTTGCCTCCGAGCGGTCGATCGAAAAGGCCGTCATTTCTCTTTGCTTTCGCTGCCTATCCTGCCTAATCAGGATAGACCGCAGCTGACCGCTTTTGCGGATCGGCACCTCTCAACAGCTCTTTGTCAGTCATGTCCCAACGTCCGCCCGCGCCACCATCGCTTCAGGAATTGCGCAAGGAGATCGACGCGATCGACGAGGGCATGCATCGCCTCCTGATGCAGCGCGGCGACATCATCGACCGTCTAATCCAGGTGAAGCAGACCCAGGAAGTCGGCTCGGCGTTCCGCCCGGCGCGTGAGGCCGCCATGATGCGTGACCTCGTGCAGCGCCATCGCGGCATCCTGCCGCTCGACACGGTCGAGAGCATCTGGCGCGTCATCATCTCGACCTTCACCTATGTGCAGGCGCCTTTCTCCGTGCATGCCGACATCTCGGTGAGCGAGCCGGCCATGCGAGATTCCGCGCGCTTTCATTTCGGCTTCACCGTGCCTTACGTCGCCCATTTCAGCGCGCAGGCCGCGGTGGAGGCGGTGGCGAAATCCAAGGGCGACCTGGCGCTCGTTTCGGCGACCTCGAGCCGCACGCCGTGGTGGCTGGAGCTGGAAGCCGACGGCGCGCCCAAGATCATCGCGCGGATGCCGTTCGTCGAGCGCGCCGACCATCCGGCCGCACTGCCGGTGTTCGCGATCTCGCGCGTCGCCGACAGCGCCCTGGTGACGGAGGTCGAGACCTTCAGCGTGCGCGTCTCCGGGTGGAACGCCGAGGTCGCGCGCGCGCTGTCGCCGCTTGCCGAGATCGTGGCAGTGCCCGATACCGCCTTCGACGGCGCGGCATTGCTGGTCTCGGTCACGAGCGCGACCAGCATCGACAAAATCAAGGCTGCCCTGATCGAGGCGGGGGCCTCGGTGCGCTCCACGGCCCTCGTCGGCAGCCACGCAACGCGCTATACGGTGCCCCCGACCGGGCCAAAATCGTAGATCGCGAACCGCCTGAAGCCACTTTTGGAGTTGAAGATGTCCCGCCCCGTGCCGAATCCCGGCATTCTCGACATTGCGCCCTACACGCCCGGCAAGAGCCCGGTGGCGGAGCCGGGCCGCAAGGTGTTCAAGCTCTCGGCCAACGAGACGCCGTTCGGACCCTCGCCCAAAGCGATCGAGGCGTTCAAGCACGTGGCGGATCACCTGGAAGACTATCCGGAAGGCACCTCACGCGTGCTGCGCGAGGCGATAGGGCGTTCCTTCGGGCTCGACCCCAACCGCATCATCTGCGGCGCCGGCTCGGACGAGATCCTCAATCTGCTCGCGCACACCTATCTCAGCCAGGGCGACGAGGCCATTTCGACCACCCACGGCTTCCTGGTCTACCCGATCGCGACGATGGCGAACGGGGCCAAGAACGTGGTCGCGCCCGAAAGCAACTTCACCGCCGACGTCGACGCCATCCTCAAGGCCGTGACACCGCGGACAAAACTGATCTGGCTCGCCAATCCCAACAACCCGACCGGCACCTATCTGCCGTTCGACGAGGTCAAGCGCCTGCGCGCTGGCCTGCCGTCGCACGTGCTGCTGGTGCTGGATGCCGCCTATTGCGACTACGTCTCGCGCAACGACTACGAGATGGGGATCGAGCTCGTCGCCACCACCGAGAACACCGTGGTGACGCACACCTTCTCCAAGATCCACGGTCTTGCGGCGCTGCGCATCGGCTGGATGTTCGGCCCGGAGCACATCATCGACGCTGTCAACCGCATCCGCGGTCCCTTCAACGTGTCGACGCCGGCAATGTATGCCGCGGTCGCCGCGATCGAGGACACCGCGCACCAGGCGATGTCGAAGCAGTTCACCGAGACCTGGCGCAATCGGCTGACCGAAGAGATCGGCAAGCTCGGGCTGAAGGTGACGCCGAGCGTCGCCAATTTCGTGCTGATCCACTTCCCTTCCGACAGGGGCAAGACCGCGGACGATGCCGACGCTTACCTCACCAAACGGGGCCTGGTGCTGCGCGCATTGAAGAACTACGGCCTGCCGCATGCGCTGCGCATGACCATCGGTACCGAGGAGGCCAACCGCCTCGTGATCGAGGCCCTGCGCGACTTCATGGCCGGCAAATGAGTGCGCAGGCGCACTTCCAGCGCGTCGCGCTGATCGGCTTCGGCCTGATCGGTGGCTCGATCGCGCGTGCGGCGAAGCTCCAGGGTTTAGCTAGCGAGATCGTCACCACCGCGCGCTCGGAGAAGACGCGCGCACGGGTCGCCGAGCTCGGCATCGTCGACCACGTCGTGGCGACCAACGCGGAAGCGGTGAAGGATGCCGATCTGATCATCCTCTGCATTCCCGTCGGCGCCTGCGGCGAGGTGGCGCGGGAGATCGCCGCGCATCTCAAGCCGGGCGCGATCATCTCCGACGTCGGCTCGGTCAAGGGCGCGGTGGTCAGGGACATGGCCCCGCATCTGCCGCAGGGCATTCATTTCGTGCCGGCGCATCCGGTCGCGGGCACCGAGCATTCGGGTCCGGATTCCGGCTTTGCCGAGCTCTTCATCAACCGCTGGTGCATCCTGACGCCGCCGGAAGGCGTCGATGCGGCTGCCACCGATCGCCTGCGCGCCTTCTGGGCGGCGATGGGTGCCAAGGTCGAGGTGATGACGCCGGATCATCATGATCTCGTGCTCGCGATCACCAGTCACCTGCCGCATCTGATCGCCTACACCATCGTCGGCACCGCCGACGAGCTGGCGCAGGTGACGGAATCGGAGGTGATCAAATTCTCCGCCGGCGGTTTTCGCGATTTCACCCGCATCGCGGCCTCCGACCCGACGATGTGGCGCGACGTCTTCCTCGCCAACAAGGAGGCCGTGCTGGAGATGCTCGGCACCTTCACCGAGGATCTCGCCAAGCTCACCCGCGCGATCCGCCGCGGCGACGGCGAAGCCCTGTTCGACCACTTCACCCGCACCCGCGCCATCCGCCGCGGCATCGTGGAGATCGGCCAGGATTCGGCCGCGCCGGATTTCGGCCGGCCCCATGCGGCGCTGAAGAAGCCGTAGCGAAACTGCTCATTCTTCGTCATTGCGAGCGTAGCGAAGCAATCCAGGATACCTCCGCGGAGACAGTCTGGATTGCTTCGCTGCGCTCGCAATGACGGGTGTGGAGAGTTCTGGCGCAAATCACCGCCCTTAATACAGCGGCGGGATCTGGCCGACCTTGACCGGGCCGAGCAGCACGGCGCCGTCGACGAATTTCAGCGGGAAGCTTCTCGCCTTCTTGCCTTCCAGCGTGCTCTCGGTGCCGATCGAATTGATGCCGGCGGCAACGCCGGCATTGGCGTTCTGCTTGATGACCTTGCCGAGGCCCGGAACGGCGCGGTCGAGCGCGCCGAACAAATTGTTGAGGTCCTGCGACTTCACGCCCGGCGCGACGCGGTCGAGCGTTGCCTGCGGCACGCCCTCCTCGAGCATCTTCTCGATGCCGAGCGCCGGGATGACGCGCTCGAGGCCCGCCACCGTCATCTGCAACTCGCCGTCGAGCCGGCCATTGGCCGTGAGGCCGAGCGTGCCGGCCGCAACCGCGATCATCTCGCCCTGCTGGATCCGCGACTGCACGATCTCGATATGGCCGCCGGCGGCCTGGATCTCGCGGAAGCGCTGCGGCCAGGGCTTTGGCGTGAGGTCGGAGAGGCCAGTGACCTTCGCGCGCGTGTCCGCCTCGAACGGCTCGGCGAGCAAGGGATGAACGCCCTGGATGCTGCCCTGCGCGAAATGGAGCACGGTCTCGATCACCGGGTGATCGGACGGCGATCCATCCGCGAGGCGGCCGTGCAGCTCGACCTGCTTGGCGCGCGCGAGCGGCACCTGCACGCTGCCGTCGAGGCGGTTGAGGCCGGGATCGTCGAACACGATGGAGGCGCGATCCGGCACGGCCGGCAGACCGACCACGCTGGCGCGACCCTTGCTCCAGTTCACCACGAAGGTGTTTTGCGTGACGCCGTCGGTCAGCGTCGCCGGCGCGGAGAACTCGGCGATGACGAGCTTGGGGTCGTAGACCTGGGCGACGACCAGGATGTTGTCGAGCTTCGCCGTGAACGGCGTCTTGCTCGCATTCTGCGACACCAGGGCGACGCTGGCGCCGGAGCACTGGACCTCGAAGCGGAACGGGAAGCCCGCGATCGAGCGCTTGGCGCAATCATAGATGCGGCCTGACTTGGCCTCCTGCGCGCGCCAGGCGTCTGCGGCGATTTCGGCCTGCGACGCCGCATAGAACCAGAAGCAGCTCCAGGCGACGGCGAGGATCAGGACGAGAACGGGTGCAATGAAAAGGCCCCAACGGGAGCGGCGGCCTGCGGCAACGGTCATATTGGACATGCTGCGACCCTTTGCCCCCAGATTCAGGCAAATGTAAGCGAGGCCGGTCCCCGACGAAAGGCGGAGAATTCGCTTCGCTTGGGGGCACGGTTCTGGTAGCCGTGCCCGAAATGTCGGAAATCCCCCTCCCCTCCGTCACCACAGCCAAGGACGACCTCTGGGTGTTCGGCTACGGCTCGCTGATGTGGCGGCCGGGCTTCGAATTCGAGGAGCGCGTCCCGGCGCGGCTGGTCGGCGAGCATCGCGCGCTCTGCGTCTATTCCTTCGTGCACCGCGGCACGCCGGAGAAGCCGGGTCTGGTGCTCGGGCTCGACCGCGGCGGCGCCTGCCGCGGCATTGCCTTCCGCGTCGCCGAGAAGAACCGCACCGAGGTCGTCGCCTATTTGCGCGAACGCGAGCAGGTCACCTCGGTCTACCGCGAGGTGATGCGCTCGGTGTGGCTGGAGAACGATGCGCGCCAGCGCGTCTCCGCACTCACCTATGTCGTCGACCGCGGCCATGTCCAATATGCCGGCCGGCTGTCGCTCACCGAGCAGCACAGCCATGTCATCCAGGGCCATGGCCAGTCCGGCGCCAATCGGGACTACGTCACCGCGACGGTGAAAGCCATCGAGGCCGAAGGCTTTCGCGACACGCAGCTGCACCGGCTTGCGACGATGCTGCACGGTGATGCGCATTTTCTGCACGCGCCGGCGCCGGCCGAAGATCGCGAGAATCGCTAACTCTCCGACGGCGCATAGCTCGGCGCGGAGCCGATCAACTGCTCCTGCTCTTTCCGGCCGGCTTCGACGAGGCGGCCGGTCGCGTCTTCGATCGCCGTCTGCACGCGCGCGAGAAACTCGTCCTTCGGTAGGCCCGCCGGCAGTGGATCGAGGAATTCCACCACCAGCGTGCCGGGATAGCGCATGAAGGTGCGGCGCGGCCAGAACAGGCCGGAATTGAGCGCGATCGGCAGGCACTGCACGCCGCAGGAGGAATAGATCTGCGCAAAGCCGGTCTTGTAGTTGGGGGCAGAGCCCGGCGCGCGGCGCGTGCCTTCCGGAAAGATCACGAGCTGGCGGCCGCTGCGCACGGCTACGCGCGCCCGCCGCGTCATGTCCAGCAGCGCCTTCACGCCGGCATTGCGGTCGATCGCGATCATGCCGGTCTTGACCAGGAACTGACCGAAGACCGGGATCTGCATCAGCTGACGCTTGAGAATGAAGATCGGACGGTCGAAGAAGCCGGGCAGCACGAACGTCTCCCAGAACGACTGGTGCTTGGCCACGATCAGCAATGGGCCCTGCGGAATCTTCTCGACCCCGCGGAATTCCACCTTGATGTTGCAGATCACGCGCATCAGGACCAGCGTCGCCTTCGCCCACCCTTCCGCGACTGTCAGCATGGCGCGCGGCGGCAGCGCAAAGGTCGGCAGCGCCACGATCGCCAGGCATACCAGCACGGCGTAGAACAGCACGTTGAACACGAGCGAGCGCAGGAAAATCAGAAACATCGACGATCCGATCATTGCCGGTCAATTGGCCTGTGCGGTGGCAGGCCGCTTCGGCTGCAAGCCTGAAGGCTGCTCCGACACTTCGGGCGAAAGGTCAATCCCGAAATTCTCCAGCCGCACCCTGGCCTCGGCCGCGACGTATTTGGCATATTCCGACAGCAGCAGCCGCAATGTCGACGGCGAAGTCCACCACGGCTCCTCGCGCCATTTGTCGCCGACGACTGCGAACGGGATCAGCGTCGTCTGCGGCATCGCGTGCGAGAATTCCACCAGCGCGCGCGGCATGTGATAATTCGAGGTGACCACGATCAGCGATTTGAACCGGCGCCCATCGGCCCAGCGTCGCGCCTCCGCCGCATTGCCGCGGGTCGAGAGCGCGGTGCGGTCGAGGTCGACGCAACAGGTCATGAAGGACTGGTTTTCCGGCAGGGTCCGGGAGATGTCGCTCGCCGTCGAGGTCGGATGCACGCCCGAGATCAGCAGCCTTCTGCCGTAGCCGGCAGCGAGCAGCTCCATCGCGTCCGACACCCGCGAGGACCCGCCGGTCAGCACCACGATGCCGTCAGCCTTGCGGTCCGGCACCATCTCGGCGCCGCGCAATTGCGACAGGAACGCAACGAAGCCTGCCGCCGCGCCGACGAAGGCAAGCGCGATCGTCGACACGATTGTCGCGCGCAGCCAGCCGCGCGGCAGTTTCGGCGATCGATCTTCGGTCGGCGAGGTCATGCGATGTCGGTGATCCCTTCCCTGAGGTGATTTTAAGGCGTTTTGAGGCGAAGTGGAGTCTGGTTTGACGGGCTACGAACGCGAAGAATACTCAGGCGGCGAGACGGGTGAGGGGTGTCTCTCCGCACATTCGTCTGGACGTTCGTGCGCATGGATAGATACCCCTCATCCGGCGCTTCGCGCCACCTTCTCCCACAAGGGGAGAAGGGAAGAAAAAGAACTCAATCCACATCGTTCAGCGTCGCGAACAGCGTCTGGCGCGAGGCAACGGCCGTGATGGCGCCGATCAGCACCGCCTGGACCGCGAGCACGATGTAGCCGGATGCCCGCAGCGAGAAGGTGCCGAGCAGGGCTGCGAACTGGTCGCCGACGGGGGTGCCGGAAAACCAGCCGGCGATCGACTCGGAGAAGCCGAACAGCAGCATGGCCACGCCGCCGCCGATCACGCCGCCCTCCAAGCCGAGCCTAAGGAAATGGCGCAGGAAGCGGTTGGCGATGTAACGGTCGCCGGCGCCGACGAAATGCAGGACCTCGACGATCGGGCGGTTCGCCGCCATGGCGCCGCGGGTCGCAAACGACACCGAGATGATGGTGGCGATGATGACCAGCGCGAGAATGCCGATGCCGGCGAGGACGGTGGCATTGGTCATCGAGCGCATGCGCTCGATCCAGGCGCGGTGATCATCGACACTCGCGCTCGGCGCCACCTGGGTGACGCGTGCGCGCAGCGCGCCGAGATCGAGCGGCGTGCCCGGTTGCACGCGCGCGATGATCATGCGCGGCACCGGCAGATCGTCCATCGACAGGCCGGTGCCAAGCCAGGGCTCGAGCAGCTTGCCGCTTTCATCCTTGGTGAACGGCTTGACCTCGACGATGCCGGCTTGCGCACGCATCGCCTCCGTCACCGCCGCGGTGTCGCGTTCGAGATCGCGGCCAGCCAGCGGACGGACCTGGATGGTGATTTCGCTGGCAACCTCCGACTGCCATTCGGCGGCGGAAGCGCTGACCAGCAGCACCGTGCCTGTCGTCATCGAGGCGAGGAAGGTCATGATGGCGACGACGGCGACCAGCGCGCGACCGTGGATCGAGGCACGCGGCACGATCGGCGACATGTTGCGTGCCTTGGCCGGAAGCTGCGGACGCTCCTGCCCGAGGTCGACCAGCACGCCGCGCTCGTCGGTCCTACTCATAGACGTGCAGCCGTCCCTGATGCAGCACCAGGCGCCGCGCCTCGTACTGGTCCATCAGGCCGATGTCGTGGGTCGCGATGATGACGGCCGTGCCTGATTTGTTGAGCTCGATGAAGAGCCGCAGCAGGCGGCGGCCGAGCGTCGGGTCAACGCTGCCGGTCGGCTCGTCCGCGAGTAGCAGCTGCGGGCGCGAGATCACCGCGCGCGCGATCGCTGCGCGCTGCTTCTCGCCGCCCGACAGGATCGGCGGCAGCGCATCCATGCGGTCGCCGAGGCCGACCCAGCGCAGGAGATCGATGACCTCCTTGCGATAGCTCGACTCGCTGCGCCCCATGACGCGGAACGGCAGCGCGACATTCTCATAGGTCGTCATATGGTCAAGCAGGCGGAAATCCTGGAGCACGATGCCGATGCGCTTGCGCAGGTCGGCGATCTCGTCCTTGCCGAGCCGCGAGATATCGTGGCCGAACAGATTGACCAGGCCCCGCGTCGGCCGATGCGACAGGAACAACAGGCGCAACAACGAGGTCTTGCCGGCACCGGACGGTCCGGTGAGAAACTGAAACGAATGCGCCGGGATCTGGAAACTGAGGTCGCGCAAGATCTCCGGCCCCAGACCGTAACGCAATCCGACATTTTCGAACCGAACCAAGCTCAGCTCCGTTCGAGAGGGGGCGCGGGCCACACGGCTGTGCCCCGCCATACGCGATTAACGGGTTTTGCGACCGTTATGGTTTCCGGTTCGTTAACGCTCGCCCGGTAGCATAAGGGCCGCCCGGTTCTCCGCGACCGTGGCATCGTCAAGACCAATCCAAGTCCTCGTTCATGCATCAAGGCTCGTCCATGCATATCGTCTGCCCCCATTGTACGACATCCTACGCCATCAAGCCCGCGAGCTTGGGCGCGAACGGCCGGACGGTGCGCTGCTCCCGTTGCAAGGAGACCTGGGTCGCCCATGCCGAGGATGCCATCGAGGAGGCGTCCGTCCCGGCCATGGCCGCGGCAAGCCAAGCCGAGGACCAGTCCGACCTCGCCGAGCAGTGGAACTCCTACGCCAAGGACGATAGCGCGGCCGACACCCCGATGGTCGAAAGCCCCTCGATCGCCAGCGACTGGCCGACCGAGGAAACCAAGGAGATCGAGGACGAGTGGTCCGCGGCGGCCCGGGCCGCCGAGGAGGACGTCGCCGGCGCGCAGCATCAGTCCTGGTTCCGCGGCCTGTTCCGTCGCCGCGGCGCACGGGTCAGCCGCCCGGTTGCCGCCACGGCGCCGCGAAAATCCTATTTCGGCCTGCCGACCGCCTGCGCCGCCATGGGCGCGCTGGTCCTGGCGCTGGTGATCTGGCGCGGCGACATGGTGCGGCTGCTGCCGCAGACGGCAGCGTTCTACAAGATGGTCGGGCTCGAGGTTAATCTGAGAGGATTGGCCTTCAAGGACGTCAAGCTGTCCAGCGAAACCGTCGATGGTAAGCAGGTGCTGGTGATCGAAGGCGTGATCGTCGGCGAGGGCAAGAAGCCGCTGGACATCCCGCGCCTGCGCTTCGCCGTGCGCGACGCGCAGGGCGCCGAGATCTACGCCTGGAATACGGTGCTGGAGCAGACCGTGCTGCGGCCCGGCGAGCGCGCCTTCTTCCGCTCGCGCCTGGCCTCGCCGCCGGCGGAGGGCCGCAATATCGACGTTCGCTTCTTCAACCGGCGCGACATTGCCGGCGGCAGCGTATAATCAGCCTCGCAAGCGGGAGTTGGTCCCAAGGTTTGCTCTCATGCCGAAAATCCTGATCGCCGACGACGAGGATTCGATGCGCACGCTGGTGGCGCGCGCCATCGCCATGGACGGCCACGAGACCGTCACCGCGCAGGACGGCGCCGAGGCGCTGGAGATCCTGACCCGCGAGGACGGCGCGTTCGACCTGCTGCTCACCGACATCCAGATGCCTGTCATGGACGGCATCGCACTGGCGCTCTCCGCTGCACGCGATTTCCCCGAGTTGACCATCCTGCTGATGACCGGCTTTGCCGACCAGCGCGAGCGCGCCTCGAACCTCAACGCACTGGTGCACGACGTCGTGACAAAACCGTTCTCGGTCGCCGACATCCGCACCGCGGTGGCGGATGCGCTGGCGGCGAAGAAGAGGTAGCGGCGGGGCGAGGCACGGCCGTAACGCAAGCCCCTCCCGCATCCACGGCGTCGTCCCGGCGAAGGCCGGGGCCCATACTCCCAGGGAGTGGTCGTAGCGCGAATGGGTAACTCCGAGTCTTCGCCAAACCCAACCCTGTGGCTATGGGTCCCGGCCTTCGCCGGGACGACACCGAGAATTGTTGGACGTCCCGGAGGCTAACTCACCGACCGCTCAAAAATCCTTCAGCAGCCGCTCGAGATAGTCGAGCTCGATTTGCGGGCGCGAGGTATCGCCCAAGCGGCGGCGGAGCTCTTCGAGGATGCGGCGGACACGCTGGGCGTCGATCTCGCCGGGGATCTTGACGGTGTAGTCGTCGCTCAGATCGCGGCCGTGAAGCGGACGGCCCAGCGGATCGGTCTGATTGCCGCCGCTCTGCTGACGGCCGGCGCGATTGCTGGGACCATCGCCCTGCCCGTCGCCATCACCCTGCTGCATCGCCTCGGCCATCTTCTGCGCGCCCTTGCGCAAGGCCTCGAGGGCCTTGCCCTGCGAATCCACGGCGCCGTCGGCATTGCCTTCGCCGAGCTTCGATCCGGCATCGCCCATGGCCCCGTCGGCGTCATCCAGACTGCTGTCGTCATCGCCCTGGTCGCCGTCCTGATCGCCATTCTGGCCGGACTGGCCCTGCTCGCCCTGCTGCCCCTGCTGCTTCTGACCCTTTTGTCCCTTCTGCGCGAGGCCGCGCTTGGCGAGCTCGTCCTGCAACTTCTTCAGGCGGTCGCGCAGCGCCTGCTGGTCCTGCTGAAGGTCCGACATCGACTGATCGCCCTGCTTGCCGCGTGAGCGGTCACGCCGGGAATCCTGACCCTGCTTGAATGTCTTGTCGCGCAATTGCTGCTGCTTGCGGATCATGTCGCTGAGCTCGTTGAGCGCCTGCTCCATGTCGCTGTCGCCGGATTGCCCAGGCTGCGCCATCTGGAGATTTTCCATGATCTGCGCGAGCTGCTCGAGCATGCGCTGGGCCGCCTCGCGATTGCCTTCGCGCGCCGCCTTCTCGATCTGCTTCAGCAGCTCGTCGAGATCGCGTTGCGTGATGACGTTGCGATCACGGCTGGAGGATTGGCTCCGTTCCGTCGCCCGCTTGTATTCCTCGAGCTTCTGGATGGCATCGGACTGGTTGTTCAGGCTCTTCCCGGATTCCTTCTGTCTGAGGCTGTCGCCGGAATCCTGCATGGCCTTTTCGGCGCCGTCGAGCAGCGCATCGGGATCCTGATCCAGCTGGGCAGCCGCAGGCGACAAGCCTCCCAACAAGAAGGCGAGACTGGCGATCGACATCGCCCTCAAGACTGGCACGCGTGCTAGCTTCCGCATTTCCGGTCTCGCGTAAACTGGTTGGCCCCCTCGTTACCCGCCTTGGCCCGGCTGTTCGCCGACTTCCGATAGGCCTGAAGCTGCTGACGAAGTGCGTCCTGCTGCTGCGCCAGCTCCTCGAGCTGCTCGGGCGTCGCATGCTGGGTCTTCTGTCGCAACTCGACGGCCTTGTCGAGGATGAGCTGGACCTCCGCGGGGAACGGCTGCCGCGGTCCGAGCGGATTTTGCTCGGCGCGCCGGGCGAGGTCGCGCACCTTGCCGGCCATGGCCTCGCGGAGCTTTTGCGTCAGCACCCTGATCTCGTCCTCGCTGGCGCCGCGTTCCAGCGCCGCCTTGAGTGCATCCTGCGCCGAGCGCAGCGCCGCGTTGACGCTGCCGGCGACGCCCTCGTCCTCGATGGTGACCGCGAACGCCCACATGCTCGCCACCACCTCGCGTAGCGCGTCATCGGTGCGGGCCGCCTCGAGCTGCGATGCCAGGCTGCGGAGGCCGAGATAGCAGCCGGCATCCGGCGTGAACAATTCGGGCGCGATCATCAGCGCGTCGAGCGCGGTGTAGACCTCGGAATTCCTGTTGGCGTCGAGCGCGAGGATGCGGCGCTGCTCGATCAGCGCGCGCGCGAGCGAGTTCGTGAAGAGACGCTCGGGCAGACGCATGTTGAAGGGCTCGCTTCGCGCCTCGTTGCCAGCCTCGTCCTTGGCGGTGAGCGTCAGCGTGACGTCGGCGCCGGCATAGGGATCCTCGCTGAGGTCCTTCACCGTCTGGCCGACGCCGTTACGGGTGCGCGCGTTCGGCAGCACGAGCGGGAATTGCGGCGGCTGGAACAACGGCCGCGCCGCGCCCTTGGCGTCGGCGTCCTTGCTGTTGTCCTTCGCGTTATCCTTGGCCGCGTTATCCTTGGTGTCGGCGGGGCGCAGCGCAATGTGCGCATGGGCACCGGTGACACCGTAATCGTCCTCGATCTTGTAGGAGAGCTGGAGCGCGCCGCGCGCCTGGCGCTCGGGGTCCTTGGCGAGTGCAATCGTCGGCGGACGGTCCGGCGTTGCCGCGAAGGTCCATTGCGGCTGGCCGGAGGGCGCGCGGACATGCGCGGTGCCGTCGGCGGCGATGGCAAAATGCTTTTCGTTGGTGCCCTTGGGCGCGGCTTCCGTGGGGGCGACCTCCTTGAGGCCGCCGGAGACCGTGACATCCAGGCTGCCGCCGGAGGAACGTACGATCAGGGTCGAGCCGGCGGGAACCGCAAGCGGGCCGCTGGCGGGCAGTGCCGCGGCCTCCTTGTTGGCGGCCGACAGGATGATCGGCGGCTTGCCGGTGTAGAGCGGCGGCGTCACCCAGGCGTCGACGCGAACATTGGTCGGGGCCAGCACACCGTTCCAGTCGAAGGCAGCCCCGAGGCGCATCGCACGTTCGTCGCCGGCGGCGAAGAAGGTCGCAACCAGCATCACCATGACGAGCGCGCGCAGCGCCCAGGGATCGTGGAGCGCGAGCCGCGGATGCGGCAGGCCGGCGCGGATGCGCTTGAGCGAGGCCAGCGTGCGCTCGCGCTGCGCCTGCCACAGCGCCTTGGCAACCGGGTCCTGCGAGGTCAGCGTGTCCGTGAGCGTGGTCGCCGGGCGGTGACGGATGCCGGAGCCACGATCGAGCCGGCTCAGCGCCTCCTCGCGGCTCGGCCAGCGGAAGCGAATCAACGGGAACAGGGCGGCAATCGCGATGCCGGCGAAAATGACGAGACCGATGGCGCGGGCGACGAACGGCAAGGACAGCCAGAGGCCGGCCCAGGACACCACCAGGAACAGGCCGACGACGGTCAGAAGCCGCGCCAGGTTCGGCCAGGCACGCTCCCACGCGATGGCATAAATGGCCCGATCGAGGGCCTGCGCCAGCTTCAGCCGCGACAGAGCGTCCCCATCGCGGATCGGGTCTGACGGGTCGGGGGTGACGCCGTTCAATCAGCTCTCCAGGTTGCCCGGTAGAGAGAAGCCTATCACAACGGCAGCACTGAGGCATCCGTTCCTGGACGGGAGACACCTCTTTTCCCGCATAACACGAGGACGTGACTGGCCCGGCTCGACCCCGTAATTTCCGTGGCGCCATCCCGAGGAAAACGAAGGAAACGCCATGGACAAGAAGATGCATGACAAGGGCCTGGAAGTCCGCAAAGCGGTGCTGGGCGAGGCCTATGTCAACAACGCCCTGAAGAACGTCGACGATTTCAACCGTCCGTTCCAGGAAATGCTCAACGAATATTGCTGGGGCACGGTGTGGGGCCGCGAGGAACTGCCGCGCAAGACCCGCAGCATGCTCAACATCGCGATGATCGCGATCCTCAACCGTCAGCACGAATTCCGCGCACATCTGAAGGGCGCGCTGACCAACGGCGTCACCCGAGAGGAGATCCGCGAGATCCTGATGCAGGTCGCGATCTATGGCGGCATGCCGGCCGCCGTCGACAGTTTCCGTATCGCGCGCGAGGTGTTTTCGGAGATCGATGGGAAGGCGTGAGCGGCAAGCCACCCTCCGCCGTCGTCCCGGACAAGCGTAAGCGCAGATCCGGGACCCATAACCACAGACAGATGTGGTTGCGGGGACTCGGAGTTACCGCTTTCGCGCAACAATTCCTGCCTGTGGTTATGGGTCCCGGATCGGCGCGCGCTTAAGGCGCGCTGGTCCGGGACGGCACCGAGGGTGGAGTGCGCATCTTTCACAACAACGAACAACAACCACAAGGAAACACCATGGACATCGGATTCATCGGGCTCGGAAACATGGGCTTCCCGATGGCGCGACGGCTGATCGAGGCGGGACACAAGCTCGTCGTGTTCGACGCGCGCAAGGAGATGATCGACAAGCTGGTGGCGCGCGGCGCCACTGCCGCGACATCGCCGAAGGACGTCGCCGACCAGGTCGAGACGGTGATGGCGAGCCTGCCCTCGCTGCAGGCTTCGCTTGACGTTGCCACGGGCGCAAATGGCGTGATCGAGGGCAAGCGCGCGAAACGCTTCATCGATCTCTCCACCGTCGGCTCGGCGATGGCTGCGAAGATTCACGGCCTCTTGGCCAAACGCAAGATCGTGCAGATCGACTGCCCCGTGTCCGGCGGCGTCGGCGGCGCGGAGAAAGGCACGCTGGCGGTGATGGTCTCGGGGCCGAAGGCGGAGTTCGAGCTGCTGAAGCCCGCGCTCGACGTGATCGGAAAGGTGTTCTTCATCGGCGAGCAGCCGGGCGCGGCGCAGACCATGAAGCTCGCCAACAATTTCCTCTCGGCCACCGCGATCGTGGCGACGTCGGAAGCCGTGGTCATGGGTGTCAAGGCCGGGCTCGATCCCGCGGTGATGATCGACGTCATCAATGCGGGCTCCGGCATGAACACCGCGAGCCGCGACAAGTTTCCGCGCTCGGTGCTGCCGCGCACGTTCGATTTCGGTTTTGCCACGGGATTGATGGTGAAGGACGTGCGGCTGGCGCTGGAGGAGATGAAGCAGCTCGGCCTGTCGATGGAAGTCGCTGATGCTGTGGGGCGCTTGTGGGAGACTGTGATCAGCGCGGAAGGCGCAGAATCCGATTTCACCGCGGCAATCAAGCCGATCGAGCGGAAGGCGGGGGTGGTCGTCGGAGCGAAGGGTGGGTTGGCTGGGAAGTAGCGCCTAGAATTCTCCTCGTCGTCCCGGCGAAGGCCGGGACCCATACCGCGGAATCTATCGGTCGTAGGCAGTAGGAGTACCGAACGACGAATCTTCGTCAAACTCCTCCCTGTGGCTATGGGTCCCGGCCTGCGCCGGGATGACAGCGAGTACGAGGAGCGGGCCTACCGCCCCCCTCACCACACACTCACAGCCACGGCGCCGGCGTGTCCATCGCGATCAGCTGCTCGACCTCGATCCGCGGGCGCACCACGGCGTATTGGTCGCCCTTCACCAGCACCTCGGGCACCAGCGGCCGCGTGTTATAGGTGCCGGCCTGCACCGCGCCATAGGCGCCGGCGGTCATGATGGCGAGCAGGTCGCCCGGCTGCGGCGTCGGCAGCGTGCGGTCGAGCGCGAGATAATCGCCGGTCTCGCAGACCGGGCCGACGACATCGGCCATGATGGTACCAGTGCCCTTGGCGGGCTGCGTCACCGGCAGGATGTCGTGATGCGCCTCGTACAGCGTCGGGCGGATCAAATCATTCATGGCGGCGTCGATGATCACGAAATTCTTGCCGTCGCCGTGCTTCACGTAAATGACCTTGGTGACCAGGATGCCGGCATTGCCGACGATCATGCGCCCCGGCTCGAACATCAGCGTGCAGCCGAGATTGTGGCTGACGCGCTTGACCATGGCGGCATAGGCGTCGGGCGCCGGCGGCGCCTCGCGGTCCATGTAATAGGGAATGCCGAGGCCGCCGCCGAAATCGACATGGCTGATGTTGTGGCCGTCGGCGCGCAGCGTCTGCACGAATTCGGAGAGGATCCGGAACGCGGTCTCCATCTTGGAGAGGTCGGTGATCTGACTGCCGATATGCACGTCGGTGCCGGTCACCTCGATGCCCGGGAGTCTTGCGGCGCGCGCATAAACCTCACGGGCATGGGCAATCGGAATGCCGAACTTGTTCTCGGACTTGCCGGTGGAGATTTTTGCATGCGTGCCGGCATCGACGTCGGGATTGACGCGCACGGAGATGCGCGCGGTCTTGCCCATCTCGGTCGCAAGCCGCGACAACAGCTCGAGCTCGGGCTCGGATTCGACGTTGAGACAGAGGATGTCCGCGGCCAGCGCGGCGCGCAGTTCGTCTTCGGTCTTACCGACGCCGGAGAACAGGATCTTAGCCGCGGGAATGCCGGCGGCCAGCGCCCGCTTCAACTCACCGCCGGAGACGACGTCGGCGCCGGCGCCTAACTTGGCCAGCGTGCGCAGCACCGACTGGTTGGAGTTCGCCTTCATGGCGTAGCAGACCAGCACCTTCTCGCCGGCGAAGGCCTCGGTGAAGACGCGGTAGTGCCGCTCCAGCGTCGCAGTCGAATAGCAATAGAACGGCGTGCCGACGGTTGCGGCCAGCTCGGACAGGTTCACCGCCTCGGCGTGCAGCACGCCGTTGCGATAGTCGAAATGGTTCATGGCGCAGGCTCGGTTGTCCCGGCTTATTTATTGCCGGGAGGTTCGTCCAGGAGCGGGTCGAGGATAAATGGTTTCTTCCTGCCCTTGGCCGCCGCGGGCGCAGCGTCCACACCGTAGGTGGGATTGAACACGCTCGGCGTCCTCTGGGCTTCGGTCTCGGTGTCAACAGGCGCCGCGCCGTTGGGTGCATTGGAGGCCGTCGGCGGCAGATCCAGCGGGCCCTTGCGGCCGCAGCCGGCGAGCGCCAGCGCCGTCAGGCTAAGGACAATGATGGCCCACCCCGAGCCGGCCGGGCGAAACTTTGACGTCACGACGAAATCCCCACTACGCGGCGCGCACCATACAGAGATTGGCGCGATCTGGCGAGAGCCGGATGACCATGAAACATCAGCGAAATTTTGCCCTCAGCCCGATTTTCGCTCTTTTTCCAGCCGCTTCGCCCAGGCCTTGGCCTGCGAGGCCACGTTCTTCGGCGCGGTGCCGCCAAAGCTGGTCCGGCTCTTCACCGACGATTCGACCGAGAGCACGCCGAGCGCGTCCTTGGTGATTTTCGGCTCGATCGCCTGCATCTCCTTCAGCGGCAGCTCGTGCAGCGCGACGCCGCCTTCGGCGGCCTTGGCCACGATGCGGCCGGTGACGTGGTGGGCCTCGCGGAACGGCATCTTCAGCGTCCGCACCAGCCAGTCGGCGAGATCGGTCGCGGTGGCGTAACCCTCGCCCGCGGCCGCCTTCATCTTGGCTTCGTCGGGCACGAGGTCGCGGACCATGCCGGTCATGGCGCGGATCGCCAGCGACAGCGCGGCAAAACCCTCCATGGCGCACTGCTTGTCCTCCTGCATGTC
Source organism: Bradyrhizobium sp. DN3 (assembly GCF_041357655.1). Lineage (NCBI taxonomy): Bacteria > Pseudomonadati > Pseudomonadota > Alphaproteobacteria > Hyphomicrobiales > Nitrobacteraceae > Bradyrhizobium > Bradyrhizobium sp. DN3. The sequence goes on along the minus strand of NZ_JAULLN010000022.1, from coordinate 40,915 downwards.
CTTTTGATAGGCGAGCGGCAGGCCCTTCATCACGATCAGGAGACCATTGAGCGCGCCGATGACGCGGCCGGTCTTGGCGCGCACCAGCTCGGCGGCATCCGGGTTGCGCTTCTGCGGCATGATCGAGGAGCCGGTCGTGAACTTGTCGCTGAGCCGGATCAGGCCGACCAGCGGCGAGGTCCAGATCACGATCTCCTCGGCAAAGCGCGACATGTGCACGGCGCAGATCGAGGCTGCCGACAGCGTCTCCAACACGAAGTCACGGTCGGACACCGCATCGAGCGAGTTCGCCATCGGGCGGTCGAAGAGGAGCGCCTTCGCGGTGGCGTGGCGGTCGATCGGGAATGAGGTGCCGGCGAGCGCGGCCGCGCCCAGCGGGGATTCGTTCAGCCGCTTGCGCGCGTCCTGGAAGCGGCCGCGGTCGCGCGCGGCCATCTCGACATAGGCAAGCAGGTGGTGGCCGAAGGTGACGGGCTGCGCCGTTTGCAGATGCGTGAAACCGGGCATCACGGTTGCGGCGTGCTCCAGCGCGCGCTCCACCAGCGCCTGCTGGAACGCGGCGAGCGCGGCATCGGTCTCGTCGATGACGTCGCGGACGAACAGGCGAAAATCGGTCGCGACCTGGTCGTTGCGCGAGCGCGCCGTGTGCAGCCTTCCGGCGGCGGGGCCGATCAGCTCGGACAGGCGGCTCTCGACATTCATGTGAATGTCCTCGAGCGCGCGCTTGAACGCGAAGCCGCCCTTGCCGATCTCTGACAAAATCGTGTCTAGACCCTTGCCGATATTTTTCGCATCAGAGGCCGTGATGATGCCCTGGCTGGCGAGCATCGCGGCGTGGGCCTTGGACGCGGCAATGTCCTGGGCGAAGAGGTGACGATCGACGTCGATGGAGACGTTGATCTCTTCCATGATCTCATCGGGACGTTCCGAGAACCGGCCGCCCCACATCTTGTTGCTCATGATCCCCTGCTCACGCCTTGATTTGCCGCACGTTTGCTGGCCGCCGCCAGCCGTATTAAGAGGCCCCTGATAGCCATATCTGCGACCGGATGACAAACGATATGCTCGACAAGACGCCCTCCGCCACGCGCCGGATCCCCCTCGTCATCGCCACCGTGGCGATCGGGGGTGTGGCCGGCTTCGCCGCGCTGTACGGGCTGGGTCTGAGCCGGGTGCCGTCGGGCGATCCATCCTGCCGGTCCGCGGTGGCGACCGCGCAGAAGATCGCGCCGCTCGCCCATGGCGAGGTGGCGGCGCTGACCATGGCGAGCGCCCCGTTGAAGTTGCCCGACCTCGCCTTCGAGGACGCCGACGGCAAGCCGAAGAAGTTGTCCGATTTCCGCGGCAAGACGCTGCTGGTGAACCTCTGGGCCACCTGGTGCGTGCCCTGCCGCAAGGAGATGCCGGCGCTGGACGAGCTTCAGGGCAAGCTGTCGGGCCCGAATTTCGAGGTGGTGGCGATCAATATCGACACCCGCGACTCCGAGAAGCCCAAGACCTTCCTGAAAGAGGCCAATCTGACCCGGCTGGGCTATTTTAATGATCAGAAAGCCAAGGTTTTTCAGGATCTTAAGGCCATAGGCCGGGCACTGGGGATGCCGACTTCGGTGCTGGTCGACCCGCAAGGCTGCGAGATCGCGACGATCGCGGGGCCGGCGGAATGGGCGAGCGAGGACGCGCTCAAGCTGATCCGCGCCGCGACCGGCAAGGCCGCCGCGTCGCTTTAGTTATTGGCGCATGATCTGATCGGAAAACCGGTGCCCACTTTTCCGGTTCATGCGCTGAGGGTTAGGCCGTCACGTTGAGATTGCCGCCGACGCCGGGGCCGACATTGGCGAGCGAGGGCTGACCGGCGCCCAGCAGCGTCAGGACGGTGGATTTTTCCATGTCCATGTTCTGCTTGGTCAGCGTCGCCGCGATATTCGATTGCAGCGCGCCTTGCTGAGCAGCCAGCATGGTGCTGACCATCGCCATCATGTCCATTACGCGAACCCTCTTACCGGCCGTAACCTAGGCGCGAGGAGTTAATGGGACATGAATTGTCACGAAGCGGATGCGCGCCGAAGGGCAACGGTGCCGCAGGGTGGGCAAAGCGAAGCGTGCCCACCAATCAGGATCCTGGTTGCGGAGGGATGGTGGGCACGGCGCTTTGCACCTTTGCTCACCCTACGGCACCGGTGCCTTACCTTGTCGGAACCGGCTTGGCGCCGCGATAGTCGTAGAAGCCGCGCTGGGTCTTGCGGCCGAGCCAGCCGGCCTCGACGTATTTCACCAGCAACGGGCACGGGCGGTACTTGGAGTCGGCGAGGCCCTCGTGCAGCACCTGCATGATGGAGAGGCAGGTGTCGAGGCCGATGAAATCGGCGAGCTCCAGCGGGCCCATCGGATGGTGCGCACCGAGCTTCATCGCGGCATCGATCGCCTCGACGTTGCCGACGCCTTCGTACAGCGTGTAGATCGCCTCGTTGATCATCGGCAGCAGGATGCGATTGACGATGAAGGCCGGGAAATCCTCGGAGACCGCGACCTGCTTGCCGAGCCTAGCGACGAACTCCTTGGACGCCTCGAAGGTCGCATCGTCGGTGGCGATGCCGCGGATCAGCTCCACCAGCTCCATCAGCGGCACCGGGTTCATGAAGTGAATGCCGATGAAGCGCTCGGGCCGGTCGGTGGCGGCGGCGAGCCGGGTGATCGAGATCGACGACGTATCGGAGGCGACGATCGCCTCCGGCTTCAACACGGCGCAGACCTCGTGGAAGATCTTGCGCTTGACCTCCTCCTTCTCGACCGCGGTCTCGATCACGAGATCGCAATCGGTGAGGTCGTCCAGCTTCTCGGCAAGCTTGATCCGCGCCATCGCCTTGGCCTTGTCGTCCTCGGTGACGGCCTTCTTGGAGACCTGCCGCGCCAGATTGCCGTTGATGGTGGCCATGCCCGACTTGAGGCGGTCAGCCGAGACGTCGTTGAGCACCACGTCGAAGCCGGCCAGCGCCGCAACATGCGCGATGCCGTTGCCCATCTGACCCGCGCCGATCACGCCGACCTTCTTGATCACTGCCGCCATAATGTCATCCACCGGAACGGCGCGCATGTCGCGCCTGCCTATCCCCTTGAGCCGGGAGTCCGATTTAATCAGAACCTTGGCTCGAAACCTAGATTGGATCGCTTCGAAGGCGGCCCCACGCCAAAGAAAACGCCTCAAAAAAGCAACACCGGCCGGAGTTTATAGCTCCGGCCGGTGTTTTTGGCTCGTTTTACTTGCCGAGCTTGCCGAGTTCGGCCGTCAGCTCTGGAACTGCCTGGTAGAGATCGGCCACCAGGCCGTAATCGGCAACCTGGAAGATCGGCGCGTCCTCGTCCTTGTTGATCGCGACGATCACCTTGGAGTCCTTCATGCCGGCCAGATGCTGGATCGCGCCGGAAATGCCGACCGCGACATAGAGCTCGGGGGCCACGACCTTGCCGGTCTGGCCGACCTGCCAATCGTTCGGCGCATAGCCGGCGTCGACCGCCGCGCGCGAGGCACCGACGCCGGCGCCAAGCTTGTCCGCGAGCGGTTCGATGTACTTGGCGAAGTTTTCCCGGCTCTGCATGGCGCGGCCACCGGAGACGATGATCTTGGCCGAGGTCAGCTCGGGACGGTCGCTCTTGGCGACCTCCTCACCGACGAAGGACGACAGGCCGGGATCGGCCGCCGCCGCCACGGTCTCGACCGGTGCGCTGCCGCCTTCGCCCGCTGCGGCGAAGGTGGAGGTGCGCACCGTGATGACCTTCTTGGCGTCCTTCGACTTCACCGTCTGGATGGCATTGCCGGCATAGATCGGACGCTCGAAGGTGTCGGGGGCGACCACCTTGATGATCTCCGAGACCTGCATGACGTCGAGCAGGGCGGCGACACGCGGCATCACATTCTTGAAGCGCGAGGTCGCGGGCGCGACGATCGCGTCATAGCCGGAAGCCAGCGACACGACCAGCGCGGCCAGCGGCTCGGCGAGATCGTGCGCGTAGGTCTCGCCATCGGCGAGCAGCACCTTCTTGACGCCGGCAAGCTTGGCGGCGGCATCCGCCGCGGCCTTGGCGTTCTGGCCGGCCACCAGCACCTCGACGTCCGCGCCGAGCGCGGCAGCCGCGGTGAGAGCCTTGTTGGTCGCATCCTTCAGCGACGCATTGTCGTGTTCGGCAATCAGAAGCGTCGTCATCAGAGCACCCCGGCTTCGTTCTTGAGTTTCGACACCAGCTCGGCGACGTCCTTGACCTTGACGCCGGCCTTGCGGCCCGCCGGCTCCGTCGTCTTCAGAATCTCGAGACGCGCGGCGACGTCGACGCCGTAATCGGCAACGGTCTTTTCCGCGATCGGCTTCTTCTTTGCCTTCATGATGTTGGGCAGCGAGGCATAGCGTGGCTCGTTGAGACGCAGATCGGTGGTGACGATCGCCGGTCCCTTCAGCTTCACAGTCTGCAGACCGCCGTCGACTTCGCGTGTGACCTTGAAGTCAGAACCTTCAACCTCGAGCTTGGAGGCGAAGGTCGCCTGCGACCAGCCGAGCAGCGCGGCCAGCATCTGACCGGTCTGATTGGAGTCGTCGTCGATCGCCTGCTTGCCGAGGATGATCAGGCCCGGCTGCTCTTCTTCAGCAACCTTCTTCAGGATCTTGGCGACAGCGAGCGGCTCGACATTGCCCTCGGCCTTCACCAGGATGCCGCGGTCGGCGCCCATCGCGAGACCGGTGCGGATCGTCTCCGATGCCTGCGCAGGTCCGATCGAGACCACCACGACCTCGGTCGCCTTGCCGCCTTCCTTCAGGCGCAGCGCTTCCTCGACCGCGATTTCATCGAACGGGTTCATGGACATTTTGACGTTGGCGAGTTCAACGCCCGATCCATCGCTCTTGACGCGGACCTTGACGTTGTAATCGACCACCCGCTTTACCGGCACTAAGACCTTCATCGATCCTCTTTCACTCAATTTGGGAGGGGAGTTATCAACTGGCGCGGAACCTAAAGGCCTGATCAGGCCCGGTCAACGCGCGAACGAGCCAAATTTTAGACCTTAGAAATGCGCCCGCTCAATGGGTCAGCGGTTCTGGCCGGGAACCCAGAGTACGTCGCCGGCGCCATTCCCGTTGGCGGCTCGGCTGGCCACGAACAGGAAGTCCGACAGGCGGTTCATATATTGGATGCCAGCCGCACTGACCGGCTCGCCGGGCTGAGCCGCCAGTTTCACCATCACCCGTTCCGCCCTGCGGCATATTGTGCGCGCGACGTGGAGATGAGCCGCAGCCGGCGTGCCGCCCGGCAGCACGAAGGAGGTCAGCGGCGCGAGCTTGTCGTTGAGTGCGTCGATGTCGCGCTCGAGCCGCTCGACCTGGCTCGCCACCACCCGCAGCCGCTCCGCTTTGCCTTCGCGCTCGGGCACCGCAAGATCGGCGCCGAGATCGAACAGATCGTTCTGGATACGGCCAAGCATCGCGTCGAGCTCGGGCATAGCCGAGGTGTGGAGCCGCACCACGCCGATCGCGGCATTGGTCTCGTCCACGGTGCCATAGGCCTCGATGCGCAGATCGTATTTCGGACGACGCTCGCCCGAGCCGAGCGCCGTCGTGCCGTCGTCACCGGTTTTCGTGTAGATGCGGTTCAACGTGACCACGTAGACCTCTTAATTTTGGGGCATGATCTCGTCGGAAAACTGCTTCACACTTTTTTCCGGATCATGCCCTACCGCCCCATGGCCCAGACTGCGAGCATGGCAAGGATGATCGCCACAAACTGAAGCAGCACGCGCCAGCGCATCAGCTTCTGCGAGGTGTTGGGCGAGCCGCCGCGCATCATGTTGATGAGCCCGAGCAGCAGCACGAGCGCCACGGCGCCGACCGCGATCGGCAGGATGAAAGTACTCAAGATAGATGCCATTAGGAGTAGATAACACCGTGCTTGCAGATGCGCCATGGTGCCGCGGCAGGCACCGGCGTCATTCCGGGGCGATGCGAACGGGACCGCGCGACGCGCGACCCGGAGCATCGAGCCCGGAATGAACCCCTCCAGGTGCGCTGCGGCTAAATGGATTCCGGGCTCGCGCTGCGCGCGCTCCGGAATGACGACGGAGAGGGACGGCTATCGCCTGCGCGATCTGGCTTTTAACCCAATAATATCAGAAGCTAGCTGGATGATCTTGGATTTGATGCAGCCGCCTTTCACCTCTCCCCGCTTGCGGGGAGAAGAAGAATTCGATCGCAGATCGAATTCGGATGAGGGCGGCTCTCCGCGAGTCCAACTCTCACCGTCCTCGCGGAGGCTTCCCCGCCGCGCTGTGGCGCGCAGTTGCGCTGCCGAGCGCGTCGGCCTCTCCCCGCGAGCGGGGCGAGGCGAACGACGCTGCGAGCGTAAGAGAGAGTCGACAGCCAATTCGGGTGGCGCATGAAAGCGATCCGCTACATCTACGTCGTCGTGATGGACGCGTTCTACACGTTCCTCGCTGACGACGGCTGGGCGATCGCGAGCCACATCGCGCTGTCGACGCTGATGGCGCTGTTCCCGTTCCTGATCGTGCTGACCTCGCTTGCCGGCTTCTTCGGCTCCAAGGAACTGGCCGACCAGGCCGCCGGCCTGATGCTCCAGATCTGGCCCAAGCAGGTTGCCGATTCGATCTCCGGCGAGGTCCACGACGTGCTGACCACGACCCGCACCGGCATTCTGACCATCGGCGCGGCGCTGTCGGTCTATTTCGCCTCCAACGGCGTCGAGGCGCTCCGCGTCGCCCTCAACCGCGCCTATGCCGTGGTGGAGATGCGGCGCTGGTACTGGCTGCGGCTGGAATCGATTGCCTACACGTTGATCGCAGCTTTCACCGCGCTCGCCATGGCGTTCCTGATCGTGCTCGGTCCGCTCCTGATCGAAGCGGCGCGACGCCATATCCCGCTGTTTGTCGAGTCCAACGAGAGCATCCTCACCTGGGTGCGGTACGGCATCACCATCAGCGCGCTGGTGGTGGCGCTGTTCATCCTGCACGCCTGGCTGCCGGCGGGACGCCGCAGCTTCCTCCAGATCATGCCGGGCATCGTTTTCACGGTGGTGGCGTCGCTGGTCTCCGGTGTCGTGTTCGGGCAATACCTGGCGCGCTTCGCCAACAATTACGTGACGATGTATGCGGGGCTCGCCTCGGTCATCATCGCGCTGGTGTTTCTGTATTTCATCGCCGCGATTTTCGTGTACGGCGGCGAGCTCAATGCCGCGATCATCAAGTCGCGGCTGCCTCACGGCGTGTCGCTTCAAGCAGCGCAGTCGCTAAAGCCCGCGGAGACACAGGCTTGACCAGGAAGGCATCGGCACCGGCCTCGCGCGAGGCCGCCTCGTCCTCGCCGCGACCGGAAACGCCGATGATGGGGATCTGAGCCAGCGGCGTCGGCAGCGTGCGGATTCGCCTGATGGCCTCGACACCGTCGATGCCCGGCAGCACCATGTCCATCAGCACCGCGTCGAACCCGCCTTGCGCCAGCCGACCGACCGCATCCTCGCCGCGACCGATGAACTCGGCATGATGGCCGAGCTCGGTCAAAATGGTGTTGAGCACCACGCGCCCGAACGGATTGTCCTCGACGCTGAGCACGCGGAGCGCGGTCACCGCCTCGGGCTCGCTACCGTTCTTTCCTTTGCGCGATTTGCCCGATCCCGCCGCATCCAGCGACACCGTCAGCGTGAACGTGGCGCCGCCGCCGCGGCGCGGAGCGACCGTGATGTCGCCGCCCATCGCGCGCGCCAGCTGCTTCACCGAGGATAGCCCCAGACCGGCGCCGCCGAAGCGCGAGGCAATGGTGACATTGGCCTGGGTGAACGGGCGGAACAGCCGCTTGATTTCGGCCATGGTAAGGCCGATGCCGCTGTCGGATACCGCGAAGGCGATGCCGACCCTGCCCTTATCCTTGGCTTTGCCTTTGCGCTCGTCCTTGGCAGGACGCCAGGGCGCCACCGCAAGCGCCACGCCGCCCCGATCGGTGAATTTCACGGCATTGTCGATCAGGTTCTCGAGCGCAGCGCGCAGGCGGACGGGATCGCCCACCACCAACCCCGGCAACTTCTCGGAAATGTCGACCTGGGCCTGAAGACCCTTGGCCGCGGCGCGGCCGGCTAGCGAATCGCCGGCGCTGCGGGCAAGCGTCTTTAGGTCGAACAGGTCCTGCCGCAGCGTGCTTCCCCCCTTTCCTGTCCGGGCAGCGTCCACAAACAGCGTCGCAAGGCTCGCCAGATGTTCGGCGCCGGCCTTGATGGTGTCGGCCCAGCGCCGCTCCCGCTCGCCGAGATCGGAGGTCGCGAGCAGGTCGCTGATCGCCAGAATACCGGTCAGGGGGGTGCGGACCTCATGGGCAAAGGCGGCGAGCGCGGCCTGGACCACGTCAGGCGCGACCGCCTTGGTGCTGCGCTTACGCAACCGGCCGGCCGCCCCGGACCGCTTCCGAGGCGGTCGCCTGGACGTTCGCGTGGTGCGCATTGGGCGCGTTTTCGCCGCCATAGATCCCCTTCGAACCCCGGGCTCTCGAGCAAGCATGGCACGGCGGAACACCCGGAGTCACGGCGGCGTTTGGCTAACCCCCAGAGAAACTTAACCTAATCCCACCGATCGACGGATGCCGACCGGCGTGGCGCCGGCGGCGCGCAATTCCCGCAGGCCTGTCGAGCGGGTCGATTTCGACAGCTTCCGCCCCTCGCCGTCGCGGATCAGAGCATGGTGGCGATAAGCCGGTTCCGGCAGGCCAAGCAGGACCTGCAGCAGGCGGTGCACCGATGTGGCATGAAACAGGTCCTGGCCCCTGACGATCTCGCTGACGCCCTGGAGGGCATCGTCGACCACCACGGAGAGATGGTAGCTGGTCGGCGTCTCCTTGCGGGCAAGGATCACGTCGCCCCAGGTTTCCGGTCGCGCCGACACGATGCCGCGCTCGCCATCCGGCCCCGCGCCGAGTTCGTTCCAAGTCAGGCCGGCGACGCGCCGACAGGCGGCCGCGATGTCGAGCCGCAGCGCGTAAGGCGCGCCGGATGTCATCAGCCGCTCACGCTCGCCGGCCGACAGCGACTTGGCGTCGCCGGGATAAAGTGGCGCGCCATCGGGATCGCGCGGCCACGGCCCATCCACCTCGCGCGCGGCTATGAGCCTTGCGATCTCGGCGCGGCTTTCAAAGGCGGGATAGACGAGACCGAGCGCAGAAAGCTTTTCCAGCGCGGCGCGATAGTCGGCAAGATGCTCGGACTGTCGCCGCGCCGGTGTCTCCCAGGAGATCCCGAGCCAGGCGAGATCCTCGTAGATCGCCGTCTCGTAGTCCGGCCGGCAGCGCGTCGCGTCGATGTCCTCGATCCGCAGCAACAGCCGCCCGCCGGTCTCGCGTGCACGTTCGAAGTTCAGCAGCGCGGAATAGGCGTGGCCGAGATGCAGGAAGCCGTTCGGGCTTGGGGCAAATCGGAAAACGGGTGGCATGAGTTCTCGGTGTATTCGTCATTGCCGGGCTTGACCCGGCAATCCATCTTCCAGGACTCTCGTTAGGAGATGGATGCGCGGGTCCCGCCTACGCCGAAGGCTTCGGCGGGCTTTACGGTACTGGGCCAGCGTAGCTTTAGCAGAGACGGCAAGCCCGTGCATGACGAGTTGAGCAAGCAATGACCATCCACCTCGAATCCCAGTCCGATCTCGAAGAGGCCGTCCATGCGCTGATCAAGCGCGATCCGCGCCTCAAGCCCGTGCTGGAAATCGCCGGCATGCCCGCCTTGCGGCGGCGCGAGCCGGGTTTTGCGGGGCTTGCCCATATCGTGTGCGGGCAGCAGCTCTCGACGGCGAGCGCGGCGGCGATCTGGGGGCGGCTGGCCGCCGCCCTCGATCCGTTCGACCATGAGGCGGTCCGCCGCGCTCGCACCGACCGGCTGGGGCGGCTCGGCCTGTCCGCCGCCAAGATCAAGACGCTGAAACACCTTGCGCGCGAGATCACGGCGCAACGGCTGAACCTCGAGGTGCTCGCCGAAGAGGATGCCGACGCCGCGCATCACACGTTGATCTCGCTGCCCGGCATCGGCCCCTGGACCGCCGACGTCTATCTGCTGTTTTGCCTGGGTCATGGCGACGCCTGGCCGGCCGGCGACCTCGCCGTGCAGGAGGGGATCAAGCTTGGTCTCGGCCTGAAGACGCGGCCGACGGAGAAGCAGATGGCACCGCTCGCCGAGCCCTGGCGTCCGCTGCGCGGCGCGGCGGCGCATCTGTGGTGGAGCTACTATCGTGCGGTGAAGAAACGCGAGGGCATCATCGCCGGCGAGGCGAACACCGTTTCAAACAATGTTGCTGTTGCGAAGCCCTCACACGTGAAAGAGAAGATGGCCGCACGGAAAAAGCCGAGGCCTTCACCATGACATCGACCGATTTCGTCGTTGCGCGCAACGATCTCGAGCAGTGCAAGCTGATCGAAACCGTGGTTCCTGATGCAGCCGCACTGCCGGCGGATGCGCTGCTGGTGAAGGTCGAGCGCTTCGCATTCACCGCCAACAACATCACCTATGCGGTGATGGGTGACGCGCTGAAATACTGGCAGATATTTCCGGCACCACAGGGTTTTGGCAACATCCCGGTGTGGGGTTTTGGCGAGGTGATCGCCTCGAAACATCCCGGCGTCACTGTGGGCGAGCGGTTGTTCGGCTATTTCCCGATGGCGACGCATCTCGTCATCGAGGCGGCCGACGTCAGCAAGCGCGCGCTTCGTGACGGCGCCGAGCATCGCAAGCAGGTCTCGCCCGTCTACAACCTCTATTCTCGCGTCACCGGCGACCCCGCCTTTGCCGGACATCAGGGCGACCTTCAGGCGCTGCTGCGGCCGCTGTTCATGCTGTCGTTCCTGGTCGACGACTTTCTCGCCGAGAACGACGACTTTGGCGCGCGCTATATGCTGCTCTCCAGCGCCTCCAGCAAGACCGCGTTCGGGCTCGCCCATCTCCTGCATGCGCGCGGCCGCAAGGTGATCGGGCTGACCTCGGCGGGCAATGCCGGCTTCGTTGGCTCGCTGCCCTGCTACGACGAGGTCGTCACCTATGATCGCGTCAGCGAGCTGCCGACGGATGCGCCGGTCGCTTTGGTCGACATGGCGGGCAGCAGCGCGTTGCGGGCCGAGTTGCACCACCATTGCCGCGACCAGATGAAAAGCTCGGTGCGTGTCGGTTTGACGCACCGCGCCACTGACCCCGAGGAAGGCACGCTGCCCGGCGCAAAGCCACGCTGGTTCTTCGCGCCCGACCACATCCGCAAGCGTGCCAAGGATTGGGGCCCAGGCGGCATCGAGCAGCGCTTTGGCGCGGCATGGGTCCGGCTTTGCGCCGCTGCTAGAGACGTCCCTGAACGTTGTCGAGAGCCGCGGGCCGGAGGCGGTGCGGCGCATTTATCTCGACACGCTGATGGGCCGCATTCCGCCTGAGCAGGGCCACATGCTTTCGCTGCTTGGGTAAAGCGCTTTTGACATAGGCTATTCCAGTATAGCCTCGATCTCCATGATTGGAGCATGATCTCCGGAAAACCGCTGCACACTTATGCGGATCATGCTCGCGAGGAAACGCCGCGAAGACGGCCACGAGGTCGCGCATGCTGGACAGGACGAAGGATATCTCTGTCTCCGCGCAAGCCTGGCTCGACGCGTTCGAGCGCATGCTGGGCGAGCCCGAGCCCCACGCGCTGAGCAACCTGTTCCTCGCCGACAGCTTTTGGCGCGACGTGCTGGCGCTAAGCTGGAACCTGCAAACGCTTGCCGGACGAGATGAGATCGCACAGGCGTTGGCGATGCTCGCGGGCGAAGCGGCGCCGACCAACTTCGAAATCGCGCAGAACCGCGCGCCGCCGCGTTGGGTGACGCGCGCCGGCACCAACAACATCGAGGCAATCTTCAATTTCGAGACCGCGATCGGACGCGGCAGCGGCATCGTGCGGCTCGTTCCCGATACTGCCGATGGCGACCGCCTGAAGGCGTGGACGCTGCTCACCGCGCTCGATGGGCTCAAGGGGTTCGAGGAGCAGCTCGGCATGTCGCGGCCGCGTGGTCAGGCCTATTCGCGCGATTTTCGCGGGCCGAACTGGCTCGACCAGCGCAACGCCGCACGTGACTACGCCGATCGCGACCCGGCTGTGCTGGTGGTCGGCGGCGGCCAGGCCGGGCTCTCCATTGCGGCGCGGTTGAAGCAGTTGAATGTCGACACGTTGATCGTCGATCGCGCGATGAGGATCGGCGACAACTGGCGCAAGCGCTACCATGCGCTGACCCTGCACAACCAAGTGCAGGTCAATCATCTGCCCTACATGCCGTTTCCGCCGAGCTGGCCGACCTATATCCCCAAGGACAAGCTCGCCAACTGGTTCGAGTCTTACGTCGAGGCCATGGAGCTCAACTTCTGGACCGGCACCGAATTCGAGGGCGGCGCCTATGACGAGGCGAAGGGGCGCTGGACTGTGACACTGCGGCGCGCCGACGGCAGCAAGCGGACCATGCATCCGTGCCATGTCGTGATGGCGACCGGCGTCAGCGGCATCGCCAACATGCCTGATATTCCGACCCTCGCCGATTTCAAGGGCACGCTGCTGCATTCCAGCCGCTATGAGGACGGTGAGAACTGGACGGGAAAGCGCGCCATCGTGATCGGCACCGGCAATAGCGGCCACGACATCGCGCAGGATCTTCATTCCAGCGGCGCGGAGGTGACGCTGGTGCAGCGTTCGCCGACGCTCGTCACCAATATCGAGCCGTCGGCGCAACTGGCCTACGCGACCTACAATGAGGGCACGCTCGAAGACAATGATCTGATCGCGGCCTCGATGCCGACACCGCTCGCGAGGAAGACCCATGTAATGCTGACGGAGCAGTCGAAGGAGCTCGACAAGGAGCTGCTCGACGGGCTGCGGCGCATCGGCTTCAAGCTGGACTTCGGCGAGGCCGGCACCGGCTGGCAGTTCAAATACCTTACCCGCGGCGGCGGCTATTATTTCAACGTCGGCTGCTCCAACCTGATCATCGAGGGCGCGATCAAGCTGAAGCAGTTTTCCGACATCGAGAGCTTCGTTACCGAGGGCGCGCGGATGAAGGACGGCTCGATCATTCCGGCCGATCTCATCGTGCTCTCCACCGGCTACAAGCCGCAGGAATACCTGGTGCGGAAATTGTTTGGGGACGCCATCGCCGACCGCGTCGGTCCGGTCTGGGGCTTTGGCGACGGCTTCGAGCTGCGCAACATGTACACACGCACGAAACAGCCGGGTCTCTGGTTCATCGCCGGCAGCCTCGCGCAGTGCCGGATCAACTCGAAATATCTCGCGCTGCAGATCAAGGCGATCGAGGAAGGGATTTTGGGGCGGGCTGTGGGTGCACCGATGAACCCAGCTTGAGCAACAGTGTCATTGCGAGCGCAGCGAAGCAATCCAGACTGTCTCCGCGGAAGGACTCTGGATTGCTTCGCGGAGCTCGCAATGACGACGCCGATGCAGACGAGCACGACAGAGACAGCAAGAGGAAGGGACACATGCCAGCCATTCTCGGCACCGGCGAGCACCGCTACCGCGTCGTCGAAAATTTCGCAAAACTGCCGGACGGCTGGCAGCTCACCGACGTCGCCTCGGTCGCGGTCGACAGCAAGGACCAGATCTACGTGTTCAACCGCGGTGCTCATCCGATGGTGGTGCTCGACCGTGAGGGCAACTTTTTGCGCAGTTTCGGCGAAGGCCTGTTCTCGCGCGCGCACGGCCTGCACATCGACGCCGACGACAATCTCTATTGCACCGACGACGGCGACCACACGGTGCGCAAGTGCACCACTGATGGCAAGGTGCTGCTGACGATCGGTATCCCGGAAAAGCCGGCGCCGTTCATGAGCGGCGATCCCTTCCATCGCTGCACCCACACCGCGCTGTCGCCGAAGGGCGAGATCTACGTCTCCGACGGCTATGGCAATGCGCGCGTGCACAAGTTCACGCCCGACGGCAGGCTGCTCAAGAGCTGGGGCGAGCCCGGCACCGACCCCGGGCAGTTCAACATCGTGCACAATATTGCCGCCGACGCCGACGGCTGGGTTTACGTCGCCGACCGCGAGAACCATCGGGTGCAGGTGTTCAACGGTGAGGGCAAATACGAGACGCAGTGGAACAATCTGCACCGCCCCTGCGCGCTGTGCTGCTGCGGCGTGGATAAGAGCCCGACCTTCGTGATCGGCGAGCTCGGCCCCGGCATGGCCGTCAACCGCAAGGTGCCCAATCTCGGGCCGAGACTGTCGATCGTGGACGCCAAAGGCAAGCGTATTGCCCGGCTCGGCGGCGAGGAAGGTCCGGGCGTCGCCAGCGGCAAATTCCTGGCGCCCCACGGCATCGCGCTGGATTCGAAGGGCGACATCTATGTCGGCGAGGTCGGCGTCACCGACTGGAAGACCAGCTTTCCGGACGAGGAGATGCCGGCCGCGGTGCGCACGGCTCGGTGTCTGCAAAAGCTGGAGCGGGTGCGGGAGTAGCCAAGGCAGGGCCGCAACGCACCGTGAAGGCGGTTCCAGGCCTGCCGCATGGCCCTCCCCGGAATCGCGGCTTTTTGGGCGCTTTTGCCACCCCGCCGCCGCATTGCTCGCGACTGAATAAGTCGCTCAACGGGCTTCACAATCCCGTCACGCTGCATGTAGTATGTCAGTACATGCTGCTTCGCAGCGTACATTGGAGGCCGGGAGCGTTACTTGAACGCACATGTCTCGCAAGGCAGTTGGCCGGTGTTGGTGCTGAATGCGGACTTCCGGCCGCTGAGTTACTACCCACTGTCTCTGTGGTCGTGGCAGGACGCGATCAAGGCGGTATTCCTCGACCGCGTCAACATCGTCGCGCATTACGACCAGGCGGTTCGAAGTCCGACGTTAGAGATGCAACTGCCGAGCGTGGTTTCGCTCAAATCCTTCGTCAAGCCGACCACCCATCCCGCCTTCACCCGTTTCAACGTCTTCCTCCGCGACCGCTTCAATTGCCAATATTGCGGCTCGCCCGAAGACCTCACATTCGATCACATTATCCCGCGTAGCAAAGGCGGCCAGACCACCTGGGAGAACGTGGTCGCGGCGTGCTCGCCCTGTAATCTGCGCAAAGGCAATCTCACGCCGGCGCAAGCAAAAATGTTTCCGCGCCAGAGCGCGTTCGCGCCGACCGTGCACCAGCTCCACCGCAACGGCCGCCTGTTTCCGCCGAACTATCTGCACGACAGCTGGCTGGACTATCTTTACTGGGATACCGAGCTGGATCCGTAGAGGGATTTCGAGTGCTTGAAGGCGATTGTCCTATCGAGCGCGAACTAAATTTACCCGCGGCGGATTCGTGTTCCACGCGCCGCGACGACCACCGAACATCCCTATCTCCGCACCTGCTTCATACATGGGCTGCCAGCTGCCCTTCCGCGGGCCATTTTGGCGTAAATTCTGCAATTGTCGTTACTGTCCCTTAAACCTCCGGTGGCAGTTTGGCCGAGATCCGCGGAACCGCGTGCCAGGCCGCGATCTGTCAGGTTCGAGGTCGTCGCCAATGTTTGCCGAAACGCTGGAAGCGGTTCAATTCTCACCGTCGAAGCGAACGATTTATGTCCGCTTCGTGCTCGCGACGCTCGCGGTGATGGTGCTGTTCAAGACGTTCAGGTTCGGCCGCTGGAGCGCCTGGCAAGTCCGCGAACTGTCCGATTTCGACGCCTTCTACATCGTTGCGCGGCAGATCTGGCATGGTCAGCTCGATCTCGTCTACCGGTTCGGGACGCTGGTCCAGCTTCAGCAGGCGTTCAACGGTTCAACCAGTTTCATGCCCTGGACCTATCCGCCGCAATTCGACCTGCTGGTGGCTCCCTTCGCGCTCCTGCCGGCCGGCATCGCCTATCTGCTGTTTATCACCGCGACGCTGACTGCCTATCTCCTGACAATTCGAGCCATCACCGGCAACAATTTCGCGCACGTCCTGGTCGTGTTGTTTCCCGCGCTGGCGATCACGGTCGGCTGCGGGCAGAATGGCTTTCTCACCGGCGCCCTGATCGGCATCGTTTGCCTCAACGTGGAGCGGCGCCAGATCATCGCCGGTCTTGCGCTCGGGGCAATGGTGATCAAGCCACATCTGGCTATCGCCGCGGGCCTCTACATGCTTGCGACGCGCCGCTGGACGGCGCTTGCAACCGCCGCAGCAGTCGTGCTCGCAAGCTCGCTCGTCTGCACGCTGGCGTTCGGATGGCAGATTTGGGCCGCATGGCTAGGCGCAATCAGGGAATCTGCGATCTTCCTCGACCGCGGCGTTTATCCGCTGTTCCGCATGGTCTCAACCTACGCTGCGCTCAGTCGGGCCGGCGTACCCCCGAGCATTGCCTTCTGGGCACAGGCAGCTGCGGCGAGCCTCGCCTTGTCTGCGATCGTGCTTGCCCTCTGGCTTGGAGCGGCGCGCAGAATGTCGCCCTCGTTTGCGCTCGGTGTCGTCGCCATGGTCTCGGTGATGGTCAGCCCGTACGCCTATGACTATGACCTGCCGATCATCGGGATTGGCCTCGCGTTGATGCTCCCCGACCTGGCACAGGTGGCAAACGTGCGCGAGCGCAGCTTCGTCTACGGGCTGATCCTGCTTGCCGGCGCCTATGGAATGCTGCAATCGGCAAGGCTCGCGGCGCAGTTCGGCAATGAAGCGGATCTGGATGACAAGTTTACGCCTTCGATCGGAGGCTTCGCGATGATGGCGCTGCTGGCCCTGTTGCTGCGGCTGCTGTGGCGTGGACTGCAGCCTGCCCCCATCGTGACGCAGCCCGCCGAATAGCTTACCCGAGCGTGACGCCATCGCGCAAGACGGAACCGGATCGGCCGGCGCTCGTTCAGATGAGAGCGCACGCTGCGCCGCGTGTCGCGGCGCAACCGAGGAGGCTCATCATGCCCACAGCCGAACATGATCACGTCTACAAGATCCTGGAACTGGTCGGATCATCCGAGACGTCGATCGAGGATGCGATCAAGAACGCGATCGGCCGCGCTGCCAAGACCATTCGCGAGATGAAATGGTTCGAGGTGGTGCAGACACGGGGTCACATCGAGAACGGCACCGTCCGTCACTATCAAGTGACGCTGCGCGTCGGCTTCACGCTGGAGGGATGACGCAGCGGATGCGGACGAAGTTCGCCCTGCGGCGAGGTGGTTAACAACCGCCGAGGAGAGTCAATCAAGATATCGTCAACTCCCTCCGGGTGAATACGGACGCACAAAATCATCGCAGAAGTTGCAATAGGCCGTTAAGGCCAAAGTGAGAGGTTTGCTCCGAAATGGAGCAAGCCTGATGGTGACGAGCCGCGAACTCGGCAAGACGCGCCTCCCGCTCTGGGCGGCGGGGTTCATCGTGCTGATTTGCGTTGAGGTCCTCGGCTTGAGCGCCTGGCGCGAATGGGAAGCGCGCAATGCCGATCTCAGGACCGCCGAGATCGACGTCACCAATCTGGCGCATTCGCTGATCCAGCACGCGGACGATACGTTCGAGCTCGCCGATACGATCCTGGTCGGTTTGGTTCATCGGCTCGAAATCGACGGGACGGGTCCGGATGCGATTGCGAAACTCCAGGCCTATCTGCCGACACGCAAATCATCGGACCGCATCCGCGGCATCTTCATCTACGATGCGACCGGCGGGTGGCTTGCCACGACTGAACACGTCGACTTCTCCAAGCTCAACAACAGCGACCGCGACTATTTCCGTCACCATCGCGACTCGCCGGCGACGGGCACGCTGATCGGACCGCCCGTCAAGAGCAAAGCCGGCGGCCAATGGATTATCACCGCGTCCCGCCGGATCAACGATTCCGACGGCGGCTTCGCCGGCGTTGCCCTGCTCACGATCGACGTCAGCTATTTCGTCAAATTCTACGAGCGCTTCGACTTCGGGCCGAACGGCTCGGTATCGCTGCTCAACAATAGCGGCATCATGCTGGCGCGCAGTCGCGACGAGAGCGGCGCCTTCGTCGGACGCGACCTGTCCAATGCGCCCTTGTTCAGGAGTTGGAAAAGCCGCCCCGCCGCGGCGGTCTACTATTTCAGGTCGCCGATCGATGGCGTGGACCGGCTGAGCTACTACCAGCGCAGCAGCCGCTATCCCCTGATGGTGCTGGCGAGCAAGTCGCAAGACGACGTGCTGGCCTCCTGGCGGCGCGCAGCGACCACACGCATGACCTTCGTCCTCGGCCTCGTTGTGCTGATCGCATTGATCGGCTCCTACCTGGTCCGTCAGCTGGTGCAGCGGCAGCGCATGGCCCAGGCCTTGGTCGCCAAGGAAGCAAATTTCCGCCTGCTGGCCGAGCAATCGAGCGACATGGTGACCCGGATCGGACTGGACAACCGGATACTCTACGTCTCTCCCTCATGCGCGCGCATCACCGGCTGGTCCGCCGAGGAATTGCTGGGCACGTCGGCGCTCGCCGGCATTCACGCGGACGACATGGAACGGGTCCGGCAGGCCATCACCGCGCTGAAGAACGGCGAGGCCGAGGAGGCGCGGTTCGTCTATCGCCAGCATCATCGCGACAAGGGCGAGATCTGGGCCGAGGCGGCGCTGCACGTGACGCTGGCGTCGGACAGCGGCGCGATCGACGGCGTCGTCGCGGTGGTGCGGGACATGACCGAGCAGAAGGACCTTCAGGACAAGCTCGCCTCGCTGGCAACGACCGACGGCCTCACCGGTCTCGCCAACCGGCGCGCATTCGACGAACGCCTTGCCGACGAATGGGCGCGTGCCCGGCGCGACGGCACGCAGCTCTCGTTGCTGCTGATCGATGTCGACCATTTCAAGAAGTTCAACGACCATTACGGACATCTGGCGGGCGACGCCTGCCTGCGCGCGCTCGGCCGGATTCTGTCCACCTACGCGAGGCGTCCGGCTGACCTCGCGGCGCGTTACGGTGGCGAGGAATTCGCGGTGCTGTTGCCGAACACCGGCCCGGATGGTTGCGCCGAGGTCGGCGAAGGAATCCGCCAGGCGCTGCTCAATCTCGCCATGCTGCACGCGCAGAATCCACCTTCCCGGCTGGTGACTGCGAGCGTCGGCGGCGCGGCTGCTCTTCCGTCCCAGACCACGATGGACTGCAGCACGCTGGTCGCGGCCGCCGACCGCGCGCTCTACGCCGCCAAGGACAGCGGCCGTGACCGGCTGGTGATGTCGGGACAGGTAGTCTCCTGGCCGGCCAAGAGCGCGTGACGTCGGAGATTTCGCCCTCGAAACTCGCCGACGTCGGGCCTCGCATCGGCTGGTCTTTGCTCCGCGTTTGTCGCCCTGGTTCGGACAGGATATGACTCGGATCACGGCCGGATGTCCGGCCACTCCGAGAGTGCTGCTGTGACTAATGGGATCAAGCTCGTCCTCTTCGACATGGACAATGTCCTGTGCGACTACGACAGGGGAAAACGTGTTGCGTGTCTGGCGGAGCTTGCGGGATCGACCAACGAGTTCATCCACAAGGCGATCTGGGATAGCGGATTCGAGCTGCTCGGCGATTGCGGGGCTCTCGATGCCGCCGACTATTTGCGGGGTTTCGGCGAGCGCATCGGCTATCCGCTGTCGCTCGACGAATGGGTCGAGGCGCGGCGGCGTTCAATGCAGGCCAAAGGCGCGATGCTGGAGATTGCCGGCAGCTTGCGTAAGACCGTCGACATTGCCGTCCTGACCAACAACAGCACGCTGGTCGCTGACCATATCGACACGCTGCTGCCGGACTTGCGCCCGCTGTTCGGCTCCCGAATCTACACCTCGGCCCAGTTCAAGACCGCGAAGCCGGACCCGCGCTGCTACCGCCTCTGTCTGTCGGAGCTCAACGTGAGGCCGGAGACCGCCCTGTTCGTCGACGATCTCATGGCCAATGTCGCCGGCGCACGCGAGGCGGGTCTGTTCGCGCATCACCACACGTCAGTGGAGAGCTTCAGGCACGTCCTTTCGGAGCACGGCCTGCTTCACGAATGATCCGCGCGGCCTTCCGCCGGCATCAAGCCAGATGGCACGAGACAAAATGCCCGCCCGCCCCTTCTCTCAGCTCCGGCGCGCTTTCCGCGCAGCGCGGCTGGGCGATCGGACAGCGGGTGTGGAAGTGGCAGCCGGATGGCGGCTTCATCGGGCTCGGCACGTCGCCCTTGAGTCGAATGCGTTCGCGCTTGAGCTTGGGATCGGGCACCGGCACTGCGGATAGGAGCGCCCTGGTGTAGGGATGCTGCGGGTTGCGGTAGAGGTCGCTCGCCTTCGCCAGCTCGACGATGCGGCCGAGATACATCACCGCGACGCGATCGGAGATGTGCTCGACCACAGAGAGATCGTGCGCGACGAACAGATAGGTGAGGTTCAGCTCGGCTTGGAGATCTTCCAGGAGGTTGATCACCTGCGCCTGGATCGACACGTCGAGCGCGGAGACCGGCTCGTCGCAGACGATCAGCTTCGGTTCGACCGCGAGCGCGCGCGCGATCACGATGCGCTGGCGCTGGCCGCCGGAGAACTCGTGCGGATAGCGCCGCATGTGCTCGGCCTTGAGCCCGACCTTGACCAGGAGAGCCGCGACGCGCTCCTCGCGCTCTTTCGCGGACGAGGCGAGATTGTGGATGGTGAAGGCCTCGCCGAGGATCGCACCGACCGTCATGCGCGGATTGAGCGAGGCGAATGGATCCTGGAACACCAGCTGCATGTTCCGCCGCATCGCGCGCAGATCGTTACCGCCGAGCTTGCGCACGTCCTGGCCGTCGAAGGTGACCTCGCCGTCGGTCGGCTCGATCAGGCGCAGCACACAGCGCCCCGTCGTCGACTTGCCGCAGCCGGATTCGCCGACGAGCCCGAGCGTCTCGCCGCGATTGACCGAAAACGACACGCCGTCGACCGCATAGACGGTGCCGACCTGGCGCGACAGCAGGCCGCCGAGCACAGGGAAATGCTTCTTCAGGCCGCTGACGCGGAGCAAGGGCTCGCTCATGCCGCGCCTCCCAAATTAGTATCTCCCAGATGACAGGCCATGCGGTGACCGGGCGCGATCTCGCGCAGCAGCGGCTCCTTCTCGGTGCAGACCTTCATGGCAAACTTGCAGCGCGGGGCAAAGCGGCAGCCGACGGGCGGATTGATCAGGATCGGCACCGAGCCGCCGATCGCCTCCAGCCGCGTCTTGTGCTCGCTGTCGAGGTCGATGCGGGGAATCGAGCGGATCAACCCTTGCGTATAGGGATGGCGGGGATCGCCGAAGAGGTCGTCGACGAGCGCCTCCTCCACCACCTTGCCGGCATACATCACGACGACACGCTGCGCGGTCTCGGCGACGACGCCCATCGCATGGGTGATCAGCATCACCGCCATGCCGAAGCGGTCCTTCATGTCCTGGAGCAGGTCGAGGATCTGGGCCTGGATGGTGACGTCGAGCGCGGTTGTCGGCTCGTCGGCGATGATCAGCTTCGGCTTGCAGGCGAGCGCCATCGCGATCATCACGCGCTGGCGCATGCCGCCGGAGAACTGGTGCGGATAGTTGTGCACCCGGCCTTCGGCGTTCGGGATCTGCACCAGCTTCAGCATCTCGATGGTGCGCTCGAGCGCCTGCTTCTTGGTCACCGCTTCGTGCCGCCGCAGGCTCTCGGCGATCTGCTCGCCGATGGTGAGCACCGGATTGAGCGAGGTCATCGGCTCCTGGAAGATGAAGCCGATCTCCTTGGCCCGGATCTCGTCGAGCTGATTGCTCGTCAGCGGGACGAGATCGCGACCCTCGAAGATGATCTGGCCCGCCGCGATCCGGCCCGGCGGCATCGCGATCAGCTTCAGGATCGACATCGCCGTCACGGTCTTGCCGCAACCGGACTCGCCGACGACGCAGAGCGTCTCGCCCCTGTTGATGGAGATGTCGACGCCGTCGACGGCCTGGAGGATGCCGTCGTCGGTGGAGAAGTGGGTTTTCAGGCCCTTGATTTCGAGCAGCGGCGCCATCAGATCACCCGTCGCGCATCGAGCGCGTCACGCAGGCCGTCGCCGATGAAGTTGATGGCGACCACCGCGATGAAGATTGCGCCGCCCGGAAATAGCGCCCAGTGCGGGCCGATGTCGAGAAAGTCCTTGGCATCGAACAGCAGCCGGCCCCAGGTCGGGGTATCCGGCGGGAAGCCGAGGCCGAGGAAGGACAGCGTCGATTCCGCGATGATCGCAGCGGCGACGTCGATGGTACCGGCGATGATCACCGGGCCGACCGCATTGGGCAGGATGTGGCGCACCACCTGCCGCACCGGGCTGGCGCCGAGCGCGCGCGCGGCTTCGACGAACTCCTTCTCACGGATCGACAGGAACTGCGCACGCACCAGGCGCGCCACCGGCATCCAGCGAAGGCCTCCGATCACGAGCACGATCAGGATGAAGATGCCGCCCTCCGGGCCGAACAACTGCTTCAGCCCGTCGCGGAAGAGATAGATGAGCAGCAGCAGCAGCGGCAGTTGCGGCAGCGACAGGAAGAGGTCGGTGAGCCACATCAGGCCGTGCCCGAGCGCGCCGCGCGACATGCCGGCGAGCGCGCCGATCAGCGTGCCGATAAACACCGAAACCAGCATGGCGGCGAGCCCGACCGCGAGCGAGATCCGCCCGCCATAGATCATGCGCGCCAGGATGTCCTGGCCGAGATCGTCGGTGCCGAAGGGATGCGCGAGCGATGGGCCCTGCATGCCTGCGACGATGTCGATGTCGTTGATCTTGATGCGCCAGATGAACGGGCCGATCACCACCGCCAGCACCAGGATCAGGAGCAGGAAGGCGCTGATCACGGCGAGCCTGTGGCGGCTGTAACGCCGCCACGTCTCGCGCCAGGGCGAGTAGACGCCCCGCTCAGCGGAGGGAGATGCGAGGGTCAAGCCAGCCATAAAGCACGTCCGCGATGAGATTGAACAGCACGACGAGGCACGCGAAGACGAAGGTGACGGCCATCACCACCGGCGTGTCGTTGGAAAGGATGGAGGAGATCAGCAGCGAGCCGATGCCGGGAATGCGGAAGATCTGCTCGGTGACGATGGCGCCGCCGAACACCGCGGGCATCTGCAACGCAATCAGCGTCACGACCGGAATCATGGCGTTGCGCATCACGTGCTTGATGATGACCTTGGCCTGGCCAAGGCCCTTGGCACGCGCCGTGGTGACGTAGTCGAGCCGGATCACGTCGAGCATCGCCGAACGCACGAAGCGCGTCATCGACGCCGCCTGGAACAGGCCGAGCACCGCCACCGGCATGATCGCCTGCCTGATCATCTCCAGCACCCAGCGGATGCCGGTCGCCTTGATGTCGGTCGTATAGACGAAAGGCAACCAGTCCAGCGTGACCGAGAAGATCAGGATGAACAGGATGCCGGTGAAGAAGGTCGGCAGCGAGAAGCCGACGAAGGCGAGCGTATTCGCGATCTGGTCGAACAACGAATACGGCTTGGTCGCGGCATAGACCCCGACGGGAATCGCGATCAGGAGCGCCAGGATCTGCGCCGAGCCGATCACGTAGAGGGTGGCCGGCAGGCGCTGGAGGATCAGCGTGTCGACGTTCATCCGGCTGACGAAGGAGAAGCCCCAGTCGCCGTGCAGCATGGCGTTGAGCCAGTGCAGGTAGCGGAGGTGAATCGGATCGTCGAGGCCGAACTTGGCCCGAAGCGCCGCCTGCACTTCGGGCGGCACGTTCGGATTGGTCGCCAGTTCGGAGAACGGATCGCCGGGCGCGAGCGCGAGCACGACGAACAGCACGACCGAGATTCCGAGCAGGCTCGGAATCGCGATCAGCAGGCGACGCAGGACATATTGACTCATGAGGGAAAGGCCCCGTCTAGAGTTGGGGGATCATTCCTCGCGGTACCAGTCGAACAGGTTGTCGGTTTCGTTGGCCCAGCCGGAGATCACCGGGCGCAGCGTGTTCGAGGCCGCCTCCACCTTGAGCCGGTGCTGCGCCGGAATGAACACGGTGTCCTGGAACAGGAGGTCGTTGGCCTTGATGTAGAGCGCCGCGCGCTTGACCGGATCCATCTCGCCGTCGGCGGCGTCGATGGTGGTGTCGTACTCCTTGTTGACATAGCGCGGGAAGTTGGTGCCCTGCCACTTGTTCTCCTTCGTCGCCACGTTGCTCGAATGATAGCGGCGCATGTGCTGGGCCGGATCCGGCTGGCTCATCGGGATCTGGAACATCTCGATGTCGGCATAGAACTTCGCATAGGTGTCGGGATTGGCGACGTCCGACGAGAAGAACACCGAGGCCACGACCGACTTCAGCTCGACGTCGATGCCAGCCTTCTGACAGGCCTGCTTGACGATCGCCTGGGTCTTCTGGCGCGGGCCGTTGATCGAGGTCTGGTAGAGCAGCTTCAGCTTCTTGCCATCCTTCTCGCGGATGCCATCGGCGCCCGGCTTCCAGCCTGCATCGTCCAGGATCTTCGAGGCCTTCTCGATGCTGAACTCCCATGAGGTGTTCTTGGAGACGAACTTTTCGGGGCCATTGAGGAAGTTCGCGGTGGTGCGGCCGGCGCGGCCATAGATGGCCTTCTTGATGGACTCGCGATCGACCAGCAGCGACAGCGCCTTGCGCACGGCGGGGTCGGAGAACAACGGATGCTTGGTCTTCATCGAGGAGCGCTCGCCGTCGACCTCGGTGTTGGGATCGGTGAAATTGAGCGCGATGAATTCGGTGTCGCCGCCCACGGCGTAGATGGTCTTGCCCTTGCCGCCCTTCTCCAGGCGCAGGAGGACGTCGTCCTCGACCTGGATGTTCCAACCGAAATCATACTCGCCGGTCTGGATCACCGCGCGTGCGGCCGACACAGCGTCGCCGCCGCCCTTCATCTCGAGCGTGTCGAAATAGGGCCGGTTCGGCATGTGATAGTCTTTGTTGATCTCGCCGCGGATCAGGTCGCCGGGCTTGAACTCAAGGAATTTGTAGGGGCCGGTACCGACGGGCGCGAGGTTGTTCGGCGCTTCGCGAGACTTGGAGCCCTTGTACTCGGCGAACAGGTGCTTGGGCAGAATCTGTCCAGTTGCACCGACAAAGGCGTCCGCCCAGAACGGCGTCGGCTTCTTGAAGGTGAGGCGGACCGTGAGGTCATCCACCTTCTCGACCGTGATGTCGCGGTAGGTCGCCACGGTGACGGCGGCGGTCGCCGGATCGATGATGTATTCCCAAGTGAAGACGACGTCGTCGGCCGAGAACGGCTTGCCGTCGTGCCATTTCACGCCGGGCTTCAGCTTCCACGTTACCGACTTGCCGTCGGCGGCGAGCAGGCCGTTCTGGGTCGAGGGAATTTCAGACGCCAGAACCAGCTTCATGTTGCCGTCCGGATCCCAGCAGGCGAGCGGCTCGTAGAACAGGCGCGAGCCGTCCTGGTCCTTGGTGCCGGTGGCGAAATGCGGATTGAGCAAGGTCGGACCCTGCCACCACAACAGCTTCAATGCGCCGCCACCGCCGCGCTTGGTCGGCTTGTAGGTCGAGGCACCCTCGGCCATGGCGACACCGCCGAGCGCGAGGATCTGGTTGGCCAGCGGTGCGGTCAGGCCCACGGCAGCCAGGCGCTGGATGAAGGCGCGGCGATCCATCCGCCCGTCCTTCACCTGGCCGATCATCGAACGCAGTTCTTTATCCAGCATGGTTGTCCCCCGTCTGGTTTCCATAGTGATGAAGGCGGCCGTGAAGTGCGGCCGCTCATTTGGCTGGCAGTAGATGGCACACCGAATGGGGTGGACGTCAACTGGGACCGTGTGTGTGCAAACGGTCTTCTGGCTGTCCGTTGGGCAAAACTGCGTTCCTCGAGCCCATCCGTTCGGCAATCCAGCATCAAAACATGCTGGATTGCGCGCTGCACTGCGGAAAATTTGTTCGCTGGATCAGACGAAGTATCGAGGCGAAATTCTACGCCACGGACATATCGAGCGGCGGCGCGACGTGGTCCGGCAACGGACAAACGTAAGGCGTCTTGGCCGTCCGCTTCTGAAGATCCGCCTTGGCAGACTTGATCAGCTCCGGTTCCGTCAGCGCCTTGATGCCGAGCCCGGCCATCGCCTTGGCTGCCTGCACCATGGCCTTGTGCGCATGCGGGCTCTTGCCCTGCGCAACTACCTGCCAGGTGTGGAAGGGCGTGCCGATTGCAACCGTCGGTGCGTGAACCTGCACGGTCGGGACCACCCAGCTCACGTCGCCCACATCGGTCGAGCCGACCAGCGGGTTGCGCTTGGCATCCAGCGGCACCAGGAAGTCGGCCAGCGGCCGATCGGTCGGCTCCATACCGATCGCGTAGTAGACCGACGAGATGTCCTTGTCGGTCAGCGTCGCACGGATCTGGCCGGCAAAGCTCTTGTCCGCGTCGTCGAAATGCGGCGGTCCGAGCTCTTCCATCACCCGGTGCAGCGCCTGTTCCAGCGGCGTGTTCGGCAGGATGTTGGAGACCGCGGAGATGATCTTCATTTCCACCTTGGTCTCGGTCATCAGCGCCGCGCCCTGCGCGATCTTGGACACGCGCTCGACCAGCTCGTTCATGCCGGGAAGATCGCGGGCGCGGATCGAATAGCGCACGCGCGCATGGGCCTGCACCACGTTGGGCGCGATGCCGCCGGTGTCGAGCAAGGCATAGTGCACGCGCGCGTCGCTCGGCATGTGCTCGCGCATGTAGTTCACGCCGACGTTCATCAATTCCACCGCGTCGAGCGCAGAACGGCCGAGATGCGGCGAGGCCGCCGCATGCGAGGTGCGGCCGGTGAAGATGAAATCCGCGCGCGTGTTGGCGAGCGACGGCGTCACCGCCACTTCCCAGAAGCTGTGCGGATGCCAGGTGATGGCAATGTCGGCATCTTCGAACGCACCGGAGCGCACCATGAAGGCCTTTGCCGCGCCACCTTCCTCCGCAGGGCAGCCGTAATAGCGCACGCGGCCCGGCACCTTGTTCTCGGCGAGCCAGTCCTTCACCGCGGTCGCAGCGAGCAGCGCGGCGGAACCGAGCAGATTGTGACCGCAGCCATGGCCGTGGCCACCGGTCTCGATCGGACGGTGCTCAGCGACACCCGCCTCCTGGCTCAATCCCGGCAGCGCGTCATATTCACCCATGAAGGCGATGACCGGACCGCCCTCGCCCCACTCGCCCATCAGCGCAGTCGGGATGCCGGCGACGTTCTCGGTGATGCGGAAACCCTGATGGCGCAGCTCGGCCAGATGCTCGGCGGCGGACCGCGCCTCGGTGTAGCACACCTCGGGCGTGCCCCAGACCTTGTCGCTGAGGTCGATGAAACGCGCCTTGATCGTGTCGACGCCACGCCAGATGTCGCTGCGGTTATCCATGCTTCGATCCGTGATCCCTGGTCAAACGAAGCGGCAATGGTTAGCAGCTTCGTTGCACGGCGCCTAGCACCTCGCCGGACACCAGCCATGCGGCGGCTGCCGGATCGAATGGCCGCCCGCCGTCTGTGCACGAACCGTCGCTAAGCCTTTCGAAGATTTCACGCGGCGTTTTCTGGAATAGTTGGGAACGAGGCTTTCAAGACGGCGTCCTCCGGCCTAAATTATGCGTGCTTCGCACCTCGTTCCGCCGGCCACGGCGGAGCGATGCTCTCAGCCAGGAGAACTCCATGCCCGCCCTGACCGAATGGAGAGTGCCGCCGGCCAATCAGCCGCGTGCGAGCGATTACAGTTTCGATCTCGACCGCGCGCTCGGCTCCGTCGTCGGCCTGCACGCCATCATCCCGCCGGACGCCTTCAGCGCCGAGACGTTGGGCACCGAACGCGCCGGCAACGGCGTCGTGATCGACGACGGGCTGGTGCTCACCATCGGCTACCTCATCACCGAGGCGGAATCCGTATGGCTGCACCTCGCCGACGGGCGTGTGGTCGAAGGGCATGCGCTCGGTTTCGACTCCGTCACCGGGTTCGGCCTGGTACAGGCGCTCGGCCAGCTCGACGTCGAACCTCTGCCGCTCGGCACCTCGGCGGAAACGCGGATCGGCGACCGCGTCGTGGTCGGCGGCGCCGGCGGCCGCACGCGCTCGGTTGCGAGCCAGATCGTGGCCAAGCAGGAATTCGCCGGCTATTGGGAATATCTGCTGGATGAGGCCATCTTTACCTATCCCGCACATCCGAACTGGGGCGGCACCGCGCTTCTCAACGAACGCGGCGAGTTGATCGGTATCGGCTCGCTCCAACTCGAGCGCGAACGTGACGGCAAGGCCGAGCATGTCAACATGATCGTGCCGATCGACCTCTTGAAGCCGATCCTCGATGACCTGCGCAAGTTCGGCCGCGTCAACAAGCCGTCACGGCCCTGGCTCGGGCTCTACTCGACCGAGATCGACAACCGCGTGGTGGTGATCGGGATCTCCGCCAACGGTCCGGCCGCGCGCGCCGAGCTCAAGACCGGCGATGTCATCCTCGCCGTGGACGGCGACAAGGTCACGAGCCAGACCGGCTTCTACAAGAAGATGTGGGCGCTCGGCGCCGCTGGCGTCGACGTGCCGCTCACCGTGCATCACGAAGGTGTCACCTTCGACGTCACGGTGACCTCGACCGATCGCTTCAAGCTCCTGAAGGCGCCGAAGCTGCACTGACGCAAGGCTTGAGGAAGCGGCGATGACCGAGGCCGTGGTGGACGACATCGTGGCCGTGCTGCCGCCGCTGCTCAATGCGCTGGAGGCGCTCGGTTTCTTCCAGCGGCATCTGCATCCGCCGGCCTTCGCGTCGGTGATGAACGCGATCGGCGCGCCTGACGAGGCGCTGCAAGCGGCGCAGGCAGCGATCGGCGACTGGCCGGAGCAGTTCACCGGCCTGCGCGGTCGGCTCGATCGCGCCTGCGACGAGACACTCGCCGCCTTTGCCGGCATTCGCGAGATCGAGCGCGGCAATGGCGATCTCGTCGCGGTGTTCCGCGCGCTGCGCCACCTGCCGCGGGCACAGGAGGCGCTCTATCCGCTGGCGCTGCAGTTTCCGCCCGTGAGCAGCTTCTTTCTCAACGCTGCCAATCGCGAAAATGCCGACCTGTTGTCGCGGCTCGAAGTCGGCGCGAGCGAAAATACCGGCATCTTCCACGATCACAACGAGCCCGGCAGCCGCGGTGGCTTCTCGGTCTATGTGCCCGAATATTACACGCCCGATCGCGCCATGCCGCTGGTGATGGCGCTGCATGGCGGCAGTGGCAACGGGCGCGGTTTCCTGTGGAGCTGGTTGCGCGATGCGCGCAGCCTTGGCTCAATCCTGGTGGCGCCGACGGCAACCGGCCCGACCTGGGCGCTGATGGGCGATGATGGCGACACGCCGAACCTCATGCGTATCCTCGAGACCGTGCGCGGCCGCTGGAGCATCGATGCCTCGCGCATGCTGCTGACCGGCATGAGCGACGGCGGCACCTTCTGCTATGTCACCGGCCTCGACGCCGCCTCGCCCTTCACGCATCTTGCGCCGGTGTCGGCGACTTTCCATCCGCTGATGGCGGAAATGGCGGACGCCGCGCGCCTCCAGCGCCTGCCGGTCTTCATCATCCACGGTAGGCTCGACTGGATGTTTCCGGTGCAGACCGCGCGGCAGACGCAGGCGGCGCTCTCTGCCGCTGGCGCCGACGTCACCTATCGGGAGATCGACGACCTCAGTCACACCTATCCGCGCGAAATCAACGCGGAGCTGCTGCAGTGGCTGAATGGGACATGAACGATCCGTCCTTATCTGTGCCGTACTGCCGCGGGAACCATTGCTCCGGGCCGACGTTATCGCCGGTCACCGGAGGTTCGCTATGCAGACTTTTTTTGGAATGATCCTGGGCGCGCTGCTGCTCGCGGGCGGCGTTTACGTCTATGATTCCATGCAGACGTCGTCGGTCGCCAATGGCGAGGTCGCGATCACCAATCGCACCATCGTGAACTGGGATGTCGCTAAGGCCGATTGGGACGCACTGCGCGACCGTGCGCACAGGGACTGGGTCCGGATCTCGTCGAAGTAGCGACGCCGCATCATGAACAAGGCGCCGTCGCGAACTCCGCGGCGGCGCCTTTGTGTTGCGTGATGACTAAAGCGCGATGAGATTGGGATGAATTGTCATCGCGCTCTAGGTTATTGTTTGAGCATGATCTTTTCGGAAAACCGCTGCGCATTTTTCCGGATCATGCTTTAGCGCTCGGCTCAGTTCATCTTGGCCTTGCGTGCGTCGGCAATGACCTGCTCGAACTCGTTCATGCTCAGCACGCCCGGTACGCGGTACTTGCCGACGATGAAGGACGGCGTGCCGCGGAAGCCAAAGGCTTCGGCCTGCTCGTTGTTGCGCTTGAGGATGGCGTCGATGTCCTTGGCGTGGCCGGCAAGATCGCGCTTCAGGCGGTCCATGTCGACGCCTGCGCCAGCGAGAAGCTCGTTGATGCGCGGCTCGGTCAGGCGCGAGCTGACGCCCATCATGGCGTCGTGGGCCTGATGGTACTTGCCCTGGAATTTCGCCGCGAGCGCGGTCCGCGCCGCCGTGACCGAGACCGGCCCGAGGATCGGCCAATCCTTCATCACCAGCCGCACCTTGCCGTCGTCCTGGACGACTTGGCGCAGCTCGGGCTCGAGCTTGCGGCAATAGGGACAATTGTAGTCGGACCATTCGACGATGGTGATGTTGCCGTCGGGATTGCCGGCAACCGGCGTGTCGGGATCGCGCAGCACCTTGGCTTCGGTCAGCACCTCGTCGTCGGCGGCGGCGCGCACGAAAGTGGTCCCGCCTGCCGCCAAGGCGCCCGCCCCTAGCAACGTCAACGCCGCGCGCCGCGTCGTCACAAGGCCCTTATTCCCAGATCCAGCCATATCTCGTCCCGTTTCGGTCCCATCGCTGCAAATACGATTCGGGACCGGGAATTGTTACGGCTGATATAGAGCGTCGCGGGCGCGATGTCATCGCCATGCTATGCGCGGATCGCGGGCGGCGCTTGCGAGGTCGCAGCGCGCGGCAGCATCGCCATCAGCGTGCCGGTCATGGCAGCGATCAGCGTCGTCTTGCCCTCGTGCTCGGCAAAGGCGCTGGCTTCGCAGAAGGTCAGCGTTCGGCCGGGTTTGACTACCTCGGCCCTGAAGACGAAGCGCGCGCCCCTAGCAGGTGCGAGCAGCGTGGTCTTGAACTCGACGGTGAGGATGTCTGCTTCACGCGGCATCAGGGTGAAGGCGGCGACGCCGCAGGCATTGTCCAGGCCTGCGGTGATGATACCGGCATGGACAAACCCGTTCTGCTGCGTGAAGGCAGCCGAATGCGGCATCGCCAGCTCCACCTCGCCCGGGGCGAGATGGACCATCGAGATGCCGAGCGTGTGCATTGCCGGCTGGGCTGCGAACATCGCCATGGCCGCCGCGCGGTAATCCGGGTTTTTCGGCTCGAATGCGACCATGATTCACGCCTCCGCCGGCACGGAAAGGTGCCTCATGGCGATCTCTCGGATGACTTCGGCGAACGGTATGGACTTGCGTTGCTGGCGATCCAAGTGCACGCCCATGATCTCACACGTCGCCGCGAGTTCGCCAGTCTCGGCATTCGCCATGTCGTGCCGGAAGCGGATCGTCTTGTCGCGAATTTCGAGCAGGTGGCTGCGGATCTCGACGATGTCGCCGGCGAGCAGCTCGCGCTTGTAGGCGATGTTCTGCTGCACCGCGGCCATGCCGCGGCCCGAGCTGCGCAGATAGCTCGGCGTCAGTCCGAGCCGGGCGAACAGATTCCAGTTGGCCTCGTCGAACTTGCCGACGTACCACATGATGTTCATGTGGCCGACATGATCGCATTGCCACGGATAGACCGTGCCGCGATAGGTCGCCTCCTCCATCGCAATTCGCTCCCTGGCATTTTCTTCCGCCTTTTGCGGATTGATACGGTAGCGTATCAGAGCTCCGTCGCGCTAGCAATACGGCACCGTATCAAGAATCCGGCGAGGCTTCCTTCATGAGCGACGGCAAGGGCGATGTCTGGGTCGAGGCAGGGTTTACCGAGCTCGGCCGCTCGGGGGTCGAGGGCGTGCGGGTCGAGGTGCTCGCCAAGAACCTCGGCGTCACCAAGGGCGGCTTCTATCGCCGCTTCGCCGACCGGGCCGCACTGCTCGAAGCCATTCTGGAACGCTGGCGCGAAGGACGTATCGCGGCGATCGCGCAGCAGACGAGCCTCGACGGACAACAGCCCCGCGAGCGACTGAAGGCGGTGATCCAGCTCTATTCCGAGCGGCTCAATCCGGCAGCCATGGCGATCGAGCTCGCGATCCGGCAATGGGCCCGCTCGGATGAGGGCGCGGCGGCGGCGGTGGCGAGCGTGGACGCGGCGCGGCTCAAGCACGTCGCCGAGCTCTATCGCGCGACCGGCCTTGCGGCCGACGAGGCCGAGGCGCAGGCCTTCCTGTTCTACTGCTTCATCTTCGGCCAGAGCCTGTTGTTCGTCGAGCGCGGCCCGCGCAAGCGGTCGCAGCTCGTGGCGAAATCGGCCGAGAAGCTGTTGGACTAGACAAACGGCCGGAGCGTTGCTCCGGCCGTTGCATCAATTCGAAGTTCAGGCGGCGCCCTTCAGCTTCTTGGTGCATTCGCTGTAATAGCCGCCGCCCTTCTGGATCCACTTCAAGCCGCCATTGCCATTGGTCGTCTTGTTGGCATTGTACTGGTCGACGCAGGTGTGGAGCCGCGCCTTGCCGGGGGTCTCCTTGGCGTATTTCGGATCGACCGCGTTCGGATAGATCGCAGGTCCAGCCGGCAGCGTCGGCGCGGCGGCGGGCGCGGCCTCCTTCTTCGCCTGCTTCGGCTCGGCAGGAGCGGCGGGCGCAGCCGGAGCAGCCGCGGTGGGCGCAGCGGCAGGCGTTGCGTCTGCACCGCACTGGGCCTTGCGGAATTCATTCCACTTCATGGTGCCGAGCGAGCCGTCCTTCTTGGCCGCCTGATATTTTGCGCTGCACTCCTGCGCGGTCAGTGCCTGCGCCGGCGCGCTCGCTACCAATGCCGCGACACCTGACGCTGCAATCGCACACAACAATTTTGTC
Source organism: Bradyrhizobium sp. DN3 (assembly GCF_041357655.1). Lineage (NCBI taxonomy): Bacteria > Pseudomonadati > Pseudomonadota > Alphaproteobacteria > Hyphomicrobiales > Nitrobacteraceae > Bradyrhizobium > Bradyrhizobium sp. DN3. Next base: position 7,944 of record NZ_JAULLN010000022.1, on the reverse strand, counting down.
TGAATGGTCATCCCTGGGTCTCCTCCTGATCTTCCTCGAGGGAAGTGAAACGAGGATTGCTATCCTAGCGTGTCGGCCGCTTGCGACAAGGATGCGATGGGCTGCGCCGGCAAAATATAGTGATCCCGTCGCTCAACTCATTCATGTCGCGTTCAGCAAAGCGAGCCGACGTTCCCAAACCTTCGCAATTTTCCCAAGAAGAGTGCAACACATGACCTTCACGTCCCGCCTCGCCGCCCTCGCTCTCGTCTCCCTGCTCGCCACCGGCACGGCCTTCGCACAGACCGCCGCGCCGGCCGCCAAAACCGACGCTGCTGCCACCGCCGACAAGAAGGCGCCGAAGGAGCGCTCGGCCGAATCGCTCGAATGCTCCAAGCAGGCGGACGCCAAAGGATTGAAGGGCAAGGAGCGCAAGAAATTTCGCCGCGAGTGCATGAAGGAAGCGAAGGCCGGCACCGCCACGCCCGCTGCCCCTGCCGCCGACAAGAAGTAAGTCCGTCCCGACCTCCGCGAACATCAGTGAGAGGCATGCGCATTGCGGCATGACGAGCCTGCAATTGTGCGCCTCTCGCTGATTTGCGATAAGGTGGCGTGAAACAAATCGTCGCCTCCCTGCCGTTCGAATGGCCGAGCCGTGCCAACGTCTTGAGCACGATGGAGACGCTTGTCATCGGCACCGCCGGTGGCCTCGTGTTTCTCGTCGCCGGCCTTCCCGGCGGGCTGATCTCGGGCGCGATGATCGCGGTCGGGATCGCCGCAATCGCCGGCCGCCAGCTGGCGCTGCCGCCGATCCTGACGCAGACCGTGCTGGTGCTGCTCGGCATTTCGCTGGGCTCGGTGGTCTCGCGCCATCTGATCCAGCAGGTCAGCGCCTATCCCGTCACCATCGGCCTGCTTGCGCTCGCGACCTTCTGCTCGACCTTCGGATCGAGCTATTACCTCCAGCGCGTCCATGGCTGGGACCGCACCTCGGCCTTCCTTGCCGGCAGTCCCGGCGCGCTGTCGCAGATCACGATCCTGGCGGTCGAGCGCGGCGCCGACCTGCCGGGCATCGCGGTGGTGCAGACCATGCGCGTCATCATCCTCACCGCGGCGCTGCCGATGGTGCTGGCGATCGCGGGCGTGGCGCCATCCGCCGCACCGTCGCTGACGACAACGATCGCCTCGCCGCTCGGCCTCGTGGTGCTGGCCGCAGCTTCGCTGGCGGTGGCGCTCTTCTTGCGGCTGATCAAGTTTCCGGCGAGCTGGATGTTCGGCGCGATGATCGCCTCCAGCGTGCTGCATGGCGCCGGTTGGGTCGAGGGCGGCCTGCCAAACTGGGTACGCGGCGTGGCCCTGGTCGGCATCGGCGCCCTGATCGGCAGCCGCTTCGCACGGATGCGGATCAAGACTTTGGCCGGCCATATCAACGCGGCGCTGGGCTCGTTTACAGTGGCCATCGCCGTCTCCGCCATCTTTGTCGGCATCGTCGCGCTCACCACGCCGGTGAAATTCTCCGATGTTGTCGTCGCCTTCGCACCGGGCGCGATGGACGCGATGCTGGCGCTGGCCCTGACGCTGCACATCGACCCGATCTTCGTCGGCGCCCATCACCTGTCGCGCTTCGTCTTCGTGACGATCGCGACACCCGGCATCGTGCACTTGTTCGGACGCACGCAAGATGATGTGGATGATTGACGGGCTCTCGTAGGGTCGGCAAAGGCGCATTAGCGCCGTGCCCACCATTCTTACGGCAGTGTCGCTAGAGATGGTGGGCACGCTTCCGCCTTCGCTCTTTGAGCTACGGCGGACAAGTCGCTTTGCCCACCCTACGGCAGCTTACCTAGCGCTTCGCCGTCCGCACAAATCCCCATGCGGCGATCGCGGCCATCAGCAGCGAGATCAGCACGTTGTAGCCGGCAAGCGAGAGGCCGAGGAAGCGCCACTGCACCTCGTCGCAGCGGACCACCTTCACGGTGTCGAGCCGCGAGAAAAGGTCGCCGGCATTGCCGAGATTGACAACGGGACCGGAGCAGTCAGTCGGTCCCTGCCAAAATCCCCATTCGACACCGGAGTGATAGGTGCCTAGACCGGCGTTGGCGAGCGTCGCCAGCGCGAGGATCGCCAACGCAGCGAGCAGCAGCGGCCGCGGCGCGCCGCTCCTGGCCGCAAGCGCCGTGAGGGCACCGAGCGGGATCGCGAGATAATAGGCGTAGCGCTGCTCCAGGCAGAGCGGACAGGGCACAATCTCAAGCACGAGCTGGAAGAACCAGGCGCCCGCGATCGTGGCGGCGGCGATCAGCGTGACGAGCAGTGAGGCGGTCAGCGCGGGACCGGCGCTGGCCGGCTTGAACGCTGGTATGGCAGCACTCCGGGTCGTCACGGCAGCCTCTCTCCGATGGTCGCGCGTCTAAGCCTCTAACTCCGGCCCATGCGGCTGTCGAGAACGGCGGGGATCACTTTGGCGCGGGTTGACCCCGTCCTGTCCATGGCTATAGTCCGCCGGCTTCGCGACGTCCCTTGGGCCGACCGAAGGCCCCTGTGGCGGAACTGGTAGACGCGCTCGACTCAAAATCGAGTTCCGCAAGGAGTGCTGGTTCGATTCCGGCCAGGGGCACCACGCTTCGCCCTTCGGGCTTCGCGTGGCGCAGCCACGCTGAACCGAAGGGTGAAGCGTGTCCGGCGAAGCCTCTTGGCGAAGACGGACTGGTTGAGCAGAGCCCCTCCCCTAGCCATTCTCCCATCCCCACTGTATAAGCCCTCAGCTTCTTCACTGAACTGAAGGAGCTCACATGAACGATCTGCACGCGTGGCTTTCCCAGCAGCACCACGGTTTGCGGACCTTCCAGATCTTCCAGCAAAAGCTCGAGAGGCTCGGCCGGGACGATCCCGCCCAGCGTGGCCTGTGCCGTCTGCTCAGCGGTGTCGTCGGCAGCTATGTCGAGGCCTTTGACGAGGCCCCACTCCCGGTCGAGATTGCCGACACCGCCTATCGTCGCCTGCTGACGCTGCTCGCCAGCCTCGATCTCCACGGCGACGCCACGAGGCGGCTCGCCGACATCAACCGCGTGGCGACCTGCGAATTGTGGCGGTGATTGGCAGGATGAGCGCGCACACTTCAATTTTCAAACAGCGAGACACGCCTGTACAGCCTCGCGACGCATGACGCCCGAGTCTTGTGCCTCTCTTGACGCCCCTTCCTTGGAAAGGGCGCAGGGAAGGCCGGGTGCCGGCTGGCACCCGCGGTCCGCTGTGCGCAAATTGCGCGAAGACAAATGCACAGCGGCATACAGGGCAGCCTGGACATCCCGGCCTTTCCCTGCGCAGTGGTTTGACGGCTTATCGCGCGCTCTCCCCGGGGAGCGATGCACTATTGCCCCCGTCGCCTTGCGGATGGCTGATGCGCTGACCCGGTCGGGCAGCAACATCACCGCAAGCCTTGACGCACAGACCCCGGGCGCCAGGACCACACGCTTTTGCCGTACGCGGATCGCACCTGTCGTGCGCGCGCCGCTCGACCGCTCACGGGCCAAACCCGCCCTGCGATTGCCCAGCGCGCCGATGCGCTCCACGCCCACCGCCACCCGGCCCGCGTATCGTGACGATCGCGAAACGCCCCTTATCCATGGGCCGGGGTGATCGACACATACGATATTTCCGAATTTCGGTCAACCAGAATCTTTCGGTCCCCGAAGGGGCGAGCGTTCTGACAGACCTTGTTCCGACAGGGAATCATCTTCTGCAGATCGATAGCCCTCATTCTTGCCCCGGCTCTATCCACATCGTCATTGCGAGCGCAGCGAAGCAATCCAAGAATGCATCCGCGGAGATAGTCTGGATTGCTTCGTCGCAAGAGCTCCTCGCAATGACGAGGAGAGATTACGCGTCCGACTGCCGTGTCGGCGCGGAGCCCCCCAGGACCGAAGTGGCACCTGCTGTTCGAGCGTCGAACTATCGATAGGGATTAGATACCGTACCGCCGCGAGGCATTCGACTTCTCACGGCCACTCCCTATATCCTCTCGCAACCGATGTGATGCAGCGGACAGCTTTGATGGCCAGGAGACGTACGACGGACAGGGACGCCGACGACCTTCCCCGCTATTTCGTCTGGGTCCGGGGCCTCGAAGGGCCCGAACCTCAGAAATGGATGACGATGGATTTCGGCGTCGGCGACTGGAAGCGGCCGCTCGTGCTGGCGTATTTGGAGCTGCCGGCAGACGAACGGCATCTGTCCTTGTCGGTGCTGGCCCGGCGCTATCCACCGCCGCGGGATGATCTTTCGTGAGCCGGGCTAGGGTGTACATAAATGTCGGCTCCGCTAGGCAAAGCGGAAGTCATCCCGCTTGAGCGTGATCGGCGGCTTGTGACCCGAAGCGGGCTAAGCGATTGGGTCAATCAACGCGGAAGCTTGATCGGTCCTTTGCGTCAATGATTGTAATTGTGCGCCCACTTTCGAACTGGAAGACGACTTTTCCCCCGGCAACATTGGTTTCCATCCGATAGTCTCTGAGACGAAGGCCGATGACGCCAGAACTAGTACCCACATCTACGCGAGGATATTCCCAACCCTCGCTTGCAACGCTCCACGGGTCAGGCAGCCCATCCGATTGCCGCCAGATTATAGCGCCGTAGTCGAGGACAAGCTTATGCCAAACGCCCGCGAAGCAGACATGAACGACATTGGCGTTTGCTATGAGTGATCCGTTGTGAGCAAAACCCTCACAGACGAATGCGTCACAACAAAGCCCCGCTAATACAGGTGGTTGTCCAATAATGTCCAAGTGGCTCGGGACCCTTTGCCGATTTTAGGACGCCTTGTATATCAAGACGAGCCGACCATGTCGCCTCTTGGCCCGTTTGAGACATGCCAACGCACGGTAACGAAGTCTGCTTGTAGGGGTAGTGCGGAAATCGGCGGCACCCGGCCCAACCGACGCGAATTACCCGGAGCGGGCATTCGTTATTCGCTGATATCGATAACTTCAAACGTCGGCTCCGCTCCAGAGAGCACATCCATGCAGCCCCATCCCGTGATGAATTCGTACTGTCGAACGGGATGATGAATCTCCTTCCATGCCTCCGACTGGGTGTCCGCGAAGGTCGAACCCTCCACGCGATATGCGAAGTGCCTTGGAACTAGTCCCTCGTTCTTTGTAGGCTGTTGTTCGGTGCTGAGCGGCATTTCGTCCAAGAGGCGGACTATAGTCGCGCCATTGAAGCCAACGCGAAGCGCCTGCCCCTCAGCGTCCGGCAGAAGGAAGTCTGCCGAAAGGCTTTCCGCTTTCCACTTGATCGCGAGAAGATCGCTCTTATCGCAGTCGAACCTCACGCCTGGGTCGAGCGGAAAATACTTAGGCACAGCTTGCTCCGATGGCACCAAGCAGGAACGGGCCTTCTATCATTTCTCAGCATGAATGTCGCCTTCCGGCCCGAATCTGCCTTAGCTCGATGCTGGTCCAAGCGTCGGCTGTTGGGTGCAGAACGGAAAGGGCTCACAACGGTGTAGACGGCCGGTTTTGAGCCAAAGCGGAGTTCGGCCAGAGGCCGGGCGATTTCTGTCAGTTTCCGTAGCGCGTAATCCCGATCACCGAGACCTCGTACGCTGATGGATGGCAGGTCGGCTTCACATCCGGTTTTTGCCACTCAAGCGCGGCTCGCGTGAAGTTGCGCTCTCTCGCTACGGCGACGAAGGCAGGTCAATCGCTGGCGTCCCCGATGCATTCATCAGCCTGTCTTATAAGTCAAATCATAATTTATCATCTAATCGCATGAGAGGAAACGCCTTAAGGTTTGACCCTGTGTTTTTCCAGATTACGCGCGGCCGTGATCGCTCGGAAACGCACAGGAGAATAAAGAATGCAGACTCGTGCGATTGGCAACTGCGGACTTGCGGTCTCGACTATCGGCCTCGGCTGCATGGGCCTGAACCACCATCGCGGTCCGGCTCCGGACCGCAACGCGACGATTGCACTCGTGCGCGCGGCAGTGGAGCGCGGTGTCACCTTCTTTGACACGGCCGAGGTCTATGGCCCGCTCACGAACGAAGAACTCGTCGGTGAGGCTTTGGAGCCATTCGGCCAGGAGGTCGTCATCGCCACCAAGTTCGGCCACGATTTGAGTCAGACGCGGCCGAGCGGCCTAGACAGCCGGCCCGAGACCATCGAAAGGCGGTCGAAGGTTCGCTGAAGCGGCTGCGGGTCGAGATGATCGATCTCTATTATCAGCACCGGGTCGATCCCGACATGCCGATTGAGGACGTCGCCGGCGCGGTGAAGGACCTCAGCGTACAGGGCAAAGTCAAACATTTTGGGCTCAGTGAGGCGGCCGCCTCGACCATCCGTCGTGCGCACGCGGTTCAGCCGGTCGCGGCGATCCAGAGTGAGTACTCCCTGTGGTGGCGCGAACCCGAAGCGGAGGTGCTGCCGGTTTGCGCGGAGCTTGGGATCGGTTTCGTCCCCTATAGCCCACTCGGGAGGGGATTCCTCACCGGCAAGATCGACGAGACGACCACCTTCGGCGGCAACGATAACCGCACCAGCCTGCCGCGCTTCGCGCCTGAGGCTCTCAGGGCAAACCGTCCCGTGGTCGAACTGCTGGAGACAATTGGAAAGCGGAAGCACGCGACGCCGGCGCAGATCGCGCTCGCCTGGCTGCTGGCGCAGAAGCCCTGGATCGTCCCGATTCCCGGCACCACGAAGCTCAACCGGCTCGATGAGAACATTGGCGCGGCCGCAGTCGAGCTTACGCCCGACGATTTGCGGCAGATCGAGGAGGCCGCCGCCGGGATCACCATACAAGGCGACCGCTATCCCCAGGCGGAAGCCATGCGCACGAAGCGCTGACGGCATGGACGCCGCAAACCAACTCAAGGAGATAGTGACATGAACATTTCATTCGAAGGTAAGGTCGCTCTGGTGACCGGCGCAGCTTCCGGTCTCGGTCTCGCAACCGCAAAAGCTTTCGCAGAATCGGGGGCGTCTGTCGCGCTCGCGGACTGGAACGAGAATGCGGCGCGTGCTGCCGCCGACGAGCTCAATGCGCGAGGTCACAAAGCGATCAGCATCCGTTGCAATGTGGCCGATGATGTTGAGGTCGAAGCCATGGTCTCAAAGACGGTCGAAACTTTCGGTCGGCTCGATGCCGCCTACAACAATGCCGGCGTCCAGAATGTGCTCGCAGAAACGGCTGACACCACTCACGTGGATTATGACCGTGTCATGGGGGTCAATCTGCGCGGCGTATGGAGCTGCATGAAGTTCGAATTGCAGCAGATGCGCAAGCAGGGCAGCGGCGCCATCGTCAATTGCTCGTCTCTCGGCGGTCTTGTCGGAGGTGCAGAACGCGGGATCTATCACGCCGCCAAGCACGGTATCCACGGGTTCACCAAAAGCGCAGCGCTCGAATATGGAACGCGCGGCATTCGCGTCAATGCCATTTGCCCCGGATTGATATGGACGCCGATGGTGGACCAGATGGTGGCCGACGGGCAAGGCGATGCGCTCAAGGCCATGGAAAAAAGTATTCCGATGGGGCGTGTCGGACGCCCCGAGGAAATCGCGCATGCGGTTCTATGGCTATGCAGCGGCGCTGCGAGCTATGTGACCGGCCAGTCCATCTCGGTCGATGGCGGCTTCGTCATGCGTTGATCGAAATGTCGAGCCGGTGAGCCCGTCAAGTGTTTCGAGAGACGTAACGCGATTCGCAACCGACGCTGACACGACATTCAACGACCGGCTTCGTCATTGTCGCTGTGCGGCCTCGGCGAAGTCTGGCGCTGAGCGTATTTCCCTCGCGCCTCGCCTAGGTCGCCTTTTGTTGCCCTTAGCTGTCCAACACCTCAAACGCCGTGATGTCGGCTTTCGGACAGTGAGCGGACGAAGGCCAAGACGGCGCCGGGATGCCCGTTGTTGACCCTGGCTGTGTGAAAAGCCACGAGTCGGCTACGATTCCGCCGTTTCCTGGT